>JAGWIG010000121.1 GCA_028873515.1 Pseudomonadota bacterium | reverse complement strand
ATTAACCTGGATTCATTGTAGTACAAGAAATGGTTTGGGCAAGCCCCGTTATATTAAGCTGGTTTATTATGGGACTGGATAATCATCCTTCCATGCAGGTGGATGCAGTGCGATGATGGCCTATTGATGGGGTCTGATTAGCCGGATTAAAAAATCCCCTCTATGATAGAGGGGATTCCAGGGAGACAAGTCCAGATGTGTATTTTATGGATTATTTTCTGTGGACCTTAGGTATTAAAATACGGCATCCTGTTTCAGGGCAAGGATCGTAGGAAAAGGATCACTGCTATTCCAAAGATAAAAGATGCGGCTATTGTAAAGCCAATCGTATGTTTCTGTTCCGGGTTCAAGGGGAGCTTCTTGCCGTGGACTGGAACCGTTCCGACAATCTGATCTCCTTCCAACTCGATGGGCTTGCCCCCTGCTGTCACGATGGTCCCCCCATTGGAAAAGCTATATTCCTGATAGGGCTCGATAACAGAGCACTGCCCATTCAGGTTCTGGACAGGCAGATCGAGGGATTCCAGGAAGGTGCAGCCCTGCCGGGTCAAGGCAATCTGGGTGGTCTGAGGGCCAAATGCGGCGGACAGATGAATGACGCTCGCCATCAGGTTCAACAGGGAGAAGAAGACCCCAAGAAGCAAGACAACATTTATTTCTTTCTTTTCACTTTTTTCACTAGATGTCATGTTATGACTCCTTTTGATTAGGCGCAGTACCAAATGCGATTTCACGGATAAGCATCCATCCTAAAAACACCATAGCCAGTAAGTCAGCAGCCAGTATGCCAACCGCCCATGTCTCTTTCCTGTTTATTCCTGTCCTGGAAATGCTTGCCACTCCCCTGATCTGTCGCGGCTTGAGTGACAGCCTGATGGAGCTCTGGGCTAGGACGCCTCCCTTGTCGAATAGAGAGGTATGATATTGGCCAGACACTTCACAACCCATCGGAGTGTTTTGAATTATCATTCCGGTTGTCCTTGCGAAGGAGCAGGCGTCTGGACTCAGCAAGATCAGCGCCTGGGTCGAGTCGAGCGCCCCCAGCAGATTGAAAGTAGCAGGAAATATCAAGCCAATTGATAATATGAGTCCAGACAAAATATAAAATGATCGATTCATGCAGTTCCTTTTTTTTAATCTTTATTAATGACCCATCCTATGTTGGGGATGAGATTTCTTTGTTGGCCAGGAGGAGCAGTCAACCGGCTCGCCCTGGTTGTTTGCTTATTTCCTTTCCGCAGCAACGATTTCCCGGGCCGGGATGAGCAGTTGAACCCGGTGGCCCTGATGGTAAGCCGTCAAGCGTGCAATCTGCCCTGACCAATCCATGGAGAGACTTGCCTGGCATATGCTTGCTGTATTTCCTGTGACTGGGGTCACCTTAATACCCTGCTTCAGCAATACGGGGCAGACGGCGTGCCGGAAGAGGATGCGCCAGATCGGAGGGTGGGCATGACTGGACGACCAGAGTAAGCTAGCCAAACCTATAGGCAAAGCCAGCAACAGTATCAGTCTTCCCATGAAGGACGGTATTTTGTCAGTTTCCATCATTCGTTTTACTTTCCTTTGATAAATTGCTTTGATAAACATCCGAGTTTTTTTATGGGCAGGCTGCCTTCATGCAGCCCGGCCTGAAAACCTTCCCACAAGGGGGGCTATGCCCAATTGGCCAAGCAGGAAGGTTGTCAGGAGCAGGGAAAGAGTAATCAATCTGGCACACATGGTTTTTTTTCTGGATTGATTTGCCCTGCCCCTGCAACCGGGATTGAGCTGGATGCTCAGTACGCCTCGCAGGGGGTCAAATTCTCGTTAGTGAGGAACACATCATCCCTCTGGTTTCGAAACTTCTGGATGGCTTCCTCATAGGCCATCTGAATGTCATTCTGGGTCAGTTTTCCTGTCGCAACGGCCTCAGCCAGACCGATGAGATAACTCATCGATACAGGGGCATCTCCCTGGAGTTCACCTGCCGGGTTGAGGGAGGTGAGGACATCAAGCCACCCCAGGCATACGCCCTGGTTTTTAAGATAATCCAGGGCCTCATAGACTCCTTGCAGATCGACGGCATAGTCTTTGGCGTACTGTTCAATTTCACGTGTATTAATCATTTTTGTTCCTTAAAATTAGAAAGTTGTACAAGGTTTTTAGACCTCATGAAAAAACTTTAACAAAAAAGTCGATCTCGTCAAGGAAGGGAAATTTGTGAATAGCATGAGACTGGACAGGAACCCAGTGAGATGAAAATAAGGTCTGGCAGAGGAAACAAGGATCCAGCTTTCAATCCTGTCAGGAAAGGTCAGGGGAAACAAACGCCAGGTCAAAGCAGGAAGGAAGGTTGAAGCAGTACTGCCCGGGACGGGGTGAAGATTATCTGTAGCGGGTAGATCCGAAGGTCCCGAATCTACTGGGTTTCCCCACCATGGATTAATGCGGATTTGGAGTTCATTGGCTTACCCCCGCCCAGAGGGCACTGGGCAAAGGAGTTATCATAATTCCGATTAATATCCTATAGATAAATCTTCTATTTCAGAGCCAAAAGGCTTTGGCTGGATTTTATCCGGCAGGGGAGCTATTTGGGGCTGTACCTGGAGTAACGGCTTTTTGAGCCTGCAGCGCTTTGAGATAGAGCTGCTCCAGATCTGTTTTGCATAGTTTTCCCGTTCGGCATGAATCAGCCAGATCGATGGCGATCTGGACAGAGCTGGACAGTCCCAGATCCAGGCTACCCATCTCATCGATCGCTGCAAGGTGATTCAGCCATTTTACCGGGATCTGCTGGCCATCAAAAAAATTCAGGGTGTCATGAAGCTGCTGGAACTCGACTGTAGATTCGTTGGCAGATGGCTGGTTTTCTTCGGGGAATGGCATATATTTTCCTATTTTTATTAGTGGGTTATACTTATAATCAGGCTTCTTGAGTTAAACCATAGCATGAAAGACCCTCAAGTCAAGGGGACGAAAATTTAGAGTAGTCAGAAGCTAGGGAAATAGGATGAACAAGAAACATTTCAGGGCTTGAGCTGGGTTGATATGTCAGCTTCATGCCAGTTGCAGACGGTCGAGGTTGCTGGTAAGACGGCTCGCTGTTCGGCCAGAGCAGTCATCGGCTTGAATTATTAATTGAGTCCGCTCCAGGCCCTATTGTGGACATTGGTGAGGGGTGTATTTGGCGTAGCCAGGCATTAAAATAGTGGCCTTCCTCTAAATTTGCGGACACTTCCATTCGATGAGAAGATTGTTATGGAGGTATTAAACGGGAAACATGGGAAGTTTACGGAAGAATTTAAACGGCAGGCGGTTTTGGCTGCTGGTCGTCCTGAGGTATCCAGGTCAGGGATTGCCAGGGAACTGGGTGTTAACGAAAGCTTGATCCGTCGCTGGGCAAGAGAGGAAGGGAAAGATGGTTTGAATTCCCACGCGGGAAAGGGTATCCGGTCGGCAGAATCGATGGGGCTGGAACGGTTGCGACGGGAGCTTAACCGGGTCAGGATGGAGCGTGATGCGTTAAAAAAAGCGCTGGGATGCTTTGCCAGGGACCCGGCGTGAAGTATCGGTTTATAGTCAGGCACCGGTCAATATGGCCGGTTCGTTTGATGTGCCGGGCCCTGAATGTTTCACATGGGGGATTTTATGGCTGGATGGAGCGTTCGCCCAGCCAGCGCAGTCAGGAAAACGGGAAGTTGATGCGCTTTATTCGGCAAAGCTTTGAGGAAAGCAATCGGACTTATGGTTCGCCAAGAGTGGTTCGGGATAGGCACGATTGGGTCATGCCGGTTAGTGAAAACCGGGTGGTGCGTTTGATGCGTGAAGCAGGTTTGAAAGCCCGTCATAAGCGTTGCCGGTTACCCGGTGACAAGGGAATCAGGCAAGAAAGCCGTATCGCTCCCAATTTATTGGAGCGGCGGTTTGGAGCAGAGGTGCCCAATCAGCTGTGGGGGGCTGATTTTACCTATGGTACGCCCGGCCAGCGGGCGCCGCCTGCATGGGGCTAACGCTGCACGAGCATGACTGGAATGCACTGCGCGAAGCAGCAGCTGTCTGCTGCGGAGAGCATGCCCTTCTCCTGCTACGGGGAGGAGAGAGCCGAAGCGGCGGTGACTTGCTGACACTGGCAAGGTGACGAAGTCCGTGGGAAACGGGGCTTGCGGCGAAGCGGTTACGCCAAGATGAGTCTCCAGGCTGAGTATGGGACGGTTGAGGAACACGAACCTATTGAAACGCATCTGAGGGTTGAAAATGTCACCCCTGCCCACACCGCTTTACGGGCAGGACATGGATCGGTGCCCGATACACGTAGGAACGGGCACCGCGAATGCTGGATGGATATGTATGCCGCCCAGTACGGAGACACGGGGAGCGCGTAGTTAGACCGTGGCATCTATGACGACTTGCGGAACGCAAGGACAAAGACTGCGATAGGCAACCTCACCCATGCGCTTGAGTCCAGCATGTAAACCGGGGAAGGCGGGTACAGATGCCAAGGGAGTGTGCCCCCGATGCTGTACCGGCTGGCGGAGCCCTCGTAGTAGTCGGAGGCCGGGAAAGCCGGTCACATGGCGAAGGGGGGCAGTTTGAGTGGCTTGTGTGGCGGATTAACTGACCACAATAAGGTGAAGACCTTTGATAATCAGTGAAATGCAATGCAAGCTGGCGACATGGTCGACGGAGAACAAAGGACGAA
>JAGWIG010000120.1 GCA_028873515.1 Pseudomonadota bacterium | reverse complement strand
CAGTTTTCATACAAAAATTCTGAAGTAAAATTCTATGATTTAGTTCAGCAGTTTTGGCAACCTTATGGCGGAAATGTTCAAATTCCTGGTTGTGATTTCTACATGCTTTCTGATGGAACTTGGTATGACAAGTTTCATCAGATATTTCCATTTCCATATTATGAGTTTTTTGTTACAACCGCGCCTTCCACTTTTTATGCTTCTGGAAGTGCAGTAACTCCTGCTTCTCAATCAGTTGGCATTACTGGCTTTACGCAAGGTGTTCCGCAAATCGTAGCAAGAAAGAATCCTCTTCCAAGATTATCTCCTCAAGCGGATGGCACTTTACAAATTGATACCAGCTTATGGGATAGTTTAACGCCATTTTTTATGAATTTGGAAGAGTTAAGCGGAATAGAGCAATCCATAAGTTTTGATAGTGCTGAAGTGCGTAATTTTTATTTATTGAATCCTACGAATATGCTGGCCCTCTTTGGCGTATCAAACGGAAACAATTCTCCGTGGGTGTTTTCCTATGCTGGGTTGGCTGATGCGGCATCTATCCACAGATACGGCTATCTACCACAAATCTCAGAATTGCACTGGTGGGCTGATCCTACTGGCTCTCAGGCCCAAAATGCTTATGAGAATGGTATTTCTCCTACTGATTGGAACAATCTTGTTGAAATTTTAAACTACCAGCAAGCCTCTTATTTTGAACCAACACCTTTGATGGCAAAAGGTTCTATTACATTTCGTTTGCGTCCTGATATTTTTATTGGTTCTAAGTTTTTATTTTCTCCTTGGAAGCAACAGGATACGTGGGAATTTTATGTTGAAGGCGTAAGCCATAATTACGTGTTTGGAGGGCAAAGTACAACAACATTGCAGTTATCGCGTGGATTACCGTCTTCTGTATATCAAAATTCTAATCTTTTAACCGCAATCCACCAAGGAAACGCGCAACGCATCAATGGAACTTATACAAAAGGCATTCCGTCTAGCTTAGGCAATTATCTGCAGCCAGTCAATTTTCAAACAGCAAAGTCTGTTTTGAGTGATGTAGCACAACTTTTTAATGCGCCTCAATATAGGAACCAATAATGCAGATCGGAATCGCACAAGTTTTAACACAATCGCCACCTGATAAATTATATGTTGTTTTGAAAAGTGGGCAAATTCCAGGCTATCCAATAAGAACACTGCTTAATGGCCCTGCTGATGCCTTGCGCGTTCATCAAACGCCATTGCCAACTCCCGGTTCATGGGGGGTTGTATTATTTCCAGCCGAAGATTATCGCAATGGCGTTTGGCTTGGAAGTTATTATGCGCAGAACAACACCGCCTTTAATTCAACTGAAAATCCTCAAGATGATTATTATAGTCATTATAGTGGCTTTTGGTCTCTTTTGGACGAAAGCGGAAATCAGAGTTTAAATTTTCCAGATGGAACTTCAATCAATATATCTTCTTCTGGCACGTCTCCAGCAACAACTCGGCAAGTTGTAAATACGGATCAAACTCAAAGCTCTGTTACATTTGACGCATCTCATAGAGTCAGTTCCACACCAAGCCCGTTTGTCGTATCTATAAAGCATCCAACCGGAGCATCTGCTACAATCAATAGCGACGGCTCAATTTCCCTAAATGCAGCCACAAGTAAAAAAGTTGATCTAACGAATGGAGGGAATACCGCTTCTGATGCTTTGGCGCTTGTATCGCTGCTTGTAGCGGCCTTTAATGAGCATGTGCATACCGATCCACAAGGAGGAGATACTGGCGTTCCGACTGTGCAATGGACAGCAACTACAGTTGAATCTCAAGTTGTTGGGGTTAGCGGGTAGAGAATAAATATGGTATCCTAACGCCATGACTACCGCGTACATTTTTCCTCCGAATGGATATGAAGGCAAATCACAAGCATTTTCTGCTTTGAATGATTATGGCTTTTTAGGAAATTTTGATACAACTGATACTTATCAAATAAATATTGTTTCTGGAACTATTTCCAATCCATATCCTAATGGAACAACAGAGCCAACTATGGCGTCTGATTCGGATGTGATTGGTAACGGTTTTTGGGGAGCAACTGCCTCCGGCAGCGTATATTTCCAAAATCTTCAGCAAGTTTCTCAAATTTATGAAGGGGGCGGTCTATTTACTGGCACTGCGGTTGTATCGGGCGTACCTTATCTTGTAACAGCCGATTCAAAATTATGGAGTCTTCTTGGCGGAACTAGCGGCAGCCTTTCTTATCAGCCTCTAACAGTGTCTTCGGGAGGAACAGCCTATTATTTAAATGTAAATTCAAATACTTTATATGTTCAAGGCAATGGCATTATTTTTGTAAGTGATATTCCGGCTAACACTGGGTTATCTTATGCTGCGTCCGCTAATGTTTTGTATAGTATTGACGGTACTACGAATCAAGTTGGAGGATTTAACCTCTCAACATCTGGCGTATTTTCATCCTCGCCGCCCGTTACATATTTGCAGCAATTAATAGGATCCCAGGCGACTTCTGGTGTCTGTGCAGTATTCGGTACAAGTTTCAACAGCACAGCGTCTTCTTATCAAGCAAATAATTTGGCGATATCACCAGATAATTTATTTGGAGCGTTCGCTAATCCTACAAATAATACTGTAAATTTGATGACGATAACTGATCCTAGCTATTCAGTTGTCAATTCCTTTACCGCATCAGGAACTGCATATTGGTGCGCATGGAATCCTTTAGGAACTCAAGTTTTAACAACGAATACCGGAGGCGCATATATTTCCATTTATGGCGTAGCCGGATCTTCCTTGTCTTTATTCCAAGTTCTATCCATTGCTGCATCAGGAACGACACAGATAATTCCTGTTCCTAATACATCGCAAATGCTTTGCTGCAATCCATCAAACAATTACATAGACGTGCTTGATTTTAGCGGCACATGGAGTGTCTACCAGACTGTTGCCGCAACCGAGCCAACTTGCTTAACTTCTATAAGTTCAACAACTGCGTATGCAGGGGTTTCAGGAGCAATTGCTGAATTAACTTATGCTTCCAATGCTTGGTCTATAACAAATACAACCTCTCTCGCCTATACACCAACTGATATTCTGCAAACTTCAGCGACGAATGTAATTTGCGCAGTAGGATATTCTGGAAGCACGGGATATTTAAGCGTTATTTACAACGGTTCTCTTTTAGAAGCACAATTTACAGGCACACCAAAAGCCGTTTATGAAGTAAATGGGCAGATTATCGTGCCGACAAATTCTGGTACTGTTTATATTTATTCTTATTTAACAAATCAATTGATATTGAAATCTACAATCAATATTGTAAGCGGCACCGTAACAAGCATTACTTCATCAGGCCAAAGCCTTTTCTTTTGCGCATCTGACATTTTTCAATATTATTTTGATGCGCCGTTTGAGATTGCTGCAATTCCATATGGATGGGTGGCAACCTATGACGCGATTGACAATAGTTGGAGTTCAATTACGTCCATCACAACTGCTTTTTCAACGCCTATGGCTGCGACTTGGCAAGGTTCAAATATTTATTTGGCGGCAGAAGATAACACGGTTTATATTTGTGCTTTTGGAGGAGGAATAACAGGAAACTATACTGTTACAAACTATAACGGTTTACTTGAATCTGCGATTCCCGCTGGCATTTCTAAATTGCTATGGCTAGAAGACGGCCATTTGTACGGTTCTACTTCACTAAATTCAGCACTGCTAAAGGTAGCATAAATGGCATTCACCTCGTCTTCATTATCGACTGGTCCACTGGCACCGATTACCAATACTTCTCTTCAGCAATCCTTTAGGCAAATTATGGTGCCGAATACGGCAACTGCGCTGTATACTTTGTCCATACGGTCTCCAGGATCGGCTTCTTTACCCTATGTGGTTTATACCTTTCCTATGAGTCCTCAAAGTATTCAGCGCGTAAAAGGATTTAAATCAGCAGCATATGAGACAATGGGAACAGTTAATCAAAAAGGTGTTTTGAGGCAAGTTGATGTTTATGGTGAATCACCTGTTTCGTATATAATTGAAGGATCTACTGGTTGGAATCGGCATAGTAATGATAGTTATATTTACACTGGATTGCAATCAATTCAATATTTGCAGTCAGTGTTGGATCAGTATGCTGAATTAAACCAAGGACAAATTCAAGGCAACATCAGCCAACTCTATACATTGGAGTTTTATGATTATTTTAGTCAAGATTTTTGGCAAGTGGAACCAGTTGGCGAACAAGGTTTTACGCAAGATGCAGGGCAGCCTCTATATACGCGGTATCGTTTTAATCTTGTTGGAATTAAAAAAATATCTGCGCCTATTATTTCAAGTACCAGCGATGTAATTGGTCAGTTGTTCCAAGGAGCGGTTGGCCCAGCAGTTTCTACATTACAAAATACTATATCAAAAACATTATCGGCGTATAATCTATGACTTTAAACATTTCAGGATATAACGGACAAGTTTGGAGTTCGGTTTTGCAAACACTTTCGTATTTTAATACGAACATATCCGCTTCTGATACTTCATCTGCGCAAACACTAGCATCTGTTTCGTCTTTATCATTAAAAAATGCGGTCAATTTGATGGACGCAAATTTTGATATAAATCAGATTTACACCGCCTACACTATTTTGTCAGAGGCTTTAGCGGCACCTGTTTCTCTAGATCCAACAACCCTCGCTTATCTAACAGA
>JAGWIG010000044.1 GCA_028873515.1 Pseudomonadota bacterium | reverse complement strand
GAGCGGCGAACTGAGGAAGCATTCGCCGGTGCGTCTGAACGACCCGTTACTAACGTTTGCACGTTACTGCGTGCGTAGCACTAACAGTCGTGCTCCCTGGTCAACCTAGTTTGTTTTCACAAGCTCCGGGCTTCAGCCCGGGGTAGTTGGCGGCCAAAGTGCTGACAGGATTTCTGCTGCCCCCTCATCTTTAAGCCTTTCTGCGAGAGCAAATCCCAGCAGTTCGGGTTCACGGGCATCACCTCTCATTTCTGAAGTGATGACCAGCGTCCCGTCCGGACGGGCGACAAAACCCTTTAGCGACAAATAATCGCCATGCTGCTCTGCATGTCCCCCAAGGGGAACCTGACAACTGCCATTCAGCCTTTCACCCATTGCCCGCTCCGCTCGGATACAGGTCTCGGTAACCTTATGATTAAGAGGCTTGAGTAAATCCAGTATCTCCTTACGCTCTGCAAGGCACTCAAGACCAAGCGCTCCTTGGCCCAATGCTGGCAAGCTTTCAGAGAATGGCAGAAAAGCACTGATTCGTTTAGTAAGGTTTAAACGCAGCAAACCTGCCGCAGCAAGCACAATCACATCAAAATCACCAGCATCTAGCTTTCTCAGCCTTGTCTGCAGGTTACCTCGAAGTGGCATGACCTTGAGTTTCGGATACCGTGCCAGAATCTGGCTTTGACGCCTAAGACTCGATGTTCCCACAACACTGCCCCCTGGGAGATCTCCCAGGCTTCTGACCGAACCCACAATTGCATCACGAGGGTCTACCCTGTTCATAACAGCGGCAAGTGCAAATCCTTCAGGAAGCTGCATGGGCATATCCTTAACTGAATGCACAGCAAAATGTGCCTTTCCATCCAGCATTGCCTGCTCCAGTTCCTTGACAAAAAGCCCTTTGCCTCCAATCTTGTTTAGCGTTCTGTCCAACACCTGATCACCCTGGGTGGTCATACCAAGCAATTCCACACGCAAACCAGGATATAACATTCCCAATTCCTGCTGTACATGCCGAGCCTGCCACATCGCCAGTTCACTTTGGCGTGTGGCCAGTGTCAAGGTTCCGGTTTGGGGAAATACAGTGGCCAAAAAATGTTCCGTATTTATTATTTAAGAATAAAACCATTCAAATCCCAAGCCATATTACCAGATTGATCAAAAAGCCTCATTACGGGATTAGGAAAGAACATAAAAACACTATTGGTTTATGAAAACAGATCAATTCCCCTGTTGGTCACACCATAAATACTGACCAAAAATACAACAAAAGTCCAATCACCTCAAAAAATTCTTACAAGATGTCAAGTTTAGCCCGGAAATGCGCGAATATATTGGATTCAGCATCTAGCATTCAGAAAATTTAATGCTATTATCTATCTGCATGTGGAGCATATTTCAAGAAGGATAAAAATGCACACAAAATCAGCAGGCTTCACCCTGATTGAACTTCTGGTAACCCTGATCATTGTTGGCATACTTGCCAGCATAGCCGTTCCTGCCTACCAGGACTATGTGCGGCGCAGTGCCTTGACCGAAGCTACCAATGACCTGGCCAACTACCGTATAGCCATGGAACAGTTCTACCAGGACAATATGACCTATGCTTCGGGTACGGGTTGCGGCGCACCCCTTCCAGCAGGATCCTACTTCACCTTTTCCTGTACCCTGAACGGTGGCGGAACCGGATTTACAGCAACGGCTACCGGTTCAACCTCGCTCACAAATGGTTTCAGCTACACCATTAATGATCTGAATGTAGAGGCAACAACCGGCCTCGGAGTCTGGGGTGCCCTGCCACCCGATGCGGGAAGCACATGGATCGTTGCTCCTTCATGAAAAACAGTCATAGCGGTGTGACGCTCATCGAACTGATGTTGGCTATCTTCATCATGTCACTTCTGCTCGCATTTACGCTCCCAAGTTACTCGGGCTGGATTCAGGAAAGTCAGATTAGAACCGTAGCGGAATCAGCCCTGAATGGTTTGCAGTATGCACGTAGTGAAGCTGTAAAAACCAATGGTACGGTTGAACTGACATTCAACGGAAACGACTGGACAGTCACTCCAACAGGCAGTGCAACCCCTCTTAACCAGAGTAATGGCAATACACTCCACGAAGCCAATGCCGTCTTGCAGACTTCTCTTAATCCCATTATTTTCAATGGTCTGGGACAAGTCACTCCTCCTGCAACAGTAGCCATCAACATCACAGATCCCAATGCCGGAGCCTGTTTAAATGCTGTACCTTCAGGACCCATGCGATGCCTCAATATCATACTCCAGAGTGGAGGCGCTCTTCGCCTTTGTGATCCCTCTTTACCCTCCACCAACCCGCAAAGCTGTGAGGCAAGCTAATGTCAAGGCCCATCAGACAGGAACAAGGCTCCATCCTGATTGAAACCCTGATAGGAATCCTTATCTTTTCCATTGGATTGCTCGCCATGGTGGGTTTACAGGCAGATGCGATCAAAAATACCAGTGAAGCACTCTATCGCGCCCAGGCAAGCTACCTTGCTGAACAAATCATCGGTTTTATGTGGGCTGATCGTGATCAGCTTGGGACGTTCGCTCATCATCCCAATACCGGTACGGTATGCGCACCACAAGGACCGGCCTCTACAAACCCAACCGTAACCTCATGGCTGAATGAAGTCAGCTTGAATTTACCAAACGCTGGCGCTTCAAAACAGCGGATTTATATTGGAAGCGCAAATCTTGTCAATATCACACTTTGCTGGCAAGGCCCGGAAGATCCGGCTCCTCACCAGTTCACAACTACCGTGCAAATAGGAGGATAGATTTTGTTAAACCGATTCTCCCAGTCCGGCCTCAGCATGATGGATATCATTGTTGGAATTGCCATCAGCCTCATCAGTGTCCTTGTCATCATGCAAACCTATATGGTATTTGAAGGCCAGAAACGTACTACCACAAATGGAGCGGATACAATCGAGAGCGGCCTCATGGGCTTGCACGATATTGCAACTGATACCCGTATGGCGGGTTACGGCCTGACCTCAATGAATGCCCTGGCCTGCACCACTCTCAATTCTTACTACAATGGCACAACAAATACCAATGTAGCTATTGCACCCGTCCAGATCCAGAGTGGAGGGACATCAAGCGATATCATTACAACGATATACAGCAACTCAGCGATGGGTGGAGTACCAGTATCGATTGCAGCCCAGATGCCGGACTCCTCTTCCGTTCTCACGGTCACCAATGGAAATGGGATTCAGGCAAATGACATGATATGGGTATCAACCCCTGGAAGTGGCCTGCCCTGTTCACAGCTTCAGGTAACTGACATGCAGACCCAGCATAATGGGGTCAACCTTCTACACGATTCAGGATTATCTCAATACAATCCACCAGGAGGGAGCAATATTTTTCCCGTACAGGGTTATGGAATCACCCCTCCATCCTATGTCATTGATATGGGAAGTCTGGTTCAACACCAATTTCAGGTTCTTTGCAATACACTAACGATGACAGCCATCACAGCAAGTGCTGGCGCTCCTTCCTGCACCAGCCAGAACAGTTTCACCAATACCAACCCTATCGCAAACAACATCGTCATGCTTAAGGCTCAATATGGCATTGCCCCAGCAGGAAGCCAATCCGTCAACTGCTGGGTCAATCCAACAAGTAGCGGTAACGCTTGCGATTCGGATAACTGGGCCAGCCCTTCTGCGGCAGACATCGCTCGGATAAAAGCCATACGGGTTGCGATCGTCACGCGATCCAGCCAGATGGATCGGCAAATCGTCAGCAACCCCTGCACCAATGTCAGCGGCGAAACAAACCAGGGACCTTGCCTGTGGCCGGACACGACATCCGATCCTGCTCCCCTCATCGATCTGTCAAGCAATACAAACTGGCGACACTATCGTTACAGGGTCTACCAGACAGTCGTTCCTTTACGGAATATTCTATGGGCCAACCTATGATGAGTACCTGTCGAGGAATGACATTATTCATTGCGCTCATTGCACTCATAACGATGACGCTTGCAGTAATTGCCCTGATCCGCTCAGTGGATACCGCCAATACTATTGCTGGAAACATGGCCTTCCGCCAGGCTGCGCGTGAAGCTGCTGATACCGGTGTTGAAGCCGCCTATTCTGCAATACCGAATATTTTATCTACCAGTGAAGAGGCAAATATTCCCAACGAGTATTTTGCCACCATTCAGCCCGTTGATGCGAATGGCGTGCCAACCACGATCACATGGTCAACCGTTCCTGCAACAAACCAGTCTGGCTACGAAGTCCAGTACGTCATTGAACGGTTGTGTAACGGGCCCCTGCCCGTAACAGATATTCAAACCCAGTGTCTTTCTGATCCGAATGGCCCCAATGGCAGCAACAAAGCAGGCGCTATCGTGTTTTCATCCAGCAACCGGATTTATTACCGGGTCACTGTGCGGGTCACCGGACCCAGGAACACCCTCAGCATGACTCAGGCAATCCTAAGTTTCTAAGGAAAAACATGCGATCACACAATAACTCCAGACTGGTCAGATCAATTCATCTTGGAAGCCTACTTGCCGTATTCTGGTTCCTGGCCCAGGCCCTGCCTGTTGCCGATGCAAGCACGGATATCTCCAATATTCCCATGGCGGTCACCAATACCGTGAAGCCGAACCTTATGCTCACAATCGACAGTTCTGGGGGCATGGATGTAGATGTTCTGTTACCCACATACAATTCAATGTATTACGAATACGGTGTCACGCCCGGTAATAATCCAGATCTCCTTAATGGAATGTTCTACCTTTTTCCCGAAACCGGGCACGATTATCACTACCTGCTTGGAGAAAGTGGAAACCCTGACCCCCTGGCCTATCGGGCAAGAGACTACCAATACAATGTCCAATTTTATGATCCATACAAAACCTACTCTCCATGGCCCGGAACCGATATAAACGGCACCCCGTACGCCAATGCAGATCCAGCCAATGCCCGCCTTGATCCTTATGATCCCTCGGTCGGTAGTGTCAATTTAACCCAAACCATTACCTACACCGCATGGACATACCTTGACCCTTGCGGGGTTGACATCTCCACCACCAAAGACACATGCAACGGGACTCCTTACGGTCCAGGGGGCCGTTCCTATTCCAGCACCCTCTATCCCGCAAGCTATTATGTCTGGTCTGACACGAATAATAATGGCCTCATGGATCCGGGGGAAGGAGTGCTCTATGACATCACACCAACAACAGCGACTTATCCCTCAGGACGCAGCTATACCGACGAACTTCAGAATTTCGCCAACTGGTTTGAGTATTACCGGACCGTCATGCTTTCCTTCAAGGGAGCAATCATCAAACAGATCGATACCCTTGGAGGAGCCCGGGTGGGCATGACCGATCTTGAACACAACAATGTAGTTTTCCCAGTCGCTGACATGTCAGTTCCAAGCAATGCTGCAGCACTCAAATCTGCCATTGCTGCAATCAAGCCAAACTTAAATGACTGGCGGCAACCTTTCCATGAACGTCTCTATAATATTGCCCAGTACTATCGGGAAACCGGGTCTTCAGCCCCGATCCAGTACGCCTGCCAGCAAAATTTCGACATGCTCGTTACACCCGGCTACCTGAATGAAAATGGGCCTGGCGCAGCAGGGTTCACCAACTACTTCACGGATGTCACGCCTCCAGACATCTCTCCCCAGAACTTTGATGGCACCATGGGAACGCCATATGCAGACAGTTATAGCGAGACCCTTGCAGACTGGGCTGCCTACTATTATGCGCAGAACCTTCGACCCGATCTTCCCGCAGGCCAGGTTCCCATTCCCCCGAATACCCATGAGACCAATACCAATCCACACATGACCATCTATGTTTTGGCGCCCGGGGCAGTCCCTACATTAAGTGGGCCTCCGCTTTACCTTAATCCTGCTACCACTGACCCGTATACAGTCAATCCTTCAATTATCTGGCCCCAGCCACAATTTGTTGCACAGACAACTATTGATGATCTCTGGCATGCTGCTGTAAATGGTCGCGGGCTTTTTATCAACTCAAGTAACATCTATAACGGCCTCAACCTCATATTCAGTGATGTGCTAACCCGTACAAGCGCCGCTGCTGCAGTTTCAGTTAGCAATGCAAACGTCGAGCCAGGTGACAACTTCTCTTATTCATCCAGTTACAACTCAGGTAACTGGAGTGGCGACCTTATATCCTATCCCATTAATTTGACAACTGGATACTCTGATACCTCTTCTCCTGCATGGGCTGCGGGAAGTGCTCAAGCCCAACTGGATAATCTCAACTGGACTTCACGTCATGTTGCAACATGGTCAGGTACCGCAGGAATTCCCTTTAGCTGGAGCAGTCTGTCCAGCGCCCAGCAAAGCCTGCTTGATTCCCCCGTTTCTCCTCCTGGAACCACTGATGGACAATCCGTCCTCAACTATCTAAGGGGAGATCGTTCAGGTGAAGGAAATACTTACCGTACCCGGGCACATGTACTTGCTGACATAATTAATGCCGAACCCCTTGTAGTACGCCCCCCCATGAACAATTATATCGATAATGGCTATAGTGCGTTCAAAACAGCCAATGCAGGCCGTGCCAAAATGGTTTATCAAGGTGCAAATGATGGCATGCTGCATGCCTTCAACGCTTCAACGGGTGCAGAAGTATGGGCATATGTACCAGGCCTCCTTTTCAATTCCCGTCTTGCCGCCTACCCCAACACCAGCACTCTGGTCAACCTCAGCATGAAAACTGGATTTACCCATCTTGCCTATGTTGATGCAACTCCAGTTTCCGGGGACGTAGATTTTAGTTACACCAATGGAAATAATCTCAACAATCCACCCGCACCAAACTGGCATACCCTTCTTGTTGGGGGTTTGGGAAATGGGGGAAGAGGATATTTCGCCCTGGATGTAACAAACCCGTCAGCATCAAGTGACGCAGACGTAGCAGCTAAAGCTCTTTGGGAATTCCCTAATTCAAGCACCTCCTCAAGCGTAGCCGATAATATCGGTTTAAGTTTTGGAAAGCCCGTTATTGTCAAAACAGCCGCTGCGGGCTGGGTTGTACTCGTAACATCCGGATATAATAATGGTTCAGACACTGGGGGGGATGGCCAGGGCCATCTTTTTGTGCTCAATGCGGCAACTGGATCACTCATCGCGGACCTTAGCACAGGTGCAGGCTCATCGACCAACCCCAGCGGACTGGCTCAAATCAGTGGCTTTGTTACTAATGGAAACATTGATGACACCGTCTCCTATGTATATGGGGGAGATCTTCTGGGAAATGTCTGGCGGTTCGATCTGACTGGCAACACAGTTAACAGTTGGACGGTCAAGCCTCTTGCCCAGCTGACAGATGCAAGCGGCAATGCCCAGCCCATCACGACGGCACCCGAACTCTCTACGGTTAACGGTCATCACATGGTTTATGTAGGCACTGGAGAATACCTTGGCAATTCAGATATACCAGGTAGCGGCCAGAACTCGCATGCCACCCAGACCCAGTCCATATATGGCCTTGAAGACAACCTGTCAGCAACCCCGCTCATTACGGGTCTTCGCACAGGAAGTCTCGTTCAACAGACCTTTTCCACGAGTGGCGGTACCAGAACGTCCAGTGCTAACCCTGTAGATCTCACTGTCAAGCAGGGCTGGTACGCTGATTTCCCTGATACCGGTGAAAGACTGGTCAGCGATCCTGTATTAGCTAGTGGAGCGTTGATTTTTACGACCATCGAACCGTCAGATACGAACCCATGCCAGCCTGGTGGTAGCAGCTGGCTTTACGTACTTGATTATGGAACCGGTGCCCATCTTGAAAATTCAAGCCAGCCATGGTCAGCAATACTCTTAGGGGACACATTGTCAAGTCGCCCGGTGCTCATCAAACTTCCAAGCGGAACAATCGATGCACTAATTCGACAATCCAATGCCACAACAACTTCGACACAAATTCCCCTGCCTTCATCAAGCACTTCAGGTCAGAGGGTTTCATGGCGCGAGATTCTCGTCAACTAAACAAGATGATTCGTTCATGTAATTTAACCCGCACTGGCCCGGTACGCCGCAGGTCCGGTCGTTCAGGGCGGGGAAGGATGGTGCAGGCGGCTTAGGCGCCCATGGGAGTTGAAAGACACCAGGGGTGTGGAGCACTAGTCGCATGAGGCGACATGCCTTCAGATACGAACTACAACTCTAAGACGCACAGAAGTGCGATATCGCCGTTTTGCCGGGTCATGTCGTATCATGTTCAACACGGCACAGGCGATGCAGAAAAAGCGATTGTCAGAACCAAAGTGAAACTCCCCGGTTTTGGGTGATCAGCCTAATAGGATCATTCGCAGCATGATATAATCCAAACAGCAACAGGCTGCCCATTCGGACACGGGGTAATCATGAACAAGACATCTTGCGATTCCAGCACTTGGTCTGGTCGGTTTTCCGAACCAGTAGACAAATTGGTTCAAAATTTTACTGCATCGGTAAATTTTGATTACCGGCTTGCTTCCTTCGATATTGAAGCTTCCCTTGCACATGCCCGTATGCTCTGCGCACAAGACATTATTTCCGCACATGACCTTGAAGATATTGAACGGGGCATGAATGAAATTTCCCAAGAAATTAGCGAAGGTCGCTTTGAGTGGAAAATCGCTCTAGAAGATGTGCACCTGAATATCGAACGACGACTGACAGAACTGGTGGGAGACGCTGGCAAACGCCTGCACACAGGCCGCTCACGCAATGACCAGGTGGCAACAGATATTCGCCTTTACCTTAGAGACGCTACAGATCAAATCTCCATCCTCCTCACTCGTCTACAAGAAGCGCTTCTTGAAAAGGCACAAAATCATACTCACACCATCATGCCTGGGTTTACGCATCTACAGGTAGCACAGCCTGTCAGTTTTGCCCATCACCTGATGGCTTATTTTGAAATGCTCAACAGAGATGACGAACGTCTTACTGAATGCCGAAAAAGGATTAACCGACTTCCACTTGGAGCTGCTGCCCTTGCAGGTAGCGGCTATCCAATCAATCGCGAAATGGTTGCCCAAAGCCTCGGTTTCGAAGGGCTTTGCAGCAATTCGCTTGATGCGGTATCCGATCGGGATTTTGCCATCGAATTTACTGCGGCAGCTGCGCTTATCATGATGCACCTGTCAAGATTATCCGAAGAAATCATCCTTTGGATGAACCCCCAGTTTGGTTTTATTGATCTATCTGACCGGTTCTGTACAGGCTCAAGCATCATGCCGCAAAAAAAGAACCCCGATGTACCCGAGCTGGTCCGGGGCAAAAGTGGCAGGGTGTATGGCCATCTAATGAGTCTTTTAACCCTTATGAAAAGCCAGCCTCTCGCATATAACAAGGACAATCAGGAAGACAAGGAACCCTTATTCGATACTGTGGATACGCTTGTTGCGACCCTGACCCTTTATTCCAGCCTGATTCAAGGCATAGAGGTCAAACCCCAGCGTATGCATCAAGCACTCAAACAAGGCTTTGCAACAGCAACAGACCTGGCTGACTATCTTGTTATCAAAGGGATTCCTTTTCGCGATGCACATGAATCAGTTGCCCGTGCCGTACGGGAAGCTGAAAGACTGGACTGCGATCTTGCTGATCTTGACATCCATATCCTGAAAACCTTCCATGAAAGCATCGAACCGGATGTTTATCAGGTACTGACCCCTGAAGGCTCAATTGCAACACGAACCCTTCCAGGAGGCACTGCACCCGAAACGGTAAAAAACGCCATAAAAATAGCCAAAGAACACCTGCTTAAGCGTCAAGGCAAATAATAAGCGGAATAGCTGACTGTTCGCTAATAAGCTTGCTCAATCGTTGCGACAAGGAACTATCTGAACGTGTTTCTTTCCAGATACCTTCTTCCAACCGGTAATGAAATCCTCCTGCCCGTGCCGCCACCCATAGTTCCTGCATCGCGGCTTGCCTGTTAATTACAATCTTGCTTTCATTTTCAAATGTAAGCGTAAGCATTCCGGCAGCAAGTTCATAGTCAATATCAATTCCTGTTGAATCAATAGCTTCAACAATATTTTCAAGTATCAAATCGACCTGGTTATTAAATTCGGTTTCAGTCATGCTGCAAGTACCTCTGAATATGATAAACTTTCGTTTTTGATCAGGTTCCCGCCCTATGCGCTGGTGCTATTTTATCCTGCCCATACTTCTCCTGCTACAGGG
Organism: Pseudomonadota bacterium; assembly: GCA_028873515.1. Classification (GTDB taxonomy): domain Bacteria; phylum Pseudomonadota; class Gammaproteobacteria; order Burkholderiales; family REEB80; genus REEB80. The sequence goes on along the minus strand of JAGWIG010000044.1, from coordinate 12,643 downwards.
TTGCGGTATCAAGGGTCCACTTTATCTTCCCGGTTCCAATACAAAAACCTCATCAACTGCTACCCAGCAGGGAACCCAGCCATAATGGGCTTCCAGCGCACAAATGGCGAACTTTACTGTGAGTCGATACCCTTAACGGCTATTGCTGCCAAATATGGCACTCCAACCTACATCTATTCCCGGACCGAACTGATAAAGCAATTCAGTAAATTCGACAAGGCCTTCAAGGAAAACCCGCATCTAATCTGCTTTGCTGTCAAGGCAAACCCCAGTCTAGCCATTCTCAACCAGTTTGCACGTCTGGGTTCAGGTTTCGATATCGTCTCAGGTGGAGAGCTACAGCGCGTTCTGGCTTCAGGTGGACAAGCGGGGAAAACAGTATTTTCAGGGGTCGGCAAAACAGAAACGGAAATCCGTCTTGCCCTCACTCACGGTATACTTTGCTTCAATGTCGAGTCCTCAGAAGAACTGTCCCGTATTAATGCTATCGCTTTTTCTATGCAAAAAACTGCCCCGGTCTCCTTACGGGTCAACCCTGATGTTGACGCAAAAACACATCCACATATTTCAACAGGCCTGAAATCAAGCAAATTTGGCGTGCCCTGGAAAGAAGCAGTCAATCTCTACAAAGAAGCATCCGGCATGCGGGGCATACGGCTGGTCGGCATGGACTGCCACATCGGTTCTCAATTGACTGATCCTGCCCCTATAGCCGAGGCTGCCTCCAGAATAATCAAACTGGTAGATATATTGCATACCGAAGGCATCGAGCTCGACCATATTGATTTTGGGGGAGGCATTGGAATCCGGTATGGCAATGAATCGCCAGTAACCCCTGATGAATATGTCCATATGCTACTTGCAAAAATGGGTAGACACACCCAGAAAATCCTCATTGAACCTGGTCGAGCGCTGGTTGGAAATGCCGGCGTGCTTCTTGCCCGCATCGAATATCTCAAAAAGGGCGAAGATCGCCGCTTCGCCATTATCGATGCTGCCATGAACGACCTGATGAGACCTGCACTTTATGATGCCTGGCATACCATTGAGCCCGTTATCATGCACCGCGGCATTCCCGTCGAAGAATATGATGTTGTTGGGCCTGTGTGTGAAACCGGTGATTTTCTTGGAAAAAACCGTCCTCTTTCAGTACGGCCTGGAGATCTTGTTACTATTCTTTCAGCAGGAGCATACGGGATGAGCATGAGCTCCAATTATAACAGCAGACCCAGAGCAGCTGAGGTCATGGTTGATGGGGACGTCTGCCACCTCATCCGCAGCCGAGAAACCTTCGACGATTTAATTCGTGGTGAACTTATTGTTGAATAACCCAGCAATCGGAATTGTAATTACAGGTTTTTTCTGTCAAGACCCTTGCTGTTGAATGTAAAAAACATTGGGATCAAACCTTCTACCCTGCATCGTGCCTGATTTACAGAGATCTCTTTTAACTCCTGGTCGCGACAATTCCCGGTGTTCATGCCGGAAAAGATAGCGTGCAGGCTTATTAAAGATTACCAGGCGAACACTTGGCGGTGATATTGAAGTCACGAAGACCAAATGGCATGCATTTGCAAAACATCCTGCCTCCCGAATCAAACAGCATTTCTGCTCATAGGGCAAAAAATAATCCTACCCAAACAGCGACTCCGGGTGCTTAAATACAAACCCATGCCAACCGATGAGCCTCGCATGACATGCACCCGCTTCGCTGGGTCGTGCCGATTCTTGTTCAATGGAAAGCATCTGGCGAGAGTTCAGGGAAGTCTCATCTGTGACATGCGGGCCATAATAATTCCTGTTTTCCATGCAAGCCAGCGATCATTCCGGTGTTTATCAAAAAAAATGGGATCCGGGACCATTGCAGCAAGACGTGCGGCCTGAAAAACACTCAAATTGGCTGCGCTGGTACCATAATAGTGATGAGCCGCTGCCTCAGCCCCATAAACCCCGTTACCCCATTGAATTACATTCAGATATATGTCAAGAATACGTCGTTTGGACATAAATGACTCAAGCTCAACTGTAATAATGAATTCCTGAAGCTTTCGCCAGGGAGTTCGGCTTTGTGATAAAAAAAGATTTTTTGCCAATTGCTGGGTAATGGTCGACCCCCCGGCAATAATATGCCCATGCCTGATATCTTCTACTAGGGCAGCTCCCATGGCCTGCCAGTCAAATCCATCATTTACAGCAAATGTTTCATCTTCCGATGCGATCAAGGCACGTTTAAGGTTAACCGACAAATGACTATATGGCACCCACTGCTGTCTAATCTGGGCGCGCGGATTTTTAATACGAAGCTTTTCAAGACCTTCCCGCATAAAGGCTGTGGTTTCAAGGTTATGATTGACCCACCAGACGACATGTCCCAGAATCCATGCCTGATAAAGTATCAATCCGACAGCCAGCCAAAATGACAAACGCCTGAGCCACGATTTTTTAGTATTTTTCAGTGCTAAATCCCCCGTCCGGGGCACGTCCTGTCATCTCCTCTGCAAACCTGATAAAAACAGGAGCGGTTTGCGGTCGAACACCATGCCAAAGATAAAAAGATTCAGCTGCCTGCTCAATTAACATGCCCAGGCCATCCCTAACCCTTGTTGCACCCGCTGATTGAGCTAAGTGAAGCCAGCCGGATGGTTTGTTGAAATACATGAGATCACAGGCCAAGGCATTCTTTGCAAACAAGCCACGTGGCATGTTCAGCCTGTCATCTTTCAAGCTGCTTGTGCTAGCATTGATTACCAGATCAAATTCAAAATCTGCAGGAATAACAAATGGCAGTACTTCAATACCAGGACGCATTTTTGCAAGAACCAACGCTTTTTCAAAAGTCCTGTTGGCAAGCCACAAACCTTTGGGCCGTCTATCCATAAAAGGTCCGATAATGCCACGGGCTGCGCCTCCTGCACCCATAACAAGGATTCTCTTGCCTTCTATCGAGAATTTTGCGTTGATCTCAAGATCCCTGACCAGGCCCGCACCGTCAGTATTATCACCTAAAATTCCGTCTTCACAGAATTTGAGTGTATTAACAGCCTGTGCTTCCTCAGCCCGGCAAGTCAGGCTACTGGCAAGATTAAACGCTTCAATCTTGAAGGGTACGGTAACATTCAGGCCTCTCCCGCCTGTAGCACGAAACTGGTTAACTGTTTTTGAAAACTCATCTAACGGCGACAATATCGCTGTATAAGTCATATCAACCCCGCAAGATTCTGCAAAAGCAGCATGAATAACGGGTGAAAGACTATGGCCAATGGGATTGCCAATAACCGCGTAACGAGAACTCACAGGACCTCTTTTTGTGTCAGAAAAGGAAAAAATGCCATACTATAGCACTTTTTCAATTTTCATTGATTTGATGAACAATTTCCATATTGCGAATGAAACCAGGCTAGCCGCAGGTCAAAGAAGCACCCGGATGAGTATCCTGGCCAATATCTTGCTTGGCATGATACAAGTATCCATTGGTGTCATTGGACACTCTCAGGGACTTCTCGCGGATGGACTGCATTCTGTTTCAGATTTATTATCTGATTTCATGGTGCTGTTTGCCAACCGACATGGCAATCGTCTGGCTGACAAAGGCCATCCCTATGGACATGGGCGCATAGAAACAGCTGCAACAGTTATCCTGTCCCTAATGCTTGTCTTGCTAGGTGCAGGGCTCTTATGGCGTGCAATTTTTCATCTGCAAAGTGGCTCCATGCTTCCCAGAGTACTGCCAGCAACCCTTGCCGTGGCACTATTCACCATACTTATCAAGGAAATCCTCTACCGCTATATGGTTCGGATAGCCCGATCCGTACGTTCACAACTGCTTATGGCCAACGCCTGGCATGCAAGAAGCGATGCGGCATCAAGCCTGGTTGTGGCTCTGGGTCTTGTTGGAAACCTTGCGGGTTACCGGTTTTTTGATCCTGTTGCAGCAATCATTGTGGCATTTCTTATCATCCGCATGGGGTGGTCACTGGGATTTCATGCCTTCACTGAACTGGTCGATACGGCTCTTGATGAAGAATCTGTTGCTGCCATTCGCCAAACACTCATGAACACTCCTGGAGTGCATGATGTTCATGAATTGCGTACACGCCGAATGGCAAATCAGGCGCTCATTGATGCACATATACTGGTAGCTCCGAGAATAAGTGTGTCTGAAGGACATTTCATCTCGGAATTAGCGCGGCATCGTGTGCTTGCAGCGCACGATGCCCTTGATGTTTTGGTCCACATTGATCCCGAAGACGACGCGCTCTATCCCGCGAGCACAAAACTCCCCTTACGGGATGAATTACTCGAATTCATTAACAAAAATACAGGGTGCAGACTTACCTCAGACGATATAATGCTGCATTATCTTGGCGGCCAGATTGAAATCATGATCATGATTGATTCGAATCTTACACCAGAAAAAATCAGGGCATTACGTCTGGCACTGATGAACCGCCCAGAAATTGGTCAGGTTTTATTATGTATCAAAAATGCTTCATAATGGTGCATTAACACATCAGTTGCACAATTAATGTGCACAATTTTTTGTAGAAGTTGCTCAACCGGTTATGGCACAATGACTTTCATTAGAATTTAGCCTGGCATGTTTCCTGCTACACAGGATCCATACCTTTCCAATAAAATTTCAGGAGAAAAAAATGGCGGCAGCCGATGTGGTCAAACTGATTAAAGAAAACGAAGCGAAATTCGTTGATCTCCGATTTACCGATACCCGTGGTAAACAGCAGCATGTTTCAGTTCCAGCACGTATTATCAATGAAGAATGGTTTGAAGCGGGTCATGCATTCGACGGCTCCTCAATTGCTGGCTGGAAAGGAATCCAGGCTTCCGACATGTTACTGATGGCCGATCCTGAATCCGCAGTCATTGATCCTTTTTTTGAAGAAACAACGGTTACCCTGACCTGTGATGTGATTGAACCATCCGACGGAAAAGGATATGACCGAGATCCGCGTTCTATTGCAAAACGTGGCGAAGCCTACCTTAAATCAACCGGTATTGGTGATAAGGCCTATTTTGGCCCTGAGCCTGAATTCTTCGTATTCGACTCAGTAACCTGGCATTCAGACATGTCTGGATCCAGTGTAAAAATCGAATCTGAAGAAGCCTCCTGGAGCTCCTCCCGTGAATACGAAGGCGGAAACATGGGTCACCGGCCCAGCGTAAAAGGAGGATATTTCCCAGTGCCTCCAGTAGATTCGTTCCAGGATCTACGTTCTGCCATGTGCTTAGCCCTTGAACAGCTTGGTGTCGAAGTCGAAGTGCATCACCATGAGGTTGCTACAGGGGGTCAAATGGAAATCGGAACCAAATTCAATACACTGGTCCGACGAGCTGATCAAACCCAGATTCTAAAATACGTTGTACAAAATGTAGCGCATTCCTATGGCAAAACTGCCACTTTTATGCCCAAACCCATTGTCGGAGATAATGGATCCGGTATGCACGTACACCAGTCACTATGGAAGGACGGGAAAAACCTTTTTGATGGAAATGGTTATGCCGGCCTGTCAGAAACAGCTTTGTATTATATCGGTGGCATCATCAAACATGCCAAGGCCCTTAATGCCATCACCAACCCAGGTACAAACTCATACAAACGATTGGTTCCAGGATTTGAAGCTCCGGTCATGCTAGCCTACTCTGCCCGCAACCGTTCCGCCGCAATCCGGATTCCCTTTGTTTCCAACCCCAAAGCACGCCGAATCGAAGTTCGTTTCCCCGATCCTTCTTCCAACCCCTATCTTGCCTTCACGGCCATGATGATGGCAGGGCTTGACGGGATTCAGAACAAAATTCATCCAGGAGACGCTGCAGACAAGAATCTTTACGATCTCCCTCCTGAAGAGTCCCGCAATATCCCTCGTGTCTGCGCAGGACTTGATGAAGCGCTTGATGCATTGAACAAGGATCGTGCCTTCCTGACCCGCGGCGGGGTTTTCAGTAATGAAATGATTGATGCGTATATCGAGCTTAAAACTGAAGAACTCACTCGATTCCGCATGACAACACACCCGATTGAGTTCGATATGTACTATAGTCTGTAAGTAATGCATTAATAGGCAGCAAGACCCCTGCAGTTTTTCTTCTGCAGGGGTTTTTCTTTTGCGCCCTGCCTTGCAAAAGGGCTGCTTGCAGACTACACTGAGACGCAGACAACGTTCTGATTGCATTATGCATAAACGCACTGCGCTTTTTCTTGCCCTTGCTATGACAACCAGCCTGGCCAGGGCTGATATTTACCGTTCAGTTGATGCAAGTGGTCATGTTACGTTTTCGAATATACCTAGCCCGGGTGCCGTGCGCATTCTTGTCGAAAAACCACATCAAAGAACAGCTGAGCCTCCAATTTCGCATAAACCTACTGCTGAAACCCAGTTTCCGCAAATCAGCCCATCAACACAAAAAGCAATGGACCATACACGCCGAAAAATCCTGGATAACGAACTCGCCAGTGAAAAAAAGGCTCTTGCCGAAGCAAAAAAAGCCTATCTTGCTGCCTCATCTATTCGTCTGGGCTCCGAACACAATTACCAGAAATACCTTGATCGGGTAAAACCTTTCAAAGATGCAGTAACAATCCATGAGCAAAACATTGCCGCCATTGAACAGGAACTTGACAAGCTTAGAAACTAGGACATTCCCAACCCTTGACTCTCCCTGCCCATAAGGTCCTCGATCATCTCGCCACGTCCATCCTGGCAATCAATGCCGATTTTGTCATTACAAGCGTGAATTCCTCTGCCGAACACCTATTGCGGCTGAGTAAGCGTCATATCATCGGTCGGGAATTATCCGAACTTTTAACCAATGCCTCTCTCCTCAGGGATGCCGTGCTGACGGCAAAGAATCGCAATGCCAGCCATATAGAACATGAACTTCAAATTGATACACCTAGCGCTGGAACACTCTATGTAAATGTCACTTTTACCCCTATAGATACATACACGCTTCTTGAATTCCAACCAATTGACACGCAACTCAGGATTAATCGCGAAGCGAATATGCGTGCACAACAACAGACTAACCGTGAACTTCTGAGAAATCTTGCCCATGAAATCAAGAACCCACTTGGGGGGCTCCGGGGTGCCGCACAACTACTGATGACCGAGCTTGAATCTACCGGATTAAGAGAATATACACGGGTCATCATTGAAGAGGCGGACCGCCTCAGATCCTTGATGGATAGATTGCTTGGTCCCAATCGTCCTCCAAAACTCGCGCCTACAAATATTCATCGTGTTCTTGAACGCGCAAGGAGCCTCATACAGGCTGAATTTACAGCAATAAGTATCAGGAGAGACTATGACACAAGCCTTCCAGAAATCGATGCTGACGCTGAACGGCTCATTCAGGTGGTCCTTAATATAAGCCGAAATGCAGCCCAAGCCATGCAGGGCAAAGGAAACATCACGTTCCGAACCCAGATTGCAAGAAGGGTAGCTATCGCTGGGCGGCAGGTAAAACTTGCTCTCCAGGTAGATATTATCGATACTGGACCAGGTATCCCCCCAGACATTATCAATGATATATTTTACCCTCTTGTTTCACATCGCGAAGGCGGAAGCGGGCTGGGGCTAACAATAGCCCAGGGTGGGATTCACGCCCATCAAGGTAGCATCGACGTGGAAAGCCAGCCTGGCCGAACCATATTTACGATCTTGCTTCCACTCAATGAATCTCCCAATCTGTCTTGACTGGTATAATTTTTGCTTTATTTCTCATATCTGATTCTATAAGTACTAACCCAGATGGGTAAAAGCGCAGGACTCCAAAACCCGGATTGCATGGTTTCTGATGAAACCAGTACGTTTTTAACCAAGGATAATCCTGCATCTGAAAAATGCAAAAATACACGCATTCTGCGAAGACCTTTTTTGAATTATGAATCTTTTGCAGGAATAAATTGACCCGAAATGGAAATGGATAAATAGTGATATTCAATCTGCCATCCAGTCAGTCAGGGCTTTCGGATGGAATTAAACACGGAACTAGGGCCTTTGAATGCGCGATGCACCCATTCCTAATGGCCCTAAATGGTCTAGATGTAATATCGTGCATCTCATTAAATCAACGCAGGAACTGGGAGGAACCCCATGCAGGCTGTCTGGATTATTGACGATGATCGGTCCATTCGCTGGGTTTTTGAAAAGGCATTAACCCGGGCAAATATCCCACATCGCACTTTTTCCAATGCTGTACAGGCTCGAGCTGCCCTTGATGCAGAAACGCCTGCTCTCATTGTATGCGATATCCGTATGCCGGGTGAATCAGGATTAGATTTTCTGCAATCTGTCAGGGAAGCATTGCCACGACTACCTGTCATCATCATGACAGCCCACTCGGATCTTGACAGCGCAGTCAACGCCTTTCAGCAAGGTGCCTTTGAGTACCTGCCCAAGCCTTTTGACATTAATGCAACGATTGAGCTAATCCAGAGAACCTTAAATGAGAATGAGCCTCCTCAGCTTTCTGGACAGGTTCAAGATGCTGTACCAGAAATTCTCGGTCAAGCTCCTGCCATGCAGGAGGTATTTCGAGCCATAGGTCGACTTGCGCAATCCCATGTAACCGTACTGATCAATGGCGAATCCGGCACAGGAAAAGAACTGGTTGCTTCAGCACTCCATCGTCACAGCCCGCGTGCATCTAGGCCATTTATAACTATCAACACCGCTGCCATTCCCGCCGATCTTCTTGAATCCGAACTTTTTGGTCATGAGCGTGGGGCTTTTACCGGCGCTCAAAGTCTTCGCCAGGGCAGATTTGAACAGGCACATGGGGGCACCCTATTCCTTGACGAAATCGGAGATATGCCCGCAGCACTTCAAACAAGGCTTCTTCGTGTTCTATCCGATGGCCGCTTCTATCGAGTAGGGGGGCATTCGCCCGTACATGTCGATGTTAGAATTATTGCCGCTACCCACCAGGATTTAGAGACAAGGGTGCATGAGGGACTATTTCGTGAAGATTTATTTTACCGGCTCAATGTCATCCGCCTTCATCTTCCGGCCTTACGAGAAAGACGCGAGGATATCCCGCTGCTTGCAAAACATTTTCTGCAAAAAAGCGCCCTTGAACTGAATATCGAGCCCAAGACACTCACGGTGGAATTAGCTACCTACCTGACTACCTTACCCTTTCCTGGTAACGTACGTGAACTCGAAAATCTTTGCCGGTATCTTACGGTTATGGCCCCAGGGCAGAAGCTTACCCTTTCAGACATGCCACAAAATCTCCGGGAGCAGAGACAGGAAACCATTACAGGAGAAATCCCCTGGCAGCGCTCCCTCGCGAACCTGGCACATGAACAACTTACCAAAGGAGAACGCGACATTTTCCCTGCCTTATCTCGTGATTTGGAAAAAACATTGATCGAAACAGCATTACGGTATACTCAAGGACGAAAAATCGAAGCAGCCCAGCTTCTGGGTTTAGGTCGAAACACACTAACCCGGAAAATCCAGGAACTCCATATCCGTAATGGCGAGGACCATTCTGAAGATTAACCCGGCCCGTTAAGTGAAAAAATTCCTTTATCCTGTTATCAGCAAACCGTATTCAGGACAGCAATGAAATCCTTTCGCACTGCGGGCCCTTTATGACACATCGGGAATCAATTGATCGGTTTTTTTATGGTCCACGCTTTCAAGGGGCTTTACGTGCCACAATAGGCGGGCTTGTACCTGCATTCTGTTTTGGATTCCTGGGACACCTTAATGCAGGGATCAGTCTGTCTGTTGGCGCAGTTGCAGCAAGTTTTGCAGATCTGCCTAGCGCCCTGCGATACAAGCGGAAAGAAATGCTGGCCTGCGCGTTTAGCATGTTCCTGACCGTCTGGATCACCGGGCTTGCAAGCTCATTCGAGCCTCTGATGTGGGTTGTTGTCGTTTCCATGAGTTTCTTTTTCTCACTGTTCGCAGCATATGGCATTCGTATCAATAGCATTGGATTCGCAGCCCTTCTTGTCATGGTATTAAGTATGGACAATCAGCACGGCGGTGCAGGAGCCAATGCCATGCTGGTGCTGGGCGGGGGGCTATGGTATGCAGCTTTCAGCCTGTCGGCATGTAGCCTTCTGAAACGTCGCCTGGCCCAACAATCCGTTGCTGAATGCGTATTCCAGACTGCTGCCTACCTACGTGCAAAAACAGCGCTCATTATACCAACGCATGACCTGAAAGCAGCCGAACTCAAGCTCGCATCAATTCAGGTTGTACTAACTGATGCCCAGCAGATTGCCCGTGAACTCCTATTTACCGAGTATCAGGATGAAAAGGATCAGAATCCTGAGTTAACCAATCTTCTGGTTACTCTAATAGACCTTGATGAACACATTCTTTCTGCCCATGCAGATTACCGGCTAGTACAGGATAGGTTTGGAAAGACTCCGGTTATCCATTCCGCCTTAATGAGGATTGAGCAGCTTGCTTCAATACTCGACCTCATCGGCCTGAGTCTGCTCAAGAACTCAAACTGGCCTGTATATGATTTACCCGAACCGCTCCCTCAGCCACCCTTACCTGCTGATGAAACCTTAACTGCCCTAGGACAAGTTCTTGGCAATATCAACGAATCTGCACGACGGATCAGCGCTTTAAAAAGCCAGACAACGCATCACCTCTTACCAATTGAGCTGTCTCGTTTCGCACCCCGCCCACGTTATGGTCCACGCATCCTGATTTCCAACCTCAAACTTTCCTCACCCATATTTCGTCATGCCCTGCGGGTTATGATTGGGGTAGCAGCAGGTGCGATTATCAGCGAATTTTTTCCTCTCGGACATAGCTACTGGATATTATTAACAATTCTTGTCATCATGAAGCCGGAATTTGGCCTAAGTCGGCAAAAAAATACCGAACGCCTCATAGGGACAACCATCGGGTGCATCCTGGGCGGAGTTATCCTCTACTTGACGCATAATCCACTCATCCTGATGCCGCTGCTCTTTCTTTTCCAGTTGATAAGCCTCAGCCTAAGAACCGTACAGTACACGCTGAGTGTTATTTGTCTCACCTTGTTCATGCTGATTGTCTATGCCCTTCTCGGTGTATCTGGCCTTTCTCTGATAGGAGAACGCTTCATCGACACTGTCATTGGCTCAATCGTTGCTTTCTCGGCCAGCTGGTTATTCCCGTACTGGGAGTACCAGTATCTGAAAACACTGCTCCCCCGACTGATAAGCTCCCAAGTCAACTATCTTGAAACCTTGACCGCAACCTATCAGGGCGTTCCACCCAGTGAGCTCGAATACCGCCTTGCAAGAAAACAGCTCACCCTGGAATTGGCCAACCTGGGTGCTACCTTCCAGCGTATGCTTGGAGAACCAGAAAACCAGCAACCATCTCCTGGTCCTATCAGTGATTTTTTACGTGAGAGCCAGAACCTGGCCGCCATCACCACAAACCTGTCAAAAGCAGAATCAATACCCAATAAATCCCAGGCATTAACTGGTATTACTACCAGTATTGCCTATTTACATCACGCAATGGAGGTGCTTAATCAACGCAAAATAACCTTACCTCCAGAATCTTCATACCAGACAGTCTGGCCAGCTCTTTCCATGCTGCTCAATAGTGCGGCGCATCTCGATTCCATCGCAATAACAATTATCTCAGATGAAAATAAAACAAATCCCGGCACGGATTCAGATGGTTTCCATATAGGTTGATTCAATCTGAAGCCAGGTACAACATCACCGGGGCATGATCAGATGGTTGCTGCTGGGCTCTCGCTTTCCGATCAATCATGCATCCCGAAGCCATGCTCTTCACTTCGCGGCTAACGAGAATATGATCAATACGCAACCCCATGTTACGCCTGAAGGCATTCATTCTATAATCCCACCAGCTATACTGGCCTGGCTCCTGAGTAAAGATACGAAAACTATCATTAAAGCCGAGCTGAATAAGTTTCTTGAAAGCATCACGCTCAGGGGGACTAACGAGAATCTGCCCAGTCAGTGCGGCTGGATCATGAACATCCCTGTCCTCTGGAGCAATATTGAAATCACCTAACAACACCAGTTTGGGATAAAGAGCCAGTTCAGCACGGACATAAGCAGTCAATGCTTCAAGCCATGCCAGTTTGTAGGAGAATTTATCAGAACCTGGATCTTGCCCATTAGGGACATAGATACAAACAATGCGTATTGTTCCAACTGTAGCGGCCAGCACCCTTTTCTGTTCATCAGCAAACCCAGGGATCCCCATACTCACATTGGAGAGGGCATTTCGACTCAAGATGGCAACACCATTATAAGTATTCTGTCCAGACCAAACCGCTTCATACCCCGCTTCCTTCATTACCATTACAGGGAAACGTTCATCGGGCAACTTGGTTTCCTGCAGGCACATCACATCTGGTGAATATGCTTCCAGCCAGCCCAACAGATGGGGTAGCCTTACCTTAAGTGAATTTACATTCCAGGTTGCGATCTTCATGTTACCTGTCTACATGATCAGGTTAAAGGGCCCATACCGCTATAACGCAACAGGGCATCAATCCGGGGCTGCCGCCCCCTGAATGCCACAAAAGATTCCATAGCATCCCGGCTCCCCCCCCTGGACAGAATTTCTTCACGGAAACGGGCACCTATTTCAGGATTCAGGACACCTTGTTCCTCAAA
>JAGWIG010000119.1 GCA_028873515.1 Pseudomonadota bacterium | reverse complement strand
CGGTTGCGGGAGGAAATGCGAGATTTATACAAGGGATATGTCAGAACTCTTGAATCGGCGCGCGACCGGATCATGGATTTTGGCGGTAACTGTGATCCTGTGGACGTTATGGAGGCTGGCGATCCAGTCTTAATCAAAGCCCGCGCCGCACTCGCACAGAGCGGGGGTGAGTGATGGAAAGCGATGATTATGAAGTTCGCAAGGCTACTGTTGAGTGTTTAATCAATTCAGGTATTCCCCGCGTAGATATTCGGCATGAGATCACCCTTGATACTTCAAGCTCGGGCGGACGCGCCGATCTTGTGGTTTTGCGAGATGGCTGCCTATGTGGCCTGGAAATCAAGTCTGCCAAAGATACTCTCGACAGATGCGCCATCCAAAAGGAAGCTTATCAAAAAGCGTTTGATCTAAGTGTCCTAATCGTGGACGAAAAATGGAGCCCACTAAATTCCGAAGGATTTTGGGACAGAGAGAGAGCTCAGCGTTTGTGGCACAATCATCTCGTTTATACGAACGGGAAAATTGGAGATTGGTTTGATGGTGCGTTTCATGGCATATCGTCAAGTCGCTTTTCTAGGTCAAGGCAACTTTCCGCTGAACGAATGTTGAGTCTTTTGTGGGCTTCTGAGATTAAATTTACATTTGGAGCGAGCGCACGTCATAAAGGCATCAAAGCGGCGGCTGAGACTATTGCTATTCGAGAAATCCGGCAAGGAGTCATTACAGCCCTTCGTAAGCGTGAACTTAATCGCTGGGAAGAGGCTTTTTGGAAGCGGTTTGATTCTGAAAAAGCGGAGATGGCCGCATGACCGCGCCCCTGGCTGATCCGATGCTTGAGGCTGCGGCACAGATTTATGCTTACACATATTTTAACGTAGTTGATTGTAATAGGGATCGAATCTTGAAAGTATCAAGATATTTTATGTATGCATCCCCGAGTGTGGCTCTGAAAGTAGTCGAAAACGCCGCCCGCCAGATCGACCGCCTCCGCGCCATCGGCGCAATCCCGGAAAGGAAAGATGATGAGTGATAAACCCATGACGCCGCGTGAGGATGTGGAGGAGTTCGCCAAAGTTTGTGATGATGTTTACGAAAACGACATTATGTGCGTTGATAAATGCCCTTCGTTTAATGATCTTGCCGCCATGCTCCGTGCACTCCTGTCCGAACGTGACTCCGCTTACAAGCGTGGGCAGGAGGATATGCGAGAAGCCGCAATGCGCATAGTTGGTGACCTTCCCGCCGAAGAAGGCGGAGAAGTATTCAAGGCGTTTTCTGAAATCGCTTACTTACCAATCAAGGAAACTCCCGATGCCTAATTTTCCCGATGATGTTGTTGCCCGATTATGTGCCAAAGCAATTCGATCCCTAATGAGCAAGGAGGCGAAATGAGTACGAAATCATACGATGGTGCAAAATGCTATTGGTGCGGGCATGGCACCATTCAATGGCTTCCTGATCCCGACAGTAAGTCTGGTCGAGAAGCGCTCATGTGCAACCTATGTGATCGGCAACCAGTGAGGGCTTGCAAATGACCCCCAGTGACCGTGAGTTGGCTGAGAAGTTGTATTTTGCCATGGATGGAGTCTATGCCAAAAAAGGAATGACGCGCTATCAGCCACGGCGGTTTGATGATCTTTATCCATGGGCACAGGAAGCATATTGCGCCGGTGTATCAGTGATTATTTCCGAACTGGCGGCGAAGGCCATGCCGGTGGATTTGAAAGAGGCGATCCTTGCTTCCAACGAATGGCGTGATGGCGGCTTGATTCTTCCGCATAATGCTGATCGCATCGTCTCTGCTATATCCCCCATCCTCGCCATCCTCACTGCGAAGGCTGATGCGTTGCGGGCGGAGAATGAGAGGTTGCGGGAGGCTTTAACTCCGAGCTGGGAAACTAAAGATGCATACTCGGGTGAATTTAAAATGCCCTTCACAATTAGCGCATATGACGAAGAAGGGGAGTTTTTCGAGGAAACACAGCGCCATATTATACCGTGGGCCAGCATTAAAAAGATCATGGCGGCGATTAAAGCCTGCGCCGCACTTGCGCAAAGCAAATAATCCACGCTTCCTTTACTAGGCGCAGCCGTGCTGATAGTAGCAATCTTCACATATGCCGCAATATGGCTGATATCGACAATATTTTGTGGTCCTGAAGCCGCTGCTTCAGGATATTTTTTATTGATACTTGCCACGGCTTGTGCAATAATCTATATCGGATTTCGTGAACTTGATTAAGGATATTAAACAATGCCTGTTCTTCATGCAGCCGCAAACATCAACACATACGAACTGATTCAAAAACTAAATTCAGAAATTGAACTAGGAAATGTTTCGGTTAAATACCATGCTGAGCATCCTAACCTTGCACTATATTGCTATACAAAGCAGTGTGTCTATGAGCGCAACTGGAATGAAATCAATACTTTGGCACGCGGGCTAATCATTGATGTTGAATTGATGCAAATCATTGCCTATAATTACAAAAAGTTTTTCAATGTCTCAGAAAATAATACACTAATTCCCGATTTATCATTTGAAGCTTATGAAAAACTGGACGGCTCATTGATTGCGGTATGGTATTACCGCGACGCATGGTATTGCAGCAGTAAGGGAAGTTTTGAATCTGATCAAGCACAATGGGCAAAGCAATGGCTGCAAGCCAATAAAATTGAATCTAATTTAACACCAGGCGTTACTTATCTATTTGAGGCCATTTATCCAGAGAATAAAATCGTTATTCCCTATGATTATGAGGGTTTAGTTTTACATGGAATTTATGCGCAAAATGGTGAGGAAGCAAATTATGATTGCCTCGCGTTGAATGCATGGAGGCTAGGCGTAAAACTGGTTGAAAAATATACCTTTAGTTCAATCAGTGAGATGCTGACGAAAGCCAAAACACTGCCTTTCACAGAAGAAGGATGGGTGCTGCGGTTCGAGAACGGTTATCGGTTGAAAGTAAAAGGCGAAGAATATAAGCGGATTCATGCCGCTGTCAGTAATCTCACGCCATTATCAGTTTGGGAAGCATTTTCTCTTGGCAAAGCAGAAGATATGCGCCGGGATTTACCAGAAGAATTTTGGCCAGAGTTCGATATGATTCGTGAGATCCTTGCCATAAAGACTTTGAAATTATTGGCAGATATTGAAACAATGTCCGAAAAATATATACATTTTTCGGACAAAGAACTCGGGCTTCAACTCAAAACATTGCCTGAGTTAGTTCAAAAATGTATCTTTGATGTGCGTAAGAACCCAAAATTTATGTTTCCTTCTTCAAAAACTTGGAGTACAGTGCTGCTTGGATTACTTAAGATTTTTCCCGCCAAAGATGCGGGCTTTTTACCAGTAAGCATTTAAATAAACTCCGTCGTTACCATTCGCGATATTGCGAACAAGTTAGGCGGGGTCGTGATAACGCTTGACTGGAAATAGGATTTCCCCGAAAGGAAACTTGCAGAACCTATACTTACCCACGACCCCAGGTCTTGGTAAAGTTTGCGAAAAAGGGGTCCTGGCGGGACCCCTTTTTCGCATCCATTCAACAGTTCATGAAATATCTGGAATCGCACGATGTGCGCAACCATGAAATTGGTCTACACACAAAAAATTTCAAATTGTGGTACGAATCTGAGGGATTGCCTACCAGATTTTGTCGCTTGTGCCGTTACTCGTCCGAGTCTAGCAAGGACAAAATGCCCTTTCTCAGCGATTTTACGACGCGACTCGGGAAAAAGTTAGGTTTTTAAGGGCGCACCATCTCCACCTATTCCATGCGCCGACCTTTTGAACTCTTCCTTGAGCATTCAAAACGGCCAAAACTGATGAAAGCCTGTTGCGAGTATGTTCCCGCAACGCCTCACCCTCAGTTTCGTGACCTTTCCTAGCCAACATCTTATCTGCGATATCCCGCATAGATAGTGGCTCGTCGGCTTCCCGTAACACATCCAAAGCATACCGGCTTAGTTCCCCGCGTTGGAAAAGTGGATTACTCCTATGAGTAGGGCGCTCCAATGGGGCTTCCGGTGCAAGGGCTAGAATGGCTGCCTCAATCTCCATCAGCCGGGTTTGGGCTTTGACAATCTATTTCAATGCAGCAAGCCGCTTGCGCCGAAGATTACCGATATCCGAAGAGTCCATAGCATAATGTAGCATAGTAGCGGCTAAAGTACTGATTTTCCGTGGCGGCGGATGCTACATAATACCGGATATTTTTTGCAATATCACTTCTAATTGCAGGACTGGCTTTAGCGCCCGCTACAGCATCCTTTATTGTATACTTTATTGTACTCACATTTCCCATTACAGGTGCGATTGCTATAGTGTATTTATGGATTTATCTTTTCCTCGCAGATAAATGAAAACTACCCTGTATGCCGTTTTGCTATTCGCAATATTGATTGGCTTAATGCTATTTTTATGTTGCGCAGCGGCGGTTTATGCGATAGTATTAATAGTATCAAATAAAATGGGAATCTTAAAATGTCTGAAAAAATCACCGCGATCAAAGGCTTCAATCAGAATTTCCAATGCCGTGGATTCCAATATGCAGTAGGTGAATCCTATACGCATAAAGGAGATGTGGAGCCATGCGAATCAGGGTTTCACGCAATTGAAGGGCACCCCTTAGAGGTGCTTCAATATTACCCTCCAGGGAACAGCCGTTACGCAGAAGTTCTGCAATCAGGAATAATCCATCGACATTCAGAAGATAGCAAAACCGCATCTTCTGAAATTTCAATC
>JAGWIG010000043.1 GCA_028873515.1 Pseudomonadota bacterium | reverse complement strand
GAATGGGCTACTGTAGTGTGCTCCCCCATCATCTCTTCTAAAGGTTTAATACCCTTGATGAAGTCTCGCTTAGCTCCCTCAGTAGGACTAATGAGCAGCACCCCACGCAGGCTTTTAGGAACACGCATAGGCTGTTTACCATTTAGCACATCCCCAAAGGTTGTATCTGCTGTGCGCTTAATGCTAAGCACATTAGTCCCTTTAGGAGCATAAATCCACCCATCTGGATGAGCTTCATATAAGTCCTTAGCAGGAATGTAGTCTTCCACTACACGAGAAGCATCTCCCTTAGCATACACATTAACAGCAATGTCTTTGTTAGGAGTAACCCAACTGCCTGCAGCACGAGGGCCAGTTTCCTTCTCTCCTTTAGCAAGAGCTCGGTAAACTATCTGTCCTTTGTTACTGTCTCCAACAGGTTTAAGGAGGCCCTCTTCCACAAGAGAGTCTATTCCTTTACGACCCTCTTCTCCAAACAAAACACCCCCTCCTTGTTTATGCGACCACCCCTGACGTTGTAGAGAGCCTAAAGGACCAGGAGCTTGTTCATTACGAAGCTTCTCTTCTACTTTCTGTAGAAATTCTTCTTGTTGTACATGAGCCTCTTCTTCAGCACGACGAGTGGAAACCCGTTCATCTGTTTGAGGACGTTCAGCATAAGCTTTCTCAATCTGCTGTTGTTTTAACACTTCAGGAGAAACTGCATCAGGCTGTTTATGCTCAAACAAGTCTAGTTGAGGACTAGCCTCAGTTTCCTGTTTAGCAAGACGCTCAGTAATGTCATTAGTGAAAGGCAGCTCAAGTTGTCCGGGATGTTCTGGAGCAACGGGTTCTTTAGGAAGGGGAGTTCCTTCAGCCTGTGCTTGACGGTTAAGAGCCTCTTGTGTAGCAAGTTCTTCAGGAGAGGCTCTACGAACTGGAGTTTCTGGTATAGGCTCTTCTTTAGGTTTAAGAGCCTCAGCACGGAGAGACTCACGGGGAGAGAGGTTTTCTACTTTAGGAACAGCCTTTGATACCTTACCTACATTTCGTGCAAAGCCTGTTAGAAGTGGTGCCAACGTGTTGGCATAGGGAAGTCCCTGCACCCCTGTAGCAGCCGGAATTAAAATGTCATTAGTAAACTTCCCTACTTGTTCAGCATACTCTCGGCCCTTCTCACGAGAGGGCTCATAGGTCATAGCCTCCATGTTAGCGGCATACTGCTTTTCAAAATCAACGTCTTTAGGATTGTTAATCTTTTGGAGTGCTGCTGGAACCCATCCAATAGCTCCCCCAATAAGTCCAGTACCCGTAGTGGCAGCCGCCTGTCCTAAACCAACGGCTTTATCTAGAAGCCCTTCGCCATCTCCAAGAGAAACCTCTGGTTTAGAAGACACACCTAAATGTGTTTTAATCTTGGCTAATGCCTGTTCATTAGAAAGGCCATCTGGAAGATCGAAATGTTGACCTTCATATTGATAAACAGGCATGGGGTTCCTTTATTTTAACTTAATTGGGTTTTCAGCCGTGCCAAGTTTCGGTCCACGACTTCCCAAAGCAGTAGCATTAGATTTTAGATTAGGACTAAGGGCTTCAATATTCATGCCCATAGCAGCACCAGAACGCATATTCAAGAGAGCTGAAGCTTCTTCAAGCTGCGCCTGCTGTTCTGGAGTACGTTCGGCAATGGGGATGGCGAGGATTGATGCTTCTACATTCTTAGCTTCTAACTTAGCACTAGCCAGTTTACTTTCAGCTTTATGTTTATCAGCTTCTAGTTTAGCTTCTGCAAGGTCTCTACGCATGTCATTGTTCTCACGAGCAATTTGAAGTTGAGTAGCGTTACTAGCTGCGTGAATTTTCTGCTGACTCTCAGTATTCTGTTTACCTACTGCCATTGCTTGAACAAAAGCAGGTAAAGTAGAAGAAATCTGATTCGAGAACTTATTCAACGTGCTAGCATCAGCCTTCTGAATGTATTTACCCACAGTGCTTTCAGGATGAATATTATTCTCCTGCATAAACTGATTCTTAATGGTAATATCTGGTAAACTACCGGGAGCAACTCCATCTAGTTGTGCTCCAAGCATGCCAGCCATCTGCCCCATCGAAGTAAGAGTCTTCAAATGCTCAGTAGTTACCCTGCTCTTGTTCTCAGCAATTTTACCAGCAATATCAGAGGACTGTGTTTGTCTGGCGTTCTCTGTCTGTATCTGCTTATGCTGGCTGTCTGCCCAATGACCCCCAAGAGAGGCCTCTAGTCCTTGATTGGAGAGTTCTTTACCACGAAGGTTAAGAGGATTAAGTTCCTCATTATGGCGATAGGTCTGCTGAAGATTCCGAAGGGTTTGAGCTTCTGCCAAAGCTTTCTGCTCATCTAGAAACTGTTTCTGTCCAGCAGTGACCCCTGCATTTAAACTCTCAGTAGCAGGACCACTACCACGAAAGATGCTTTCAATAGTATCAAATGCCATTCTGTTTCCCCAACAAGTCTTTCAATGATTGGTATGCTCCTGTGTTACCCCCAGCATTAAACAAACCATTCAAGGTGCTATTCTGGTAGGCTGTAGCATTACCTAGTAGATCATTCTGACCAGTATTCAAAGCAGCAGTTTGATGTGCCTTAATAGCAGCAATGGCGGCTTGCAAATCAACGGCACGTTTACCATACTGACTATTACGCCCAGATGCAGCATCCTTACGGGCAAGCTGTTGTTCCATAGCAAGGGCTTCAGGACTTCCCGGAGCATACATGTTATTAATGCCAGCATTCAAACTGTTGTAACGGCTCTTTAAAGCATCACCAACATTTTGTCGGGCTTGCATGTCATGCATACCAGCTAGTAGTCGGCCACCCATAAGAGCAGTATTAGCACTAGGCATAGAACCCGTAATCTTGTCCCACATAGAGGCTGTGTCTTGGGAGGGAGCACCTAGGGTACCAAAGTTAGGATTGGACTGGTTAAACCCCGTTATAGCCCCTCCTTGACCCACTGTAGCAGCAGGAGACATGTCAGCCACAGACTGGGTAGCCAGATTAGCACCACCAGCACCGGAAACTCCTGAACCAAGCGGAGCGTTATCGAAGTTAGACCATCCAGAACTAGAACCCAAATCTCCCAGTCCTTGTGTTGCTAGAGCAGGCTGAGCAGCGCCAGCAGCACCCCCCATAGTGCCAAGACTTGGAGTTGCTGAGGCAGCAGGAGCAGAGATTTCTGTACCAGCACCAGCTTCTCCAAAGCCCGGCATTTCACCTGTAGCTCCACCACCAAACAAACCACCCTCACCACCAAGGGCTTGACCACCATAGTAGCCAGCAACGCCTCCCAAGACACTGCTGCCAATGTCCTTACCACGAGAAATGTCATATGCAGCAAAGGCAGGAGCAGCCATACCACCAGTAGCCACATTAGTGGCAAACCTACCGAGTTGAGAATCTACTACGGGAGCACTGATGCCATGCCAAGCATCTGTAAGACTATCAAGCGTACCGCACATATTTAAAGTTCCTTGTCAAAGATATGACCGTAATGAGTGTATCCCAGTCTAGGAAACATCTCTTTTGATTGTTCTGTATTAATTCCTGTGCTATGGTACAGGACACTCTTAACTGCTTTGTTGTCTTTTGCCCATTGCTCAAATGCTTTTAACATCTTGAAGAAAATGGGACTGCCTCTACGCTCAGGAGAGACATACATACCCAAGTCATTTGCTATAGGTCGATTAGTAAAATACTCAGTAGCTATCTGTCCTAGGAAGAAGCCATTAAGAGCTCCATCCTTGTCCCTACTATAAGCACAAAAGAACTTATGAGGCATTACTAGGGAAAGGTCTAATAGCTTCCAAATACTCTCTTCATTATAAGGAGTGGAAGCATAACGAGATTCAGCATGTAATACTTTTCCCAAAGCCAGCACCTCTCTTGCAGCCTCTACATCTAGTTTTGTGTATATCATATTATCCAACCCTAGTTACAGAAATCTTAGCACTAGGTACTGCAGGACGAGTGAAAGGACTTGTTTGAGAGGCATGAGCACTTAAACTAACTGAAGTACCGTCTGCTGCCCACACAAGCTCGAAATAATCATTAGCATTCATCGACAAGGTGAAGTCCCAACTAGGTACAATGACATCTGTACTACTCTTAATAGTGATAGTAGTTGCAGAGTTTGCAATGTCAGTTCCATTCACCCGAGGCCAAATAGTTACTAATCTACTACTAGCTGTACTACTTTCAATTTGCAAAGAGAAATTGAAGTTGTATTTACCGGCAGCAGCACAAACTAATCGAGAAGTAGGACTACCCACAGATACACCACTAGCTGCCCTCGTTGTGTTGAAGGTGATCGTTTGTGGAGTGTTAGCGGCACCTACGGCTTGATTAGTTGAATCAGAGAAACTACCGTAAGCGGGAGTAAATACAGTAGCAATGGCTGTATGTTCTGCGGCTGTTAAGTGGTAATGTTCTCCTGTAGTACCTCCCTGCAAGCCTGTGGTAAGATCGTGAGCTTTATTCTGTAGATCAGCAAGAGAGCTACCTGTCTTATCAACCTGCGTCCATTGAATGGCCCCAGTAACTGTGAGAGCTTTCTGTAAGTTGTTATACCAGTCTAGCCAAGCATAATCACCTGCTTGAGCCCTAATGGGCGGTGGAGGTAGTGCTGCCACTATTGACTTCCTTTATTAATGTCCACCTCAATACCTTCTAATCGAAGGAGATGAGGCAAAGCATATTTAAATCTAAATGCTCTACGACGAAAGTTTCCAAGTTGTTTTAGAACTGGAAAGTCATAGTTGAAGGAGAGAGTCCTTGCAGCAGACCATGTGTTATAGTCATCATCTGTCCAGTCCACAGTAATACTATTATCAGTACCTGTACTATCTGGAACGTCTCCAACAATAGACAGTCTAGACATGAACTTGCGGTTCATAATATCAAAGTCCATCTTAGAAGTCACAAGCTGACATTCAAAAGCGGTACCTGCATCCGTGAAATAGGTCTCACTAATGGAGTATACCTTACCATTGGTTTTATCCAACATGAAGGCTTTCCCATTAGGACCATCATGTCCTTGATTAGCAATGAAAGCATTACCGCCTGTGGGACCACTACTCCACTCACTCCACATCTTAGTATCAAAACTATAAACAAGAGTACGAGAGGTTAAGTTGATGCAATAAAGCTTCTGTCCAGACACACGAATACAGTGAGCGGTTGCATTAGCTAAAGCAGATCCTTCATTAAGAAGAGCAGACTTAACCATTGGAATACCTATTTCATTCTCTTTAAAACCATCAATGGTCCAAACAGTGTGCCCACCATTACCTGTCTCACCAACTAAGATTACTTCCTTCTCTGTCTGAACAACTGTAGCAGGAGCAGCACAGCCAAATTGCTGTACAGCACTAGCCTGTCGTCCTAATGGACTACCAATGGAAGTAGCTATGTCATACAGGTACTCAATGCTATTAGCACCTACTGCATAGATGTAGTTATTGTTTTTAGACAAGGCTACAATCTTGTCAGGATACATCTCAGCAGAAATGAAATCACCCGCAGTCCATAGAGTGGGATCATCAAGATTGCTGTTATATACATCCTGACTATCTTTCTTAGCTAGGAAGAGGTAACCATCTAAGAAGATTGGATTAGGACAATGTGGAGTAGGAAAATCAGCATCCGTGATGAGAGTGGGAGCTGCAGTTCCATTGTAGAACACATATCCCTTAACTCCATCTACCAAGACCAAAGACACAGTTCCTGTACTACTAACAAACTCTGTAAAACCTACTTCTCCTGTGGAGGTGGTAAGGGTTTGTTTGAGCACTCCATTGACATAAACACCAGTCCCAACAACAGCAAAGATATAATCGACCCCACTGTACACCCAATAATAAATTCCACGACTAGCTCCTGTAGTTGTTGTATATTCAGTGTTAAGACCGGGTCTACTCTTTACAAAGAACTTCTTGCTATCAGAGAGAGGACTAGAAATCACCTCAGTCATCATGTTAATCAAGCGTAAGTCTTTGTTAGGCAAAGCACCACTGCGTTGTTGTGGGCTGGCTACAAAGCTTACACGCTTAGTACCATATGTAGAGGTTACTGGTGCCTTGCTATACGGCATGGTTTAACGCCTTCCTGCCCAATCTGGCATCATGTACATAGAATTAAGCATTGTGTTTTTCCAAATAAGTAATCATTTTTTGCAAGGTGTTTATATTTTCTTTAGCAAAACCCAGTGCTGCATTACAATCATTGCATAAAAGTTCTCTACAATATTGTTTATGTGCTTCTTTGTCTTTACGGGGCATTAGCGTTTACCACTCCAATCTGGTTGGATATAAAGGCTCCCCTCTTCAACCCCATACATCAAAGCAGTTTGATGGAAGTATTCAGCTTCTTTAGTGAGGAGTTGCCTATCTTGGAGAGGCACTCCATATTCGGGAGCAAGCCTCGCAGCCAGTCCATAAATGAGAGCTTCTGTCCAGTAGGGAGGGAAATCAAAATCATCTGTGCTAGAGTTCATGTCCTCGAAAGGACGCTGATACACTAGCGTAATAGTGGTGGTACTGTCGCTAGGCTGAGGCCAAACATTGACAGTGCCATAAGTGCTTTGAGGCTGATACCACAGATTGATTGGAACACCACTACTCACTGTCAGAGGGAGCATGTTGTAGTTGTATTCCGTGTAGATGTTCATAGGAACATTAACACTGTTCGTCTGGTTGCGATAGGCCTGAATAACCTTCAAAGGCATTGGTGTGTTGATAGTCTGTCCATTACCAATGGTATAGGAAGGAGTACCAGACACTACAGTGAAGGTGTATTTCTTAATGGCCCATACAGGCATGCCATCTGTTTGGAAGCCCTTAATCATAGCGTTAAGGGCTTCTGCAGCATTAGACACCTCATAGGTGGCAGGAGCACTACCACCAGAGAGTACAGCAAGTTTACGTAAGGCTCCGTTGATAACTGAGTCTCGCTGTAAGGACCATACCGTTGTTCCAGAGGTACTCAATGTTGTTCTCCTTGTTTAGGTGGACTAGCTCCAAACCAATAGGCTAAGACTGTGAGGGCAATGGAATCAAGAAGTCCTAAGACACGTCCCACAATGATTTCAGGAATTTCAGGAGGATAACCATGAAACAGCACCCATCCTTCACTACCTAATGTCAGTCCTAAAAGTAGAAGAGTGAGATAGAACAGCTTATTCTGCACGCCACCAGCAACATTACTATTACGAGCAGACTCCCTATCTTTATAAACAAGCTCTGTATATTTAAAACCGCGTTCCTTCTCATCATTCTGATAAGAAAGTTCCAGCTCTTTAATCTTTGAGAGCTGCTCAGGAGTGAGCTGTGCGGAGGAGATGTAGCTAGGAACCTTCTGTGGGTCTACTCCAAGCATGTTACTAAGAGCATTCACGGCTGCTCCAGCCAAAGGACCTCCCATTGCTGTAGCAACAGTTGGTGCCAGTTTTTCAAGTGTTGCTAACCAGTCCATTATTTATCTACCTTATGATCTAGTTTGTCTTCTATTCGTTGTAAGACTCCCAAGAGTTCTCTGCGAAACTCTCGAAAATCGTCCTTACGAACATATTGTTCAGATAGGTTGGATTTCAAGGCAATGAGATCAAGACGGAGTTCTTTGACAGCACTCCACAGTTCTCTAGCAAACCAACCTAGCACTGTGAGCCCTGCACCTAGTACAATGTTAAGTATTTCAAATGAGGACATTGTCAGCCCTCGTAGATAATGTTAACAGAACCAGCATCGAAGGTGTCAGTACCGTTGACTGTAGCCAGTTGGACTTGAGTCAACACGCCTGAGAGGGACTTATAAAAACCCACATGGTCGCTATAAACGTCATCAGCCCGAATCGTAGTGCCTGAAATAACCCACTGATTTGTAGAAGAGTTTACCAAAGCGAGAACAAGAACACCAACAGAGGTCGTAGCGGCAGAGCTAGAAAAAACGGTCTGTGCAATGGTTGTTGGGGCAGACGAGGTATTGGCGCTATTGTTCACACGACCAGTGTAACCTGTAGATTCAATACCCCCCGCCGTGCCGAGCTTAATTCCCCAATTGGAAGTGCCATTTGTGGATACGCCAAGAACTTCAAGGGTAATACGCTTCACCCAGCTAGGGATGCTTGAGAAAGTGAGCGTGGTTCCGCTGGTTGTGTTCTGTGCTGTCCCCAGCGTCAGCCCCGAGAAGTAAACCCAATCTGTGCCAAGCACATGCGCTGAGCCTGTAGTCTGACGCTTCCAGCCCGACACACGGCCTGCTGTAGATGTTTCTAGAATAAGGTCGCCTGCTGTGTAGCTGCCTGTTGATGGCATCGTGGTGCGGGTGTCGACAATGTTGCCGCCTGCGAATTGGACGCCGGTGTCTGATAATGATGTGCTCATGTGTTACGTCCCTGAAGTAGATGCGAGCAGGTAGTACGTGGTCCCATTGATCACGATGGCCACCTTATTCGTCACTGTGTTGGTTGTAGACGCACTCACGGTTTGGCCTGTAATTGAAACCTTACCTGCTGCGTCGATACTAATCGCATTCACCTTGCTACCTGCCGCCCCTGTTTGCAGCACCAGAGTGCCGTCGTTGCCGCCTGTTTGAACAAAGCCTGCGCTTGCGTCGCCTGCTGTAATAATTGATTGTGTCATGGGGAGGCCTTATCTGAAAACTGCGACGTAAATTTTAGGTGAATCCACATATCCAATCGTAGGAATGACCACTGCAATTCTAAAACTAGAGGCCGTCGGTAGCGTCCCATTATACGGAGCGCTAGCTTGGCCGATGACGGCAGATATAAGGCTATTACCCGACGTTGACTGGCACATTACATTAATTGCGTAATTGGCATCCTGCATAGCGGTTGTAAAATTAATAGTATATTCACCTGTGCTATTGCGTGTGATGCTGGTAATATTGCCGCCTGCAGTTGGCGCGTTTGTTCCAGTAAGCGTTCCGTCAAACACACACCAAGCCCGTGCCCCATAAATGGGAGCAGAGCCACTCTGAGCCCCGCTTAAGTCTGCTGGAGCAATCGTAGCGTCCACAATCTTTGCAGACGTAACTGTATTGGCTTGAATAGTATCAATACCTAAAGTTCCATCAATAACAACACTCATAGCACCACCAATCGTGAACCTGTGGGCACTGTCAAAGACACACCCGTATTGATTGTAAGAGGACCCACTGTACTAGCATTAGTACCAGTAGGCAGTGTGTAGCTTGTAGTCATGGTAGTGGTATTTGTTTGGAAGATAGTGTCACTACCTCCACCAGTTGCACCACCACCAAGAGAGCCCCAAGCCGTTCCATCAAACCCTTCCCATTTACTGAGAGTGGTGTTATAGCGGTAATAGCCTTGTACACCAGTGGGACGCTGTGCCGTAGTTCCAACAGGAACAGCAGCCGCTCCTGTGGCACTGGTCTTAGCCACATAGCCATTAGGAAGAGTGGTTCCTGTTAGAGTGGTAAGACTGGATGAGAGAGCCGGTACAGTTGTGTATGTAGCGGTATTAACATCATTCAACCAAGCAGCTACAATTACTGTCTGCTGGTCAACAAAGTTTGTTGATGCCATTTAAATTCCTATGTTAAACTGCCTGAAACGGCTAAGCCGCTAATAGCAATGCCTGCAATAGCAGAAGTATAAGAGGGAGCATGTGCTACCCCACTAGCAGAACCTGCAATAGAGCATCCAGCCATTGCTTGAAAAGCCACTGCTCGTGATCCCTCAATAGTACAAACCCATGTGGAATCATTAATGAACGTGTCTACTGTGGGATAGGGACGTGAGAAGTCTACTGTTATCTTTTCTTTTTGTACTCGTAGAAAGTCTTGGTCATGTCGAAGCTCATAGTCTTCCTTACAAACCATGAGACCATCCCATCGTTTCTGTAAGTCTAGAGCCTTGAACTTCCTACCACAACTATCACAAATAGCGTTCCAGTTTCCAAGTCTTAAGTGATTTCTCATTATCGTCCAATACCTGTTAAGGTACGCCATGTAGATGTCACCCCACCTCCACCACTTCCTGTAAAGGAAATTGGAGCGTTTCCACTAAAGACTAGGGTACCCGAAGGAGCATAAGCTCTTGTACGTCCAAAGACATTTGTTCCACTAAAGGAAACTAAACCAGACACAGGCTGTGTTCTAGTCCTCAACAAAACATTAAGTCCTGAGAAGGTTAGCACACCAGAGGTAGTCTGTACATGCGTCTTTAATAAGAGAGCGACACCACTAAACACAATAAAGCCACTAGGACTAATTGTATAGACAGTACCCGATGCTGTGCTTATTGGAGCACTTCCAGAGAAGGTGATAAGCCCACTAGCAGAGAATGCTCTTGTCTTTGGTATTGTTACAGCTCCAGAGAACTGCAGAGTTCCAGAAGAACTAAACGCTCTCTGTTTAACTACAACGCTAGTACCTGAAAAGGTAACTAGTCCTGATGTGGGCTGTACCCTAGTCTTTATTTCTGCAGCAGTTCCACTGAATACAATGGAGCCAGAGGGAGACAGTGTGTATACGTTACCAGTAGATTGTAAATTTAAAAGTATTTGTAAAGCTAATAACATTTAATCTTTCTTTGGTACACACACTATTGGAGTATTAAATTGCTACTTCTTCCCAAGACATGGAAGCGAACATACCAGCAGCGCCAGAGGCGGTTGAAGTATAAATTGCTGCATAGCCACCGGGAGGGATTATGATAGAACCTTCCAAGTCCTCATAAATGCCGGGTACGCCGTTCACAGCAGTTACAGCAGCTGTGCCCACGAAACCAAACACCGTGTTCAGGGTAGGGGCCGTGGGGAGAGTGGCTGCAGCATCTACCAAAGCAACGGGCGCTGGACCAGTGCCAATGAATTGAGATTTAGGAGTTACCGGAGTTGTGTGAGTAACGTTGGTTGTACCATTATACCCAGTCATTAGGCCAACTACCATTGCAGCAGCGGGAGCTACTGGAAAACTAGCTGATACTTTATTAATGACCAAGTTGACCTGTGAGCCTACCGGATTGCTCAAAGAGAGACCAGTATAGGTAGTAGCCAAGCCCACAGTAGTCACCTGACCTGCTTGGTTAGCAGCAGAAAAAGAAGCCTTACTATTAGTGGTTTCATAATAACGGCCATGAAGCTCGCTCACGATGATGTCACCTTGACGACCCGTACGCAAGTTTTGTTGCAGGGCACCAAGGGCGGATTGCTGGGGACCGACGAGAGTTTGAATTTGCATGATTATTCCTAGTAAAATTAATTTGTGCCTGTGATGGCTACAACAGTACCTGTCTGTGCTGTTGCAGCAGTAGATACCAGAAGACGGATAAAACGGGAGATAACACCTGCAGTGTTAGTGATCTGAACAGTGCTACTCGCTACTGCTGTTACTGTAGTGGACACATCGTACCAGTTTGTCCCATCTGACGAACCTTGTAGTTTATATATTCCACCTGTTGTGGCAGCACCTATGGTAATAGCAGCAGTAACGGTCTTACATCCTGCAACCGTATAAGTAGAACTGGTTGCACTAGCCGTTCCTGCTAGTAACCCCGCTGTGCGATCAAAGAACTGGCGAAAGATTGGTACCGTTGCAATGGAGCCTCCTGTTGATATAAGGGTATACGTAAAGGAGGGTGTTGTACCTCCAACAGTATAGGATAGACGCCGTTTTGCGGTTGTGGGCATGGGAGGCATGGCTGCCGATGAAACCCCCGTCAACCGTTCAAAATGATATACATCAGTCCAGGTTGTTCCATTATCTGAAGATTCCTGTAAAACAGCATCTAGTGTGGGGGTTGTTCCACTAACAGCGCTCACATTTAGTACCATTGACATGGTACCTGCCACCCCTGCAGGAGAAGCCGCTTCCGCAACGTTACCTGTTACAGTTAGGGTACCAGAAGAAAACGTCTGAACGGTACTCGATGCTGCCGTTGTAGGCATGGTCGAGTTACTGTTCATGTTAGTTGAGCCCGTGATTGCCGTGCTATTCAGCTGTGTAATGTTTTGAGCAGCAGTACCAGTTTGAGTATTCGCAACGGCTAGAGAACTTGCATAGCCTGAAACCCATGGAGCTGCCCTTAAATAAGCCGTTGCAGTGCCTGCGGTAGTCACTGTAATCTTAATATACCTAGCAATACAGGGAAAACTGAAACCTCCATTAGCTGTTAAGGTACTGATGAGAGAGCCTGCTAAGGTACGGTTTGTTCCACTCAATACGACAAAAGCACCATTGAGATCGTCTCCTGCACTCATATTAGCAGCCATAGCTGCCGTTGTGATGTTTAGCGAGTTATATCCTTGGGTGTCGATTATCAGTACCGTATTAGCAGCACCACGTAATGGAATGGGGGCAGGGGCATCACTGAGGATAGTTGCACCATTCACATCCCGCAGAGGTAGGTTAACCATCCGTACATTGGCAGATAGGCCTGAGCCATCGTCCATCAAAGCTTCAAGTAAATCTACATCTTTGAAGTCACCATCAGGTCGTCCGACAATGCGCGACACCGAAGGTGTCGCAGTATCTTGAGGATCGAAATCTCCCCCAACTTTGGCAGCAACACTAACAGTACCAGACACGGGCAGCGTGCCGGACACTGCAACTCCTCCAATTTCGTTAATCGCGGTTTGGCGATTTCCTAATTGGGTAGACGCATCTATGTTTCCGTATGCCGTGTTTAGGTTGAAGGTTGTCGTAGTAGCCGAACCTACGTTTTGTACAACAATCTGGCAGTAGTTACCATTAGCTGGCACTGAAAAGGATGTTCCCGTACCCGCAGGAACAGGAGTAGGCATCGTTGTCAGGTTGGGTACTGCATACACCCCACCAGCATCAATAAACTGTCTGACCAACACGGTCATCGGCTGATCGCTAGTCATCAACAAAGAAATAGCAGGCTGATTGGGAATAGCCTCAATACCACCCGTGAACTTAGCACCAGCAGCCAACTGAGCAGTGCTCGTATTGACAGTAGAGAAAACAAACGTACTAGCTGCTAACGAAATCGGTAACGGATTCGTAGGAGATACAAGAGATTCACCAGAAGCTCCCCCACCATCGAGAGCAACCACTTGGGTTTTGACACCAGAGCGATCTAGATCACGAACTGTGTCTCCTCCAGTGCCTAGATTTAAAACGGTATTATCAGCCATTGTTAGTTAGCAGAAATAGTAGGAGTGATCTTCACTGCATCACCCGTATTGGCAATGGTAAATGGTGCTGAAGCATCCCGCTCACTGTACAATAGGGTACCAGAGACAGCTTGTGTCACATAATAACCATAAATACTATTACTAGAAGCACCAGAGCACGTAAAGGTTTGCTGTGCGCTGTAAGTGATGGTACCAGCAGAAGCAGCATTCCAAGAGGCTCCTGTTAACGTGATGGCAGCGTAACCTGTGAAGTTGGCCTCCGTGTACGTAGCAGCCGTGTCTGTGTCGGATGGAGTGATGTTGTTTTGATAAAGACGAAGCACCAAGTTTTGTGGGGCTGTCTTATTTGTAATCATTTCAAGGGAGAGATTCTCACCCGTATCTGGGAAATTAAGCGCCATAGCCTAGCTCCAAAGCAGCTTCAGCAGAAATGCCTCGGCGGTTAACAGGAATTTCAATGTATCGAGCTTGACGTAGAGCATCCAGAGGAACCAGAGCTTGTCCAATGTTATGGCCGTCAACTGGATCAGTATAATGAATCTCAGTTAGGGCATCAATATTAAAGATAATTGCAATTTTATCTTGATGCATAACCCACATGCCAGTCTTCCAAGACTTCGCTACCGAGACTGGTGGGGTTCGTTTAGCTACGAGTTTAGAGATAGTAGAGAAGATACTCATTATAGAATGATATAGTTGATCTGAAGGCCTGTGGCAGTACCGACAGAGAGATTGATGTTTAGTGCTTCACCAATGTTTGTTTGAAACCATCCATGCTCGTTAAAAGGAAGTACCAAACCACCGTTAGCTCCCAACGGAAAGGAGGCCGTAATATCGGTAGCATTAGACTGAAATTTAACAGTATTAGCCAGAGTGGTGACAACAGCAGCATCAATGACACGAATACTCATGCCTGTCTGTGCTGCGATAATTTGAGTAGAACCGAGACTAGAAGCATTAATAAAAAGACTCTTAATCGAGGGTTGCTGAGGAGCTGTGCGAGTTACATTACCCATGAGATTTCCCAAAAAAAGAGGGGCACTAAGACCCCTCTTGTAGTTAACGTACGTACGTAACTTTAATGTACCACGGACCACCCGTAGTAGAAGCCGCACCAGTTTCTGCATAGGTAGCAGTGATGCGCAAATCCCCAGTGAGGGGAAGTGGAGTGATGTTTGGCAAACTAGGCATTTGAACAAACGCCGTAGTAGCACCAGCACCCTTAACATCCAAAGCAGTACCAGTAGAAATAGCACCGGTATTATCCGACACTACAATAGATACAGTAGCCGTGGTTGCTGCATCCGAAGCGGTATTACCCAACTTGACCATGTCCAAAATGGACGCATCAGCAGGCAAGACACATTTCAGAGTAGAAGAGGTGTCGCTCCGAGTAACACTGAATACCTTAGTTACCACATCCTTACTGGTAGGGATGAGGGTCGTAGGACCAGTTGCTGACAGCGGAACAATATCTTGAGCTTTAAGACCCATAAATTTCCTTTAAAGAAGAGGAGGACTAGCCTCCCCTATTATGGATTAAGCGCCAGCGGAGGCGTACAGACCGCGAGGATCAGTCCAGCCGAAGCTGTAGCGAGCCGAGGCTTTGAACTTGGCGTTCTCAGTATCCCAGTCATTGTCCATGTCGAACTGATCACCACGACGCTCAAAATACTTCATACCGTGAGGCACGTTAGTACGAATGAACCAAGCATCAGTATCCGTCAGGAAGTGATTGGTGATGACTTTAGGAACACTGCCCAGAGTCTTGATAGCGTTCAGATCGTTGTTGTCAGTGCCAACGCGACCATCGGTACCCAAGATACGCTTTGCTTCAAAAATCAACTGACGTGGGATGATGAGCGATTCAGGACGAACAGCAATCAGCAAACCAGCATCATTGGTGAAACCGGCAATATCAATACAAGCTTGTTCCAGAGCTGCCTCAGACAGATCGGAAGCCGTGCTGATTTGGTTCGACCACGTACCACCTTTAAGGTTGACGTGAGCAGAGTTAATCAACGACAGACCATCACCACCAACATAGGCAGAGTTGAAAGCGCGGTTGTACACGTTAGCTGCAACAACTTCTTTCGTCTGACGCATCGAGAAAGCGAGACCTTGAGCCTTACGCTGACCAACCACGTCATACTGGTCATCTTCCATGATTTCACGGGTAATGATGAAGCCGAGAGCATACACAACGTGTTGGTAGCGCGTGATGAAAGCTTGACGCTCGCTATCATACGAAACCGGTGCACCTTCAGGCTTGCTTACAGCAAGACCAAAAGACGAAACACCCACATCCTCTTCAAACGCTTTGTTCGAGGTGAACTTGTCGAAGAGCTGGTCATACTCCACTGCATACTCGTCGTACGACTTACCGTACCAAGCATTGACACCGGGCCAGAGGGCCTTGGCAAATGAGCCACTATTAATAACAGACATTTATTATTCCTTTAAAGATTAAGTACCAGCAGAACCCGTACCCGTAGCAAAAGCACTAGCATTGAGTTTAACCCAATAGCTAAAGTACGTATCACCGGGAATGTTGTCTGGACGATTGGGGAAACCCACAATCTTCAAAGGCAGCGTAGCCGTGGTTGCCAAGCCAGCACTGTCCAACTGTTGCCCAGACGAGCCAGAAGCCGTCGAACCAGCAGTAGTCGTGAACTGACCGTTCAAACCCACGTTAGCCGTAATAGTAGCAGCAGCGACCGAAGTACCTGCATACTGAACTTCATACACCATGTTAGGATCATCGCACACCAGCACATAGCGGTCCGTAGAGGCCCGACGATATACAGGAGTGTTCAAATCATTGACAGGAGGGATGTTCTGTGCTTCGTTAGCAACACCAGAGAACAGGATACCAACAACGATACCAACAGGAATGTCAGTAGCTGCAGAGATACGAGTCACTGTAGGAACACCAGAAGCAGCACGAGCATCACCCAAGAGCTTAACTGCATCACCAACCATAACCACCGAGCTATCAGAAGCCGGAATAAAATACACGTTAGCAGCGCCATTGTAGGGCGAGCCCGTGATAGATTTAACAGGACGGAACCCGTTAATACGCGAAACACTTGCCATTAGTAATTCTCCAAAAAGCAAATTAAGGATTTCCTAATGGCACTTAGATTATTTAGCCACGAGAGATTTCGAGCTTACCATAAGTACCATCAAGAGCTTTTGACTTGGTGGCATTCTCTTGTGCATCTACTTGGTCTTGTTTAGCCTTTTGATCTTCTTGGTACCATTCTTTCTTGATACGTACGACAAAAGCTTTTTGACCCTGACCCACAGAGATTTGACTAACGCTGCCTTCGGCTGAAGCCTTATTCACACGTTTGTCACCCACCTTCACAGAGTCCTCTTTCACCAGCTCATAGCCAGCGTCCAAAAACTCCTGCACCCTGTCTCCAGAGTCGTTAATAATTCGATACTGGTAGTTGGCATCTTTTCCAGCTACAGTAAGGACGTTACGTTTCCCAATGGGAGTACGCTGCACACGGCCACTTGGCGCTTTTGCAATTGCTTCTTTCAGTTCACTCATAATTACTCTCCTCTAACGGATTTAAGGTCCTTGATGTATTGAGCCTCGGTCATTACACCGGATCGCACAAACCGTTGCATTACTCGACGCTCATCATCAGAAAGGGCAAAGTTGTCTCCAGCTTTACCGCCTTTTGGGGAACTTCCCTCAACAGCACCCGGCTTACCCCGATTGGGGTTGACGAATTTATGGGGAAATTCCTGTTTAACTTGTCGTTCTACTTCTCGAAGAACTTCCTCGGTACTGGTACCTGCTGCTGCCAGCTTACGACCTAGGGAGTCTGCATAGGCTCGCATAGGTTCACTCGTATCATACCACTTATTGCGAGCTACCCAGTTCGTAAACTCAGGTGCTGCTTCACTGGTCTGCTGTGTTTGCTGAGGCATTGCCAACCGTTTTTGCTCTTCTTTTACAAGATCAATTTGGTCGTCAATTTTAATCACGCCAGCAGCATCGCCATCTTCCAAGGCAGTTTTCTTTTGCTCTTTAAGAGCTACAAGAGCACGGGCATATTCCGTCTCTCGTACTTTAGCATGATGACCTTTCAGGTCGTCCAATGCTCGTTTAAAGTCTTTGATTGTTCGATTTTGATCGTCAATCTTTTTAAACAATTCACCTCGATCTACATACTCTTTAGCAGGACGCCAGAGTTCGGGATCACCTTGCCACTGATCTTCAGGAACCCATCCGGATTCCATAGCACGAAGTTCAATGGCCGTTGGTTCTGGGGCATTTGCCTCACCAGCTGGTTCTTTGTTTTCAATTTCATCAGCCATCTAAAGCTCCTTTATTCTGGATGAAAGACGCAAATCACGTCTTCGTCATTCAATGCTACAAACTCTTCTCCTGATTCCGGATCAGTAAGAAACTTACCAGCAAACCGTGCATAAGCAATATGATCTCCCGGTTGAATGGGGGAATCAGTACCGAAATCTCGGAAAGCTGTTGAACCCACAGAGACCACTGTACCAGTATCAACACCGGCTTGAGCGCGTTTCTGGTCTTCTCCTTGTGCAAGGACAAGCCCCATTTCACGCATCTTCACATAGTCTTTGTTAGCGTTTTCTAGTTTGTCTTGCTTAATCAAGATACGATGCAAAAGAATCTTAATCATTTAGATTCCTCCTGCTCTTCATATTCTGTGTTAAGCAAATCACGGTAGGCCTTGATAGCCCCCACATATTCCCGATCTTGTACTGGGTTTTCTCCAGCTCGATCACTAAGAATTTCTTGTAGGTCCGTAATGCGTTGTGTCAGTTGGCTAAACACCATCTGCGTTACAGGATGACGTTTCCAGTCGATAAAGTCTTGTTTATTCAAAGCTTCTTAGCTCCTTTAGTGGCTTGTTTAGATTTAGCAGACGCCGCCTGATTTGCATGTGCAATCTTCTGCTCATGTGATACTTGCTTATGCATTGTCTCTTGGACAAATTTAGCTTTCTCTTGCGCTGTCCGCATGTTTTCTGTATGTGTAGCAATAGCCAAATGTACACCAGCTAACATCTCTTTATGCCTCATATCCTGATCAGCAGCCTGAGCTTTCATGGCTTGCTGGAACTGAGCATCTCTTGCTGCCAGTTCGGATTTGAATGAGGCCTCTTGTTGTTTAATTTGACTTGCTTGACCCATAGCCTGAATCTTCGCCTGACTTTCCAAAAGCTTGGGATCAGGAGGAGGTGGAGGTAGTTGCCCTGTTTGAGCAACATCTGGTCGAAGCAGTTCTTGAAAATTAGTCTGTTCTTGGGCTTCTAAGACCCGTAGAGCCACTTTAACAGGATCAAGGATACCTAGAGGTAGGAGCTCCATTAAACCCTGTGCTTTAAGCAGTTTCTCTGTCTGACTCACTGCAGTGGGATCGGCATTAGGTGAAATCTTGTGTGTCTTCATATCGAAGTCAGCAGGACCCACTTCCATACCAATAATTGCCACTTCAGTTTGTGGATTCAAATACAGGTTATTCAGTCGAGCAAGCTTAGCAAACTCCTCTGCCATAGAGCGATAAATACGCTTATAGACAGCGGTGAACACTTTCATGCCTTGCTCAATGGTAGCCATTGTGGTGGTTGCTGGAGTGTTTTGACCCGGCATTTTACCCACAAAAATCTCAGCCACAGAAGCCAACTCCTTACCAGAAGTAATGAGAGAACCCATCAATTGGAAAAGAACTGAGGAAGGCTCTTTACTAGGCATTGGAACAATCTGCTTTTTCAGATCATCACCAGTGCTGTTAACCACTTTCCACTCACCGGGTTGGAACCTACTCTCTCCCATACGGAGACGAAGCCCCTTACCCAAGAAACCACTTTGAAGGTTGTTCAAACTACCAGCATCAACCAACTGATTAATCAGAGTGTTGACACTCTCATTTATTGGACCTAAAAGGACACCAAAACCAATGTCGTAGAACCCACCATCAGGATTAGGAATAAAGCCATACTTCGTATAATACTGAATGGCATCAATCTTTTGAATATCACCTTCAGGACTCATCTTAACTGTGCTCTCGTCAAACCGAGCCACAATACGAACCACTTTATGACTCTCTTTGTGAAAGGTCACAATGTATGGCTCTTTGTATCCATCATCGTCAAGATCAAGGTAGGTGTGCTGTTCAATAAAGGTGTAGGGAGTAGTCTCATCTGAAGAAGGAATGTTCATATTCCCATCAGGCTGAGGTGCTTTACCTAAATCAATGTCAAGCCACAAACCGCTTTGTTGACGTTCTTTAACTTTACGTGGAGATACTTCAAGTACCTCAGAAATACGCTCACTATCTTTCAGACTTTTTGTCCAGTAGTTTACTACCAAGTTTTTTGGTAGCACTAACGTGGAGCAATTGGCCTCTTTCAGAGGGTCCCAATAAGTCTTCTTGAACATAGTGCCCACAATGGGCAGCATGATGAGCAGTTTGTCCATTTCCTCTTCCCAGCCATCCATCTCCTCAAGGAGTTGATAGGACATGTAAATGGAAACAGCTTCTGCTTGTTTGCTCTTAGAACCGTCAGGGTCTTTACCAATGGCTTTGGCTTTAACAACCTTACCATCAGAAGGAATTAAGGAGGGATAGGCCCTTGCCGCAAACTGCATTGCTGCAGTGGACAGGATGGGATATTTAATGTTGGATGCTCGGGGCCAGGGCCACGTCTTAGGTTCCATAGTTTGCTTAGCAAGCTTGGTCCACTCATCAACACTCTTTTCCCAGTCTTTACGGGTATCCCAATCACTCATAAAACCACGATGAGCTTCTTTACCAATGTCTTGAAGCTGCTGATCGTCTAGTTTTTCTGCAATGTTGATGCTCTCTAGCATCGCCGCCAAGGGCTTTTCAGGCATCTCTTGTTCGTTCATTTAGTACCCTGTTAAGGAATTTCTCCCTTGGTTGTGTAAATCGGAACCTTCTAGTTCTTCAAGATACTGGTCTTCTTCGTCCTGCTCTTTTGTAGGAGCTTCAATCAGATTGTCCAGCATAAGACCTAGATAGGCAAATGCGTCAACTTGGTCATCGTGTTTACCACGAGGAAACTGAAGCATTTCATTCTCAAAGATGGGATACCAATCCCCTTCCCTGTCAAACCTAACGCCATGTGCGCGTAAACGGGCTTGAATGCTCCTAGCTCGGGTTTGTTTATCCTTACCCCCATGCTTTAAAGGCAGGAGATTTAGGTAAACATTGTTTTTAATCATTTCTTCACGCAAAAAAGGCCCAATGGCCTTCGAGATTTGCATGTCCTCTACCCCAATGGCAAGAGGATCGTACATTTTCTGCAACATTAGAAAAGTATCGACAATTTCTTTACCATCCATCCGCTCTCTAATGACGTTCTTGACGTGCATTATCTTATTCTCGTCTACTCCAGCTATAACAAACACAGAAAAGTCAGCTTTTTCACTTTCAGAAATAGCCAAGTCAGCGGTGATGTAGTAGTTGAGCTTAAACTTGCGCTCTTCTTCTGAGATTTTTAGCATGTCTCCTTTACGAAAAAAGGAAACACTCTCATCAATAGGCTCGTTTAGATACTCTTGTGAGTAAATGTCTGTTGTGCCGTCTTTAACAGCCTCTTCGTAAAGCATCTTAAACTCTTCAGCACTTTTCTTAGCAGGCCAAAGGAGCTTTGTGAAGTCGCTGTTATGAGCTCGATATTTAACTGACTTCCACATCCCCTTACGAGAGGAGTATTGTTTAAGTTCTTCAGTAGTTGTTAGCTTATCGGAGGGGTTGGGCATTAAACGCTCTAGAAGACTGTCAGCATGCAAGATGGTACCTACCATCCGGACAATGCCTGAATCACTCCTACAAGGCAGCAAAGCACCTTTAAACCACTTCCGCATCTTCTCCCGACGTTCTTTGTTCATGACAAGTTCGTCGTTCTCAAAATCGTCAATCATAATGATGTCCGGACGAGACCCGTTCCAGATAAGTCCACGGAGCTTCTGTTCCGCTCCCTTAGCAATTATCCGAAATCTATACCCGTCCGTACACTCAACTATGATGTCGGTTTCTGTGTCTTTCAGAAACACGACAAGTCCTTTATCATTCTTCTTTAGGTTAAAAAGACTAATGAGTTCTGCGTTGTCTTGGAGCTCTTGTTTAAAAGTTCCTAAGAACAAGGCAGCTTGAGCTTCTGTGTCAGAGACAAGAAGCATGAATTTTCGTTCACGAAACAAAAGAGTTGACAGTCCATACCCCAAGGTGATGGCTGTTGACTTGGCATGTCCACGAGGAGCAGACACTGCCACAAACCGTTCTTTGCTACAACAGAGTTCCCAGCATTCCCTATGAAAGGGTGGTGAAGCCGATTGTCCATCAAACCGTGAGGACAACACACTACCCACAAAACCTTGAACTACGTCTGCTGTAACTTTGAATGTCATTTCTTCTTTCGTTCTCGCTTTGAGATTTCGCTCTTCATAGAGCCGTCTTTGTTCCTGCTAAAGCTACGGTTTTCTCCGGGGTTTTGAACAAACAAATTGCTCATGGAGTTACCACCCCCTCGACCCACAGCTTTCTTGTGCCCTACGTCCCCTTTAAGGGCTGTAGGAGCCACTCCCTTTTGTTTGGCTACCAAGATGCGAGCCTCATGGCGTTTAGCGCGGTCTGTTGTACGGGTGCCATGAGTCTTATCCCAAGCATCCTCTTTTTTGTAATCACGCTTTCCGTTGGTCATGAAAGGCATCTCAGCTCTCCTTAATCTCTACATCTGAAACATCTTGAAGAACCTCAACAGGCTCTTCCTTATGCTCAATCTTTTCGGTGACGAAAGCCGCAAACTTCTCGGCCAGCTTAAGTAGCTTGTCATCGTTTTGTTCCTCATGTGTGACTGGCTTGGTGGCCTTCTCGATGATGGCCTGACGGTCCATCAAGTCTGTGGCAACCTTGTGAGCATCTTTAATGCCAACAGCCTTACGTACCATTTGTCCGCTCTTTTGGTCATAAATCCAATCTCCGTTGAGAAGGCGGTCCTCAACAGCAACCAAACTAGCATCAACAATTTTCTTTAAGCGGGAGGACATCTGAACATTTTCTTGCAGCTTAATGTCATCCACAGCATTCTTCCACCATTCCGTAGCCTTCCAGACACGGAGGGTTACTTCAGGAATACCAAGCACCCGAGAGGTGAGGGCTAGATTTCCCAACAAGAGCCAGCTTTGCACTGCCTCAAGTTTCTGCTTGTCTCCCCATGAGACATTGGTTTTAGCTGCTATGGATCGAATGGGCTTCTTTTTCCCTTTCATCCGTTCTGCGTCAGATAGTGCCACTCGGCCTCCTAAAAAATAAAAATAAATAAAAGCTGCTCTATACAGATATTATACCACACTTTTTCCCAAATGTCAAGTGTTTTCTGCAAAAAAATGAAAATAAAAATTTGGTGTGTTGTTTTGAACAAGAAGGTTGTTAGTTCTTAAGGCGAGGCCTATGTACATCCGACAGGATGTTTATGTTAAGGCCGAGCCTTATGTTAGTAACAGAAAATATATTTACTGAAAGGTATTGACAAATTAAGAAAAGTATGATACCCTAAATATAATATATTATAATAT
Organism: Pseudomonadota bacterium; assembly: GCA_028873515.1. Classification (GTDB taxonomy): domain Bacteria; phylum Pseudomonadota; class Gammaproteobacteria; order Burkholderiales; family REEB80; genus REEB80. The sequence goes on along the minus strand of JAGWIG010000043.1, from coordinate 437 downwards.
ATGTTTAAATATACGTTAGTATATTTAATCTATTAGTATATTTATTATTAATATATTATAATAAGGTATTAACGCGCAGAGCGCTGTTTGGTTGACAAGAAAATAAATATATTTAATAAACATGCCTGCTTAACAACAATACGCTTGTTCACCTCCATGCGAGGCCCGAAGGGGTGAGCAGCATGGCCCTAGAAGGGCTTTAAAGGGGTGTTATAGACGACTTAACGCTTTGCCTAGGGCAATGTAGCCATCCCTATTAAAACAGCCTTAAAAGACGTTTAAATCGTTCCAGGCTATGCCCTATATCTTTTTAGTAACATGCCCTATTTTGAAAACTATCAGCAGCGTAGTAAAGTGCATTACGAACAATTCGTAGCCGTAGGCTTTTCCCCCCACCCCCCTTCTTGTATGCGCATATGAGGAGGAAAAGTGTTGCT
>JAGWIG010000042.1 GCA_028873515.1 Pseudomonadota bacterium | reverse complement strand
TCTGGTATCTTTCTTCCTGGGTAAGGTGTGTGTAGTTCATGGATGCAATTTCGACTGGCTGGTCAAAAAAGCACAAATGCTACCGCATCCTGCCCCCCTGATCAGCATTATTCAAAATTGCACTTCATGCTTGAATCCGTGGATTAAAACAAGGCTAGCCTCATGTTATGTATTGATTATTATCATATACCAAATCTTATTCAGGTTTTATCTATCCAGCCATATCTTCTGCAGCTATTAATTGATAACTGGGAAATTTAATAGGGCCACTGCCTATAACTACTTCCTGACTCCTATCAATCGGAGTATATTGCATTTAAAATTCAGTCCCACAAGAATGGAAGCTATCTTAAACTACGCGGATATCGTAAGAGTATTCCATTAAGTACAGAATCAAGATGGATTTAAACTTAATAACACCCGCTTGAATCAAAAATCAAACAGCAATTGAGAGAATATATGGTTAAAAAATCCTTTTTTTGCCTAATCATAACTATTCTAAGTTTATCAGGATGTATCGCAAAATCACCCAAGCCTGTTTTTAAAGCCATGGATATCACTGGAGCACCATGGGGGGGAAATTTTTCTTTAAACGACACCCAAGGTAATTCAATCACACTTGCCAGTTACCGAGGTAAAGCAGTGATGCTGTTTTTCGGATACACTCATTGCCCAGATGAATGCCCGGATACTATGAGCAAACTGAACATTGTAATGCATGAACTTGGTCCGAGTGCGAACCATGTCCAGGTCCTGTTTGCAACCGTAGATCCAGAACGGGATACTTCAGCTGTACTTGCCCATTGGTTACATCAATTCAATCCGTCATTCATAGGACTTGAAGGAACGCTCGCACAAATGAAAAAAACTGCAGCAGATTTTCATATCTTTTTTTCAAAACACTATGATGCACCAGGTTCAAAGAATTATTCCGTTGACCATTCTGATATCATTTACGTTTACGATACAAAAGGTCGCATTCGACTTGCAATGCCTATTACAGAATCTAGTGATGACATGACCCAAGACATGAAGACCCTACTATCTAATCCTGTATAGCATGTTAAAAACAAACAGAAGCAAATGAAAAACAAATGAGAAGAATATATACTCGATGTCAAATATGGCATGCCCTGTTTTTTATTTTATTCCTGTTTTCATCCGTTACTGCAAAAGCCACTATCATGGCGGGAAGAGACTACCGGCTAGTACCGGCCGCACCCATTGCAAAAGGAAACCAGCCGATTCCAGTTGTAGAATTTTTTTGGTATGACTGCCCGCACTGTTATGCCGTAGAGCACCAGTTAGAGCAATGGACGGCAAAACTCCCTAAGGATGTCAAATTCAAGCATATCCCCAATCCACTTGGAAACTGGAAACCTATGGCAAACCTTTATTACACTCTTAAGGCAATGGGATATGGGGAAAAATTTCATGAAGCTATTTTCAATGCCACACAGGTTCAAAAACTAGTATTAGAAAACCCTGTAACTTTATCCAGATGGTTAACTGCACATGGAATAAACCCAGAAAATTACAACCAGGTCTCCCAGTCATTTGGGGTCCAGACATGGGTAAGACAGGCAAAACAGCTTGCACTTCAATACCAAATCTTCGAGGTTCCTACATTTATTGTGGATAATCAGTACGTGACCAATATTACCTTAGCAAAAAGTCAAAAAAGACTCTTCCAGATTCTAGATGCCTTGATTACGAAAGCCAGATCAGAACGATGAAATACTCCCGTCTAGCCAAGACTACAATGGGATGAGTTTAGCGCTTCACAGCGAAGAACTGCCCTTTTCCATTTTTCTGACGCCTCCCCCTCCCATGCCTATCAAGTGCTAGCACGGATGGTTTTGCTTCGAATCAACACAATCAACGCCAGAGCCATGTTCACTTCACGTCGGCACAAGCCTATTCGAAAATAGGTGTGTCACACATATACTGGAATAAGTGGTAATCTACAGGCAGATATAACATCATCACCTGCGGTGAGGCGTCAGACCGACCTTCACGTACTCACACCCTTTCACCGCCAGCCAAACGTACGTAGTTTCTGAACCCGAAAGGATGAAGCACTGGCTAATAAAAACAGGTAGGTACCTTTAACACAACCACAGTTAAATAATTTTGAATTGATCAGTGCCTAAATACATCAAAACCAATTTATCCCTCTGCAGCTTTATGATTGCTGTTAACAACAAAAGCACTGGATTCACCCTGCTTAGACACCCCGGCATAGACAGTAAGATGTGGATAAGGAATTTCAATCCTTTCCTCATCAAAATGAATTTTGACCCGCCGATAAAATTCCCGCCTTACCACCCACTGTTCGAGTGGAACAACCTTGAACCTGCATCGAACAATCACGGCAGAATCAGCCAATTTATCTATCCCTGCCAATTCAAGATCTTCCAGAATCTTTGCTCCAATAATCGAATCCTTGCGTAATTCAGTCCCAATTTGAAGCAAACTTTTAAAGACTTCATCTATGTTTTCCCTATAAGCGACAGGAATATCAATAACTGAATAGGCAAACCCTCTACTCATATTGGTTACTGTAGTAACCTGGCCATTAGGAATAAAATGAACATTTCCATCATAATCCCGAAGCTGGATATACCGTAGCGTTATTTCCTCAACGAGTCCGGATTTTCCTGCAACTTCGACTATATCGCCCCGACGGACCTGATTTTCAAGAACCAGGAAAAAACCATTCAAAAAATCCTTGACTAAATTCTGTGCACTAAAACCAAGAGCCACTCCAATAACCCCTGCTGTAGCCAGTACTGGTGCGACAGATATACCCAACTCCCCTAAAACCAGCATACCTGTAACTATGCTCACCAATACAGAAAAGGAATATCGCATTACTCTTGTGATGGTTTCAACCCGCTTGAGACCTTCTGCTTCATCTGTCTTGCTGCGTAAATACCGGCCAACAAGTTCAGTGAATTTTTTAGATAATCGCAATAAAATAAAAGAAAATATTAAAATCAAGACGATATGAACCAGGCTTTCAAGAATAGGTGTCCAGTCATTAATTGAAAAACTTCTCAAACCATGTATAACCATTTGTTTCCCTTTAGGATAAAACTCGATTCAGTGTAAAGTTCAACCCGATTAAATTTCTGACAACAAGATCAATCAAGGAAAATTGCTTTTCTTAGGATATCAGAGACAATCTGAGGTATTTCAATGAAATTTTTCCCGGCAAACAGTATAGAACCCGTAACGCTTCATGCTCCAGAAAAAAAACACAAAAATCTAGGCAGTAAAACCTTTAATGAGAATAACCATTGAACAAATTACCTGGTTTGCTGAACGTCTTTTTCAGACCCAAGTATCTCACTGACAAGTCAACACAATCCGCTTAAAATTTATTGGATAATCCGTATGAAATAGTATCATTGCAGTGGACTCAACACTACCATTAAATACTTTTATTAAAATAAATCATAATGGTATATATGCTCATGATTGATATGAGACTTAAATTCCAAAAAACGTGCGTAAAGAATGAACTTTAAATTCTATAAATATCTTTTGGATCGCAAGGGGGTAGATTTGACAAAACCCTCCAGTTGCATCCAATCTAAAGGCAAAGCCTGATATAATGGCGGTTTTTTATAGGCTTCCGATAAATGAAGACAAAGCAATGCAGAACAGGGCTTGCATGGCTTCTCATTCTTTTTACCGCCCTCTGGTTCGCGCTTCTTGGCTATCGACATCTTGTGCGACCTGACGAAGGCCGTTATGCAGAAATTCCCCGTGAAATGCTTGCCACACACAATTGGGTCACACCAAGACTCGATGGGTACAAGTACTTCGAAAAACCCGCCCTGCAATACTGGGCCACAGCGGTTGCCTATGAAATTTTTGGCCAAAATGAAGCCAGCGCCAGACTATGGAGTGCATTAACCGGTTTTATAGGAATTCTTTTACTCTTTTTTACTGGTAAGAAACTCTACTCTTTTCGCACAGGACTTTTTAGCGCAACCATATTAGGATCATGCCTGCTCTATAGTGCTATTGGACATATTAATACTCTGGACATGGGGGTCAACTTCTTCCTAAGTCTTGCACTGTGTACTTTTACCCTGGGGCAGGATCTCCGATCTCGAGAAATCAAAGATCCAGGCTACATGCTGCTTTGCTGGGCAGCCATGGCTGCCGCGGTATTAAGCAAAGGACTTATCGGTATCGTTCTACCAGGAGCGGTTCTTATTATTTACATGATTCTTGAACGTGATTTTCAACTCATAAAACGGCTTGATTTCTGGAGAGGTCTAGCTCTTTTTACGCTTATTGCAACTCCCTGGTTTATCATCGTCTGTCTTCGCAATCCGGAATTTTTCCATTTCTTTTTCATTTATGAACATTTTGACCGTTATTTAACCAAAGATCTTCATCGTTACCAGCCCTGGTATTACTTCATCCCAATACTCATAGCCGGTTCCCTGCCATGGACAGGAGCCATGTGGTCAGGCCTGAAATCGGCGTGGGGCTCGGATAATGGACTGTTTAAACCTTCTCGTGTTTTTTTTATCTGGTCTATATTCATTTATGTTTTCTTTTCACTTTCAGACTCGAAACTTCCGTCATATATCCTTCCGGTTTATCCTGCACTCGCCCTGCTTGCCGGAAATGCCCTGGATAAGATGACTTCAAAACAGTTTTTACACCAACTCATTCCCACCGCCTTACTCGGAATAGTATTGCTTGCCATTTCGCCATTTGTTCCCCATTTTACTCACAATCCCTGGCTCAAACCCATGTATGAGGCCTATACACCCTGGATTGTCGCAGCTGCTACATTCTTTTTAGGAGGCATTATAGTGGCAATACTCCTGCTAAGAAAAGAACGTAAAACAACTGCTGTACTAGTCATTGGCTTCTCATGTCTTTTAAGTGCGCAACTTGCTCTTTGGGGTTATGACGCGCTTACACCTCATGCTTCGGCCTGGCGAGCAGCAAATGCCATAAAACCATGGATTAAACCCGGCACACCTATCTATAGTGTTGGCACCTATCCACAAACGCTGCCATTTTATATTAATCATACAGTCATACTTGTCGCCTTTTCCGACGAACTAAAAATGGGTGAATCTATTGAACCGCAAAAATGGATTCCAAAACTTAGCACTTTCATCACTAAATTCCAGCCTGGAACCAATGCGCTTGCCTACATGAAACCCGAGATGTATACCCAACTGAAAACTTTAGGTCTTAAAATGAAAGTTCTTTACCAGGATCCTGATCGAGTTATCGTAAGCGCTCCTGATACCAACCAAACAATGGAGAACAAAACATGAATCCTGTCAGTTTCTGTTTGGTACTTACAGGTGTTTTGCTAAATGCAGGTGCCCAACTCCTGCTTAAAGCCGGCGTCAACAGAATCGGCCACTTCAGCTATTCATTCGCCAACCTGTTGCCTATTGGCTGGAAAATTGCTCTGGAGCCGCATATACTGGGCGGACTCGGTTTATATGTTATTAGTGTCGGCGTTTGGATAATGGCCTTGTCTCGTGTCCCGGTAAGCATTGCTTATCCAATGCTTTCTATTGGATATGTCGTCAATGCTGTTGCAGCCTGGTACTGGCTGGGTGAATCTGTAACAGTGATACGGATAATCGGCATGGCCGTGATCATCTTCGGTGTCTATCTTGTCGCAAGTTCCTGAACAGGACAAAGTAATGGAATATCTGCCCTTTACCCGACCTTCAATTGACGAAACCACCATTGAGGACGTGGTTGCAACTCTACATTCCGGATGGCTGGCAACAGGGCCACGCGTAGCCCGTTTTGAAGCCGCTCTTTCAGGTTATCTGGGTGGCCGCATCATCAAAAGCTTTACTTCCGCGACAGCAGCTCTTGAGATTGCACTTGAGGCTGCCGGCATCAGTGATGAACATGAAGTAATCACACCTGCCATAAGTTTTACTGCCACACCTAATGTCATTCTTCGCAGAAACGCAACTCCAGTATTCATTGATGTTGATCTCAAAACACGTAACATGGATATGGAAGCAGCTGCCCATGCAGTCACTCCCAAAACCAGAGCACTCATGCCCGTCCATTTTGCTGGTTTACCCGTTGAAATGAACACACTCTATGATTTAGCAAATAAGCATAATCTTCGTGTCATTGAGGATGCAGCACATGCAATAGGCAGCCGCTACAAAGGAAAACTTATTGGCAGTTTTGGCGATCTCGTTTCTTTTTCTTTTCATCCTAACAAGAATATAACTACCATTGAGGGTGGAGCACTAAGCCTTGTTAACACAGAAGAAGCCGAACAGATTGATATATTGCGCTTTCACGGCATAAGTCGCCGTGATGACGGAGAAATGGACGTCTTGCTTCCTGGAGGGAAGTACAACCTTTCAGACGTAGCTGCAACTGTCGGGCTCGGGCAATTACCTCATCTGGATGCATTCAACATTAAACGTCGCCAACTTGCGCAACATTATCTTGATAGGCTTGAAGGATTGGAAAACATTCTTCTCCCAGAAAAAGCAGACTCGGGGCATAGCTGGCACATGTTTGCCCCTCTGATCAATTTCAAGGCCTTCAAAATGACTCGACGTGCCTTTATTGCCGCCATGCACGAAAAAGGGATAGGAATTGGTATCCATTACCCTGCGCTGCATCTATTTACCCTGTATCGATCCTTGGGCTACGCGCGGGGGGATTTCCCAAATGCTGAAAGAATCGGTGAGGAGACGGTCACACTTCCCCTATTTCCAGGAATGACCGTAAATGATGTGAATCGCGTAATTTCTACCCTATGTAAAATTCTGGATATCAAGGAACCAAATTGAGTACCAATACCCCAGAACTTTCCATTGTTATCCCGGTATATAATGAAGAAAGCGGACTGGAGTCCTTATTTGCACGCTTATACCCTTCACTTGATGCTTTAAACCGGACTTATGAAATCCTGTTTATCAGTGATGGCTGTACCGATGCTTCACCTAGCCTGCTCAGCAGGCAATTCATGTTCCGTCCTGATGTAACCCGCGTTATTCTCCTTAATGGCAATCATGGGCAACATATGGCAATTCTCGCTGGATTTGCTCACTCCCGAGGAAACAAGATCATCACCCTGGATGCTGATTTACAGAACCCACCTGAAGAGATCATAAAACTCATCCAGAAAATGGACGAAGGACATGACTATGTAGGTTCGATTCGCCGCAATCGCCAGGACAAGAATTGGCGCCGTATTGCATCACGTCTCATGAACCGCTTGCGTGAACGTCTGACCCGAATACACATGACAGACCAAGGTTGTATGTTGCGCGCCTACGATCGACTCATAATTGACGCCATCAACCAGTCAAGTGAAATTAATACGTTTATCCCTGCACTCGCCTATACCTACGCAAGAAATCCCACTGAGGTTGAAGTCGAACATGAAAGCCGATCTGCCGGAGAATCCAAATACTCTCTCTACAAACTCATTCGCCTGAATTTTGATCTGGTAACAGGCTTCTCTGTTGTACCTCTTCAGCTTTTTTCATTCGTTGGCATCATGATTTCAATGTTCTCTGCTGTCTTCGTACTTTACCTCGTCTGGCGACGTATCTTTATCGGACCCGAAGTTCAAGGCGTGTTTACCTTGTTTGCGATTGCATTCTTTCTCATTGGCATTATGCTCTTTGGCATTGGCCTACTTGGAGAATATATAGGCCGGATCTACCAGCAAGTACGGGGCAGACCACGTTTTCTCATTCAGGCAATCCTCGAGCATAAAGATGAAAGCTAGTGCAATTGTTTTTGCATACCATGATGTCGGGGTCCGGTGCCTTAAGGTACTCCTTCATCATAAGGTTAACGTCAGGCTTGTTGTCACACACGAAGATTCATCTGATGAAAATATCTGGTTTCAGAATGTTCAGATGACGGCAAACGATTATGGACTACCAAGCATCACCCCGGCTGATCCAAATACCCCCGAGCTTTTGAATATCTATCGACAAACCAATCCGGATTTCATATTCAGTTTTTATTACCGTCATTTGCTATCGCATGCAGTTCTTGATATCCCTATGCGCGGAGCATATAACATGCATGGCTCCCTATTGCCAAAATTTCGCGGTCGGGCACCTGTAAACTGGGCTGTTCTTAAAGGTGAAACAGAAACCGGTGCAACCCTGCACAAAATGAATGACAAACCGGACGCAGGGGATATCTATGCAGCGGAACGGGTACCGATTCTTTCAGATGATACTGCTCTTGAGGTATTCAACAAAGTTACTCTGGCAGCAGAAATTGCACTTGACAGAATTCTACCTGCACTACTGGATGGAACCGCCAGTGCCACCCCACAAAATCAAGTACAGGCAACCTATTTTGGGAAAAGAAAAGCTGAAGATGGAAAGATTGACTGGACGCTTGGTGCAAGGGAATTACATAATCTTATTCGGGCTGTGGCCCCACCGTACCCTGGCGCCTTTACCGACATTGGAAAAGATCACTTCATTCTAGCTAAAACTCTTTGCTTCTCCCAAAAAGGGCCATTAGCACAACCTGGATTCTTTATAGAAAATGAAAACATATACTGCCAGTGCGCGGATATGGGTATCTTGTTGATATTGAAATTATTTCGCAATGATAAAGTACTGACACCCAAAGAATTCGAAACATCTTACGGTAAAGTTCTTATACCCGGTTAATCAATAAAAAGGCGTTTTTTTGATTATGAAAAAAATTCTGATTCTCGGCATTAACGGTTTCATCGGACATCATCTTTCACAACGTATTCTCAATACCACCGATTGGGAAGTATATGGTATGGACATGATGAGTGACCGTATACAGGACATCATCAATCATCCGAGATTTCACTTTTTTGAAGGTGACATTACCATCAACCGTGAATGGATTGAGTATCACGTGAAGAAATGTGATGTTGTATTACCGCTTGTCGCGATTGCTACACCTGCAACCTATGTCCGCCAACCCTTACGGGTTTTTGAGCTGGATTTTGAAGCAAACCTACCCATAGTGAGACAGTGCGTCAAATACAAAAAAAGAGTTGTATTCCCATCCACTTCAGAAGTCTATGGAATGTGTAACGACGACGAGTTTGACCCATACGCTTCTCCCCTCATCTATGGTCCCATCGATAAACCCCGCTGGATTTATGCCTGTTCAAAACAACTTATGGACCGCGTAATCTGGGGTTATGGTATGCAGGAAAATCTGGCATTTACTCTTTTCCGTCCCTTCAATTGGATTGGTGCGGGCCTGGACTCCATTCATACCCCGAAGGAAGGAAGTTCCCGGGTTATTACCCAGTTTTTTGGGCATATTGTACGCGGTGAAGATATCAAGCTGGTAGATGGTGGAACACAAAAACGTGCCTTCACCTATATAGATGATGGTATTGACGCTTTAATGAAAATTATTGATAACCCAAAAGGTATTGCTGATGGCAAAATATACAATATTGGAAATCCCAGCAATAACCACTCTATCCGCGAACTGGCCAGAATGATGCTGGATTTGGCCAGGGAATACCCTGAATACCGTAACAGTGCGCAGAAAGTTAATATTGTTGAAGTCACTTCAGGGGAATATTACGGGAAAGGATATCAGGACGTACAGAATCGAGTGCCTAAAATCACCAATACGTCCAAAGACCTCGACTGGAAGCCAAAAGTAGGTATGCAGGATGCCATAAAACATATTTTCAACGCATACCGTAATATCGTTACGGAAGCCAAACAGCTTATCGACTGATGCAATCACTCGTTCTCAAAGTTGATGTCGATACGCTACGCGGGACACGTGAAGGTGTGCCCAGGCTCGCACGTCTTTTTAAAGATACAGATGCAAACGCAACCTTCCTATTTAGCCTAGGCCCAGATCATACCGGACGAGCCATCAAGCGAATCTTTCGTCCCGGGTTCATGAAAAAAGTCTCCCGCACTTCAGTAATCGAACACTATGGGATACGCACCTTACTTTATGGCACATTATTGCCTGGACCTGATATTGGCAAACTATGCACAACTATTCTGCGCAACGTTCAAAATGAAGGTTTCGAAACAGGCATTCATACATACAACCATATTCTCTGGCAAGATTATGTAAAAGATAAAAACGTTGCCTGGACTCAACAACAGATGCAACTGGCTTTTGATACCTATGAACAGATATTCGGGCAAAAAGCCAGAACATTCGGGGCTGCAGGTTGGCAAATGAATAAGCATTCTTTCATGCTTGAGGATGAATTCAATTTCATCTATTGCTCTGATACACGTGGATCCAGCCCTTTTCTACCCATGATTGAGGATCACCCCATAACCTGTCCACAATTTCCCACTACCTTACCGACCTTAGACGAATTGCTTGGGAGAAATGGCATCACCCCTGAGAATGTTGCCGAACATCTTTTAGATCTTACAAACGACACACCTGAATATGGACATGTTTATACTCTCCATGCTGAGCTTGAGGGATTGAAGCTCTTTCCCGTGATGGAAAAACTCTTGAATGGATGGAAAGCTCAAGGTTATAACCTATGTTCATTAAATGATTTGGCAACAAGACTTGATTTTTCAGCTTTGCCATACTGCAAGGTTCTGCAATCTGAAGTCCCTGGCCGCTCGGGTACGCTTTCAATTCAAGGTCCCGTTTGCTAAAACCCTTAAATCATCCCCTAAACCTGATAACACTCCGTCACCACCCCCTAAATCTACTTTAGTGATGTTATCACCTTAGCACCACCGAGATAAAACCAAAATAATCACTTCACCATTCGTAATAATCAAAAAAACATTTACATGGTATCCTTATAAAAAAACAGGATACCGGCCCTGACAACCCGATGATTGCATTCATCAACCCGACCAGCCATAAGAAATTCAATCGCTCTTGCAAAGAGCTAAAGGGTTAAAACTCACGTAAGGCAAAGTATCATAAAAATATCAGGCGAACCTGATACCAGAGCAAAAATAAATTCCACAAACAAATAGATTTGAAGAGGTGGGGCATGTCATGTAATCCAGAAATCCTGCGTAAAGTACCACTCTTTGCTTTACTCGATGATGATGAAATTACGGTACTGGCTAGTCAGGTAGAATATAGGAAATTTACACCTAGACAACGCATATACAAAATAGGTGATCCGAGTAAATATGCATATATTTTAGTTTCAGGAGTCGTTAAAGTAACAACCGTAGATGAAGATCAACAGGAAGTAATCCTGGATCAGCCAGGAGAAGGAGAATTCTTCGGATTTTCGTCCATGCTATCGCAAACACCCCATACTTCAGAGGCCGTCACCTATGAAGAAACAGAATGCATAGAAATGGACCGGAATGACATTGAAGTACTCCTGCACCGCAAACCGGATGCGGGACTTGACCTTCTGATTACCATTAGTAAACAATTTCAAACAACTCAACAGCTCATCAGAATCCGGGCAGCACGAAATCCTAATGAGCTAATTGAAGAAGATGAAACATTTGGAGAGCATGTTGCTGATATCGTCGCATCTTTCGGAGGATCCTGGGGATTTATAATCTTTTTTGCAGTAATCCTGCTTTCTTACACCTTGCTTAATATCAGACTTGGACACGCGGCTTGGGATCCTTACCCCTTTATACTCCTAAACCTCTTTCTATCCATGCTTGCCGCAATCCAGGCTCCCATTATCATGATGAGCCAGAACCGCCAGGATAAAAAAGACCGGCTCAGGAGTGAACTGGATTTTGATGTTAATCGTCGCGCCCATACTGAAATTCAGGGGTTGGCAAATAAAATTAACCTGCTCAACGACAAAACCAATGACATCGTCGATCTGTTACATCAAATAAAGACACTACCCAACGATTTGGGAGAATGCAGAAATGATACTTGATAAAAAAGACTTGAAAATCATTACTCAGCAAACTCTTGATTTTTACAGCCAACATTCCAATAGTTTCCATGAAAAAACTCGAACACATGATGTCAGCCAAAATATTACTTGCCTGTTGGAGTCCTTGGAGGGGACTCCTCCCTTTATATTGCTTGATTTTGGATGTGGGCCTGGACGCGACCTTAAAACCTTTAAATCTCTCGGTCACACAGCTATCGGGATTGATGGCTGCGGTGAATTTGTTAAAATGGCGCGTGCCTATTCTGGATGTGAGGTATGGCAACAGGACTTTCTCAAGCTTGACCTTCCTTTAAATTATTTTAATGGTGTTTTTGCCAATGCTTCATTATTTCATGTCCCCAAACAGGAACTTTCACGAATCCTGAAGGAACTTAACGCAACCCTGAAACCACAAGGCGTCGTGTTCAGTTCTAATCCTCGAGGAAACAATGAAGAAGGATGGAATCAAAACCGTTATGGTGTCTACCATGATCTCGAAACCTGGGGAGCATATATGAAAGAATCTGGATTTATCGAAATTTCGCACTATTACCGGCCTTCCAACCTGTCGCGGGACCAGCAGCCCTGGCTAGCCAGCCTCTGGCGTAGCACGCGCCAGCAGTAATCTTCAATATTTAACGAATTCTCAAAATAATGGATTGCTTCAACCATAGCATTATGGAGTTGATACAACCCATCCGGAATACCTCCAAACATCAGATTCCATGCTGTATACAAACAGCAAATATTCATATTTGGATTAAAGTCGATAAACCATCTTCCATTCTCTGGCCATCAACCCTGATAATATCTGGGTATCTCATCCTTGCTGATATAATTATCCAATACTGACAAAATGCTACTTAAACTATCAGGATAAAATTTCTGTCATAACCGCCATTCTTTTTTAGGAAAAGTTCATGGACAGAGCCTGTTTACCCACCTTTTTCCTGTCTCACGGCGGAGGCCCATGGCCCTATATTAAAGAAATGCGCAGCCAGTTTGCCAAGACAGCCCTTGGATTTAGCAACATTTCTAAAAACCTTCCAGAACAACCCATTGCAATTCTCATGATATCAGGCCACTGGCAAGAAACTGAATTCAGGGTATCCAGCGCAGAGTTGCCGAAAATGGAATATGATTACTCAGGTTTTCCCGAGCACACCTATCATATTAGCTACCCGGCCCCGGGCTCGCCTCACCTTGCACAAAGAATAATCAACCTGCTTGAAAAAGCGAACATACCTTGTTCTGCAGATCCAGACCGAGGGTTTGATCATGGAATTTTTGTTCCGATGGTCATCATGTATCCCCAGGCCCAAATCCCGATTGTCTCGCTATCAATCAAGTCTAGTTACAGTCCGTCCGAACATATACGACTAGGTCAAGCTCTGTTGCCTTTACGGAAGGAAGGCATTCTAATCATTGGAAGCGGACTGACTTACCATAATCTGTATAAATTTGGCAGTACGGAAGCAGGTTTAGTATCCAAAATATTCGAAGGATGGCTCAATTCAACCATATCCGAAACTGACATAGCCTCAAGAAACAGAAAGCTTGTTAATTGGAGTCAGGCTCCAGAGGCGAGAAAAGCTCACCCCCGTGAGGATCATTTTATGCCGTTACTTGCTATAGCAGGTGCGGCAGGTGACAGTATCGGACGTAGAATTTTATTGGATAAGGTCTGGAATGTCACAATGGGTTCATACCGCTTCGGTTAAACTACTCTTCCATATGCAGGGCCACATTAAGCTCATCAATCACCTTGGCCCAGTCAGCATCCTCCAGAAGTTCTTCCTGCAAAAATTCTGCCTGCGATTTTGTCCAGAATGGGGCCTCATAAAGTAAAACATCTTTTCTCAACGATTGATGGAGACGAATAAACTCCATGACAGACCCTTTGTCTGAAGGTAAACCGAGTTGGGCGAAAAGATTACACATATCATGTACTGGTGAGTCCATAACACTCTCCCGATTTTTATCAGGCACAGCATTCAAGATTCAGTTTCATCATGCAACCCGCAATAATATTAAAACGGGTGTCAAATATAAAATAAATGCAAATCAGCCTTTAAAAAATCCAGATCGCCTAATCTGGCCCGTAAGGATTTCAGAGAAGGCTACCATTGCAATGCCTATCACAAGATGAATACCCGAAATTATTGAATGCCCAATGGATAACATGAGTTTTTCTTGGGCCAGTCCAAACCAGACAGCAAGAATTCCCCATGCTCCAGTAAAAATAATAAATGTCTTGTTAAGGCCATTACGCAATGCTTTCAAGCCAATACCCCATAATGACACAACCAAAATCGTTCCAAATAAAATATGTAATGGAATCAGGTTTAGAGCCTGATTTCTCCAAAAGAAAAAACCAAGTATTATCGAGGCCAGAAAGCTAATTCGGACAATCCAGATCAAAACACCACGCCCATTATTCATAATTACCTCTTCAAAATGTAATTTAATGATTCAGATTTTACTAATCCAGACATCCTTTCTCATACATCCCACGCTATACCAAATCATCAAGGCTCATTTCAAGCTCGAGCCAGACTTCTTCAATTTCTGCCATATCCGCTTCTATTCCTGCACGCCGCTCAGCAAGACTTATCAGAACTTGACTATCAGTATCAGAATAAGTTTCAGGGTCACTCAAGGCTTCATCGATTGCCTTAAGCTCTCGCTGAAGCAAAAGGAGATCAGCTTCCAGTTTTACCTGTCTGGAAAGCAAGGCCTTTTTCCTTGGCTTAGACCTATGAACATGGGGTAATGAATCCTGGCTTTGTGGCAATTTAAGTGCATGTCTCGATTCAATCCATCGTGCATAATCATCCAGGTCTCCATCAAAGTATCTTACAGAATGATCTGATACAAGCCATAACTCGTGTGTTACTGCACGCATTAGACTCCGATCGTGAGAAACCAGGACAACAGCTCCTGAGTAGGTTTCAAGAGCCAGAGTCAGCGCATCCCGCATTTCCAGATCCAGATGGTTCGTTGGCTCATCAAGCAAAAGTACATGTGGTTTCTGCCACGCAAGCAAAGCAAGAGCCAAACGACTTTTCTCTCCCCCAGAAAAGCTTGCAACAGGGCGATCCTCATTATCCCCTCCCAAACCAAAGCTTCCAAGAAATGAGCGAAGCGTTAGGGTTGTCTCTCCAGCAGCAAAAACCTGGAGGTGTTCAAGTGGGGTTGCAGATCCAATCAGATTCTCTAGCTGATGTTGGGAAAAATAACCAATTCGAACACCCGTCGCAACTTCAAGTTTACCGGAAGCAGGTAAAATCTCTCCCGCCAACAGCTTGACAAGGGTACTTTTACCAGCTCCATTAGGTCCCAGTAATCCAATTCTTGTACCAGAACGTAATGTAAGATTTACCCTATCGAGCAATCTCCCATCATCATAAGAAAAGCCCAGTTGCTCGCAATTTAACAACGGATCCGGACTCCGCTCAGGTGCAGAAATTTTTAGCTGAAAATAACCTTCATCCATCTGGACAGGTGCAATTCTTGATAATCGCTCCAGTGCCTTTAACCTGCTCTGCGCCTGTCTAGCCTTGGTTGCCTTGGCGCGGAAACGTCTTACAAAATCTTCAAGGTGAGAAATCTGTTCCTGCTGTGCACTAAACGCTCGGGTTTTCTGATTCAGACGTTCAATTCTGGCGCTTTCAAACTGATCATAATTCCCGGCATAAAAATCCATACCAGCATTATAGATATGGGCAATTCCATTAACTGTCGCATTAAGAAATTCCCGATCATGAGAGACCAGAATAATACTACCGGGGTAATTTGAAATATAATTTTCAAGCCAGATAATCGCTTCCATATCAAGGTGGTTAGTCGGTTCATCAAGCAGTAATAAATCTGCACGTTGCATCAGCGCCCTGGCAAGATTCAACCGCATGCGCCATCCTCCAGAAAAATCTGAAACAGGCCGGAAAATTTCATCGGCTACAAATCCAAGCCCATTCAGAAGCTGCGCTGCACGTGCCTTGGCACTATAACCATCAAGTGACTCATAACGCTGCTGGGCATCAAACCAGGCTGAATCATGATTCTTACACTGCAAGATTACTTCAAGTTCATTCAGCTCCTGATTACCTTCAATCACAAACTCAAGAGCAGATTTCTTGGTGTTAATAATTTCCTGTTCGACATAGGCCAAAGTTTTTCCTGGCTGCAGGACTATTTCACCGATATCTGGATTGATTTCACCAAGAATAAGACGGAAAAGTGTGGATTTGCCACAACCATTACGCCCTACAAGCCCTATTCGCTGGCCATCAAAGACTTTGAAACTGACGGAACTAAAAAGCTGGGCGCCCGCCCTAAAAAAACTCATGTTCTGGATTTCAAGCATCCAGGTATTCTATCAGAGGACTCACGTTCTCTCCCAATCCCAATATAAGCCTGGAAATTATAATCACACTTTTCAATTGGTTTTCACCTAATTTCATATGCCAGCGTCTTGAAATGCAAATCGAAGACCTTATCTATTCACTATAGAAAATTAGCCAAGGGAATGTCATGGGCGCAAACTTGCATCTAGTATGTCCACACTGCCAGACAATTAACCGGATCTCTCAGGAAAAACTACAGCAACAGCCAAAATGTGGTTACTGTCATCAACGGCTATTTACAGCTCATCCAGTAGAGTTCAAGACTGATAATTTTTCACGGCATCTGGCCCACACAAGCATTCCCCTGCTTATTGACTTCTGGGCTCCATGGTGCGGGCCATGCAAAATAATGGCTCCAGCCTTTGAACAAGCTTCTGTCCTGCTTGAACCAAATATCCTGCTTGGCAAAATCAATACTGAAAATGAACCCACTCTTGGGACACAGTATAATGTCAGAAGCATCCCCACCCTTATCCTGTTCAATAAAGGAAAAGAAATCGCGCGCCAAAGCGGTGCAATAGGAGCACGGGAGATTGTCAATTGGGCTCATAATCACCTACAGACTTAATCCGGGAATTTCCCATATTTAAAAAATAAGACGAAAAAGATTAATTGATCCCATTAAAATATGGGAGGTTGATAATCACACACCAAATCAGTGAAAAAATCTCTAATTCACTATGTCATGCTGTTTTAAAGAATTCGCTCGAAAATAACTCCACGCATGATTGATAATGGATTCCAGAGAACAATATTGCGGATTCCAGCCCAGCACCTCCTTGGCATATCTCGAATCTGCAATCAGATGGGACGGATCACCTGGCCTTCGTGGAACTTTTACAACGGAAACAGGATACCCGGTAACTTTTTTGACTGCTTCAATTACCTCCCACACTGAAAAACCACTCCCGTTACCCAAATTATATGAAGCACTGTCCTGGCCTTTAACCAAAGCATCAAGGGCCAAAAGATGAGCAGAACATAAATCAGTAACATGGACATAATCACGAATGCAAGTTCCATCAGGGGTTTCGTAATCAGTACCATACATGTTTATGAACTGGCGTAGACCAGCTGCTGCTTCTAGAAGCAATGGAATTAAATGGGTTTCAGGTTGATGTCGCTCACCTGCCCGCCCAAGGGGATCAGCACCCGCAGCATTGAAATATCGCAAACAAACTGACTTAAGCCCATAAGCCAGATCATAGTCACGCAGTATTTGTTCAACCATCCATTTGCTTCTACCATAAGGATTGACTGGAATCTTAGAGTGATTCTCATTAATCAACAACTCCTGAGGTTCTCCATAAATAGCAGCCGTAGAAGAAAAAACCAGATTATTGACTTTATTACGAACCATGGCATTCAGCAAAGTCAGGGTATTAACCACATTATTGACATAATAAAGCTGGGGATCTGCAACAGATTCATCTACTCTGATAAAAGATGCAAAATGCATAACCCCATCAAAATGCCCTGTGTCAAATAGCTGATCCAGCAAAGTGGAATCAGCCATACTCCCTTTTACAAAAGTTCCGCCAACTACAGCATCCTGATGCCCGGTAGACAAATCATCCAAAACAACCACTTCATGCCCCTCATCCTGCAGTGAAAGCACCATATGAGAACCAATATAACCTGCCCCACCAATTACCAAAACCCGCATGCCCTCTTCCCCTGCTCATTATTAATCCTATATGAAAGGATCAGGATTTCATTTTATGTTGCACTGCTGATCTCCTGGGCACCAATATCATGCCAGAGTCAACCATAGACTCGTCTGCAGCAAGAGAACGGAAAACCCGTGTATAAAAAGGTTCAGCCACCCATCCGGCCTCTTCCCATACCCTTGAACAAGCATCCCCTGACAAGTCTCCAGGATAAACAAGTATACATTTAGACACCTGGTTAGCCAGTGCCTGAAACTGGGATGTTCTTTCCTCAGGATGTTTATCTTCAGAGTCTATCCAGATGAGCAGCTCAAAAGGCTCATCAAACATAAGGGCCGTTCCGGTTTCTTCCATTTGTTCAGCGAAAAACTCCAGCATTTGATTGCTATCGAAATATGCGACATGCTCAACACCCATGCGACGAAATGGGCTTGTGAAATCTTCCGGCTTGCCCCCAAACTGTACCAGGCTTGATGGCTGGAATTTTTCAATAATAAAACGATATTGAGGCAAACCAGAAACTGGTTCAGTTTTAGGAGCTATTATCTGCTGCATAGTCTGTGCCATAACGGATACAGCACTATCCACATAATACCGTTCATATTTATGTTCAAAAGAAACCGGAAGGGGATCAGCAATAACATTGGAATCATCAACCTCATGATGAGCATTTGACTGGGCATAATTTAAGGATATTAGAGCCAGCTCATCGGAAGATAATTCCGGATTCTGCATAAGGCGATCATAAAGGGTATGCCAGTGCCAAGCCTCAGAGGTCAAAGTAATCTCCGGATTTTTGACAAGGTTGGCAAGCCAGCCAGAAATAATCTTGCAGGACAATTGTCGGCTGCTACGAACAGGAAAATGGGCAAGAGCAACTCCAGAAAGCAGAGTATGGGATGGCTGCGCACCGTTTTTCTGAAGTACCGAATGGTTCCCTTCGGCAATTTCTGAAAATTCAGCATCAATCTTTCCAGAAACAACCACCTTGTAATATTGGGGTAATTCATTTTTGCGCCGGTAAATCATCCGGCTAAGTGGTGATTTTTGTTTATTTATATCTTTTTTAGCTGGTATACAGATATAAGTTTTCCAGGCAAGAACCCCATGCCCTCCTTCAGGAAGCAGATCAAGTGCATCTTCAAGATTGGCACGGGTCGGAGAAATGATAAATTCATCCGCATCAAGTGCGAAAACAAAATTCGGGCTAAAAACCTTACAAGCCCGGCGAAAAAGACCAGTCATCCGCCTGCTTTGATAATGACCAAATTCTATATCGTCATGGATAACAACTGGCAAGCCTTCTCGCTGCAACTCGCAAAGAATCTCCCGAGTGCCATCCACCGATCCATTGTCAACAATTAAAAGTGCATCAAGAAAACGTAGATTATGCCGCACGAACGATTCAATGATATCGCCTTCATTCTTTACAACTGATATACCCACAAGACTTAACCTGGCAGGTCTTGGTTCCGGTCGAACCATGGGTATTCCAGAGCTGGGCTTCTCTTTAAGCCCAGGCTGAATCTTGCTTACCATTTCAAGCTCATCGGCAGTGAGAGGTCGTTTGCGTAATTCAACCATCATTGAATCAACAGCGCGTGGAACACAGGCAATCTCTTCAGGTGTTTTTCCCTGTTGGTTCAACCCTTCTCCCAAAGGGCTCAATATATATTGAATGGATACCAGTTCAAAACGCCACCTATCCCAACCCAGATACCAGTACCAGTCAGTATAGTACAGCCAGCTTTTCTCGTTAAAGGCCCGTACATGAGTCGGATCCTGCCAGGCGCCATATGAAAGGTCATAAGGCACATTGATTTTGAAAATGCCTCCAACTTTAAGAAAGGCAAGGCAGTTAGTCATGGTCGTGACCAAATCATCCACATGCTCTAGTACATCATATGCCTGTATTAATTCGAAATGGTCTTCGAACAGATGCACACTGCCAAAGCGTTCGGTATTGAAATCAAGGCCGTTAACAGAAATTACTGAACTAATGTCATAAACAATATCTGGGCTCCAGGCCGGATTGATATCTATATTCAAAAAATCATCTTTACGGTCTTTTCCACTTCCAAGATTGAGCTTTAATGGAAGAGACGGAAATAATTTTATTTCATTGGCCCCACCAAACACGGACTGTTTAAGAATAACACTCTGCTTCATTGTTTTAATTAACTTCAAACCCTCCTTGGCCACTTCACGCCGACGTGCGTCATCTGCTACAAGATTTAGGCAGGTCTTGACCAGTTCATCATAAGAAGCAAAAATCAGCCCATCCGAAAACAATGTTTCCATTGGATCCTTGCCTGTTTCAGACAAGACACAGACCTGATTAGATAAAAGATAGAAAATTCTTACAATTTCAAAGATTTTGGATTCATAGAAATGAATATTAAGAACAACCTTTGCCCGGGCGATCAATGCGTCACGTTCCTGTCCATAAACACCAAAAACATGAACCACATTCAGACCCTGCTGTTCAAGCGCAATCAGAATTTGTTCTCGACGAGTATTCATCGAGCCATAAAATAATACATCAATATCCTTATCTACCTGTGGAATACGTGAAAGCTGCTGAACATAACCCAATGGAACATGCCGAACATTCGTTATTCCTTTTTCACGGAGAAACGATATATTGCGTTCGCTATAATCCCAGACTTCATGGAAACGCATTAAATCAAGATAAGTATGATCAACCCAGAACGAGTCCGGATCCATCTGCTCAAGGTTAAAAATAATCGTATCCGGACTAAGACTCAAAGGAGGCATTTTAGCTAGCAGATTAGCTCCAAGAAGCACAGGGCGGCGACCAGGCTCATTCAGATTCGCAGTAACAATTGAATCCACACCTAATTCAATTAAACCAAAATGCAGCGCCTCGGCAACTTCAATCAACCCAAGAATATGTAAATAATCAGGTGGAGCCACCAATGTTATAGCAAATTTTTCAGAAACAGTGATATTCTGGAGACCCCCCATATACTCCCTCTGGCAATAATTATTGATTATCATTAGTCCGGATTCTGTCTAACGCTGCATACCCTACAATAAAATATGTGTATTAACAGCCCAGTTCTTGATGATTTATCGGTAATATAAACACTTTTCATTCCCTATAGCAAACCTGCCAGTCAATCAGTGGATTGAAAGAAAACAGGGATTCCGATAGGCTAGACGCTCAGATTCCAAATCGTGGTTAACTAATGCGAACTGCCATTATTACAGCATATTATCGTGAACCCAGAGAAATACTTGAACGCTGCTTATCGTCTGTTCAATCACAAACAACCCCTGCCGATCACATCCTGGTTGCTGATGGTTACCCACAAGACTGGATAAATAATAAAAAAATCAGACAGATCATTCTGGACAAAGCCCATGCAGACTATGGAGATTCACCAAGGTCCATCGGTCTCATACTGGCTTTACGAGAGCAATATGACGCGATCCAGTTTCTAGATGCTGACAACATTCTTTCATCCAATCATGTTGAACTCATGTGGAAAGTACAAAGCGCACGAAATCTTGATGTTGTAGTTTCAACCCGTCGTTTTTTACGACCAGACGGCAGCGTTTTACCCTACACATGGCAAGCAGACGAAACAGGGGATCATGTTGATACGGGTTGTTATTTTTTTACGCGCCCATCTTATTCCGAAGCAATCCGGTGGAGCTTGATTCCCAAACAGTTGAGCTGTATCGGCGATCGCATTTTTCTCTCCATGCTTAAAAATAGTGGGTTACGAATCGAACGGGCAATTGAGCCAACGGTAGGATATACAAACCTGTGGAAAGATGTCTACGTGGCAATAGGTGAAGTTCCCCCTCCTGGAGCCAAAACACTTGATCGTGAAATCAGTGAGATGAACAGCTGGTGGAAACAGCTCGCCGATGAAGAACGTAAATTGATTCAGAATACACTTGGCATCAGTCTCAGTCTTTGAACAGATTCACTATCGAATGGTCCCAACAAGCTCGCCATTCCGAAAAGGCTGACGTTGTTCTTCAGGGATGGTTAAGATGATTTCTTCTATAAATGAACGGTTGCGAAGTTTTTCGCAAGTTTCAATATGGTCACGCATTAATTTATTGTCATTAAAAAGTGAAATAATGGCATGCCAACGGAATTCAAAAATCAAGGTAATGTCCTCCGCATCTTGCGTGTCAAGATACCTTAATTTAACTACTTCAAGAAAATGAGAATAATAAGTGTGGTACCATTTGGAAAGTCCTTCAGCAATATGCCGGCGAAGTCTCTTGGGTACAGGCAATAAAGAAAACTGGGGCATCTGGGAGTAAATGGAATGCGGATTCCACTGCTCTTCCCCCGGTGGTTCATGATGAATGGCAATCTCATCCGGGCAAAATATGATCTGTCCTGCTTCCACCTGAAGCAAGGCAATGGACATGTGAGGGCTGGATCCAGGATAAGCATAGGCATACCGAAGCATAGGTTTTGCTTTGGTAAGGTTGAATAACTGGGATGATACCCATAATCTCCCCCCAAAATATTCAGGTTTGAATAACTGACAAAAATCCTCAACGCCACAGGATATTCCTGTTTCATGAATGGGTCCCATATGATTTGAGAAATAAATGTGGTTTGCGTCAGCATAGGTTCTGATGGTTTCCATAGCTTTAAAAACTCCATCAATTTGCGGCTGATCATCGTCACCCATAATCCAAATCCACTTACCTTTTCCCACTTCAAATGCACGTAAAAAATTTCCGACTGCTCCAATATTTACCGGGTTTCGAATAACTTTAATTCTTGAATCATTCAGATACCCAGCCACTGGTTCATCCGAACAGTTATCCAAAATAATTACTTCAACATTTTGAATAAGTTGTGGCAACAGACATGCCACACAACGCTTAAGCCATTTCCTGCGATTATAGGTTGGAATGACAACAGTTAATTCTATTGAAGACAATGAGGTCATCAGCAGTATCCAAAAATTAGGTTCAAGGGTTCATCACCAAGGGATGCCACCCAAAAAAAGATCACCATTTCCCTTTCCGGTTTGAACAGACATGATAAATAAATCGCTTCCAGCCAACCCCCAGGAATGGAAAGGAAGACATTTATTTTTGTCAATTCATGCTGGATTGGCTCATCTTTACACATTTAAATCCCAAATCCGTATATCAATCCTCATGGGCGAAAACAGTTAATATTTATGACCTGAAATACAGGGTAAATCATGATGATACAAACTTGCAAAAAACCTTACTACAGAAGGAAATTACAGTGCAGATTCAAGTTTGAAGTGCAATGCCTGGTTTGAAGAATACCTGATTGGGTGTCAGATATCCAAGCCGTTTACGTGGTCGATTGTTCAATCTTTCCATTGCCGTATCAATCTCCAGTTGTGTAATGGTGGTGAAGTCCCTGTTCTT
>JAGWIG010000118.1 GCA_028873515.1 Pseudomonadota bacterium | reverse complement strand
CAGATCAAGGGAGAAAGCTACCGGCTTAAGGAAAAACGCAAGTCAGGTCTGCTCTATCAGGAAACGGAGCAGAAAAATTGAACAGGTGGTCCCCTTTTCAATTGATGACCCAACACCAAAGTGGGTCCCTTTTCGATTGATGTTGACAGCTTCATGGGCTTCGCGCTGGATGCCGAGGCCAACCTAGCCGACCGGACCCACATCCATGCAACCGGCACCAAGCCTGTGCTGCACATCGCCGCCGACGAGGAAGCGGTCATCTGCGATCTGGTTTTGGCTCTCCTGAATGAACAACGACAATCCTTCTGCATCCCCTCGCCTAGACCTAAGCCGCTGAGCGACCCGCGCAATATGGCCCCGATCAACTTAGGCCGCGTCGATTCCGTGGTCTTTCAGCCCGCTGGTTGGCCGGCTGCATACCGTGTATCCGGCGCCAATAAATGACTTGCAATTTCTGCCGTTTCCGAAAGGTGGACAGCGGCTATCTGACCGTGTTTATTTTCATTTTCCGGGATGATTGCAGAATCGGGATGATTGCAGAATAATGAGACCTGGAAATATCGGGAGAGGCAGATGCTGAGGATATTGATCATCGAGTTCATACTGGCCGGCACGATCGGAGCGGTCTGTTTTCGTCTGGCTTGGGCGGTAACGAAAAGCCGCTGGGTTGCATGGGGAATTGTCTTAATCCTAGCCATCCTGCTCTCGCTCCTTACTCCAGGAAGCATCGATGTTGAGCTGACCCACGAGGTCGGCGTGATGTCTTCTGCCACGCATCTCCCCAGCCCCGTGCTGGTCAATTTGAATCGCTTTCTTGGATGGATTGTCGGGGCTGGCTTGGCCGCCGTGGTCGTTACCAAACGAAAGAAGCTAGGGCTTGAAGATGACATCCGTTTCAAGGATTTTCCCTGATGCCGAGCTGTTTTGCCGCCGCTGTTGCGAATTCGGGTGCAGATGTCCCAGCCTGATCCTGTAAAACCTACACTGGGAAGACAACCCACTCGGAAGGCCTTGGCATGAAAACGAAACGCGTGTTTTTGGCGGCGGCATTTGGCTTGGCCATGGTTGCTTCAGGTACGCTGCTGGAGCAGGAGGCGTGCAGGCTGCCGCGACCGTCGAAGCTGCGTTTCCTGCCCTGGATGTATCTGAGTGAGTCACAACTACAATTGCACCGGGCAGAACGGTTGGGCGCGTGATCGAAGTGCACGGCCCGGTGGTGGACATCGCCTGCGCCGTGCTGCCGCCGCTGATGCCAGACGCGTTTCGCAACCTGCTCGCGCGCCGCCGGCACTATCCGACACCCTGCCGTCCTCCGGCATTCTGGAAACAGGGATCAAGGTCATCGACCTGCTCTGCCCCTTCATCCGCGGCGACAAGACCGGGCTATTCAGCGGCGCCGGCGTGGGAAAGACGGTGCTGAAGGTGGTTTATGGCTGAGGTCGCGCAGAAAGCGGGAATAGGCCAGGCAAATATCACCTAACCCATTTATTTTATGGCGCGCCCGGCAGGATTTGAACCCACGACCCCCTGGTTCGTAGGGCTAAATTTTCTTTCTGGTGCTTTTAATATCAGTCACTTACGACGCCTGCAATTTTAATTATTAGCCACAAATAGCCTTACCAGACAGCAATTAGTGCCGCTGTTGTTACAAAATCCCTACGCTTGATTGCCTGATAAAATCGCAACATTGTATTCCGGCTCCTTGAGATGCCGCGCATTCTATATCGCCATGCCTCTAAACCTATTCCACAAGCGGAAAAAGATCCATTCTAAAATGTTGTGCTTGCGACAGACACCCCGGATTATCACACCATTGACCTCCGCTTTGCCCAATATCCCAATAATATGCTCTTCCACGAATCTCTTTTGCATTTCCACCTGCATGACAAAAATACCATGAAGACTCATTCTGTGGGTGGTTACAAAATTCTTGGCAGGTCACCCCAACTCCCCTAGGTCGAACCAATATGGGGATAGGGTAAACATAACGGATAGACTAAAACTTCCCTAAAAATGAACATTGTTAGTCCTGTTTTGGCAGAACCTTTTTCCATAATTCGTTGTTGATTGCGTCAGCACTGGGAAATACTGTTGTTCGTACCCATAAATAGAGCTATATCCCAGACGCTCGAACTGCCAGATGGCAAAACCCTCGATAACAGATTCCGTGAGCCTGCTCAAGCACCCTCTCCTGTCTGCAGTGCCTTCGGCATGGCCAGCATATTCATAATCAGTCGGATCAACGTTTCTTTATGCCTGGGGTCAGACTCTGCCACCAGAAGCGTCAGCGCAGCCAACCCCGTATCGTTGATCACCGCCTCCCCCTGCTCATTCAGCAAACGTCCATTTCGATGCAGAAAATCCACAAACAGGAATGCACCACTGCGTTTGTTCCCATCTGAAAACGGATGGTTTTTTACCACAAAATATAAAAGGTGTGCTGCCTTGCTCTCCACCGTCGGATAAGCGGGTTCACCAAACACCGATTGATTGAGATTACCCAGAATTGCTGCCAGGCCATCCCCGGGCGACTGGGCGAACAGTTGCGTCGCCTCGCCACGCTCAACAAGGGACTTTTTCAAGGCGAACAATGCAGCCATGGCCTCAGCCGCAGAAGGCAGGCTCCCACCAGGCTGGCCCGCAGGTTCGGCCAACATTCCCTCATCGTACCGCTGCAGCCAGAGAAAGGTTTGCGTATAGCGGCTGACAATTTCCACCAGCCCGCTGCCCGCCTCGCGGCTCAGTTCCGGTGATTGCGCTGCCTTGCGAATTAACACCAGTGCCTGCTGCAGTTCGGCAGCGTTTTTCTCGAAACGCACCTGATTGAGAGAATATCCCTGTACCAGATATTCCCGTAGCCGTTGAGTAGCCCATTGGCGGAACTGCGTACCCTTGCGCGAATTAACGCGATAGCCAACTGAAATAACTGCATCCAGACTGTAAAAACGTACTTGCCGCTTAACCTGCCGTTTGCCTTCCTGGCGAACTTCCGAGGAATCCTCGGTAGTTGAATTTTCGTCAAGCTCTCCGGATTCATAGATATTCTTCAGATGCAAAGCTATAGTATCAATATTCTTATCGAACAATTCCGCCATTTGCACCTGAGATAACCAAAGAGTATCCCGCTCGAACCGGACATTAATCAGCGTTTTGCCATCTGCAGTCTGGTAAATCTGGATTTTTTTCTCGTCCATCTGAAACCTGGTCCAATATAGTTAATTATTTTTTTGCCTAATTGGCACTCTTCCTTAATTATTTTGCCCGTTTTTACTAACAAGCATATCAACTACACTTTTATCTTTTGCATAATGCAGAGGTGTATGGCCATTATTATTTTTAATATTAACCTCTGCCCCCTTAGCGATAAGTAATTCAATTGCCTGTTTGTTGCCAACGTATGCAGCATAATGCAAAGGGGTCTCCCCCGTCTTATCTTTGGACATTATATCTGCTCCGGAAGACACGATTAATTCAAGCATGTCTTTCTTACCAAACATAATGGCATCATCAAGAGGAGTCACCCCTTTTTTATCTTTTGCATTCACGTCTGCGCCATGCTCAATGAGCACTCTGGCCACACTCACATTATCATTGGTTGCGGCCAGATGAAGTGGGCTTGTGCCATCATCAGCCTTTGCATTAACATTTGCTCCATTAGCAATAAGCAATTCTGCGATTTCCTTATTGGCAGCAAAATGTAATGGCGTAATACCTCCATTGCTCGAATTAATGTCTGCTCTGTTGGCAACCAGTACTTTGACTATGTTAGTTTTGCCAAGTTCGGCTGCCCAATGCAAAGGTGTAAAACCAGCAGTATCTTTAAAATTGATATTTGCGCCATCTACAATCAATTTTTGCACTTTCGCAGCATCAGACCCTTGCGAAGCCTCTGATAATTCATAATTTAATTCATAGTCAGCGTACACATTCAAAGATAGGAAGCCAGAAATTATAATAACCATTAATATAAGTAGTCTTTTTTTCATAAAACCCTTTCTGATTGAGTCCGTAAACTGCTGTAAATAGGCTGGCTGGTAGCCCCTTAATTTAACGTACCATATTGTTTTTATTACATCGCGTTATGGTGTTCCATTGCACCCATGCACTACAGTGCATAACAACGCATCACCCAGTCGGGCAAAACTCGGACAACTCTGCACAATATTTGGGGAACAATCCATCCATCTAAATTAACAACAGCGCAATTACTGAGCATCCGTTAGTTTAAGTTGCATATCACTATAAACATCTACTCTGATGTCAATTAAATCAACCCTATTCTGACACGATGTCTTCACGCACCCCACCTGCTGTCGCGCAACCCCGCGTTGCAAATAACGTCATTACAAGTCTCTGATTTAATGCCGCATTAAGAGCGTCATTCTCAGCACAAAAAAAGTCTTCTATATCTTACGGGCAGACAAGTAAATCGATTCCATTTTCTACAAGTCAGAAAACATCAAGCAGTATACCAAATTCATGGGTTAAAATACTTAAACAATCGTGAAAACCGAGTCAATTCAGCCGCACTGTCATAACCATAAATTTTCACAGATCGGCAAAGCTGCTGTAATTCGTCACCGTACAACGGCAAGGACGCTACAAGCAGGTCATGCAACGCAGCGTACTGGCACCCAGGTTACTGATCATTGATGAAATCGGCTATCTGCCTTTCTCGGCCGACGAAACCAAACTGCTGTTCCAGGTTATCGCACAGCGCTATGAACGGGCTCCCATCATCCTCACGAGCAATCTGCCTTTTGGCCAGTGGGATAAAACCTTCGCCGGAGATGTTGCCCTGACTTCCGCACTCCTCGACAGAGTGCTCCATCACTCA
>JAGWIG010000041.1 GCA_028873515.1 Pseudomonadota bacterium | reverse complement strand
TGGTCCCCCCATTGGAAAAGCTATATTCCTGATAGGGCTCGATAACAGAGCACTGCCCATTCAGGTTCTGGACAGGCAGATCGAGGGATTCCAGGAAGGTGCAGCCCTGCCGGGTCAAGGCAATCTGGGTGAGCTGAGGGCCAAATGTGGCGGACAGATGGACGACACTCCCCATTAAAACTAATAGGGAGAAGAAGACCCCAAGAAGCAAGACAACATTTATTTCCTTCTTTTCATTTTTTTCACTAGATGTCATGTTATGACTCCTTTTGATTAGGCGCAGTATCAAATGCGATTTCACGGATAAGCATCCATCCTAAAAACACCATAGCCAGCAAGTCAGCAGCCAGTATGCTAACCGCCCATGTCTCTTTCCTGTTTATTCCTGTCCTGGAAATGCTGGCCACTCCCCTGATCTGTCGCGGTTTGAGTGACAGCCTGATGGGGCTCTGGGCCAGGACGCCTCCCTTGTCGAATAGAGAGGTATGATATTGGCCAGATACTTCACAACCCATCGGAGTGTTTTGAATTATCATTCCGGTTGTCCTTGCGAAGGAGCAGGCGTCTGGACTCAGCAAGACCAGCGCCTGGCTCGAATTGAGGGCCCCCAGCAGATTGAAAGTAGCCGGGAATATCAAGCCAATTGATAATATGAGTCCAAACAAAATATAAAAAAATCGGTTCATGTTGGTCCTTTTGTTTAATCCTTATTAATGTCTCCATCCCATGTTGGGGATGAGCTTTCTTTGTTGGCCAGGAGGAACAGTCAACCGGTTCGCCCTGGTTGTTTGCTCCCTGTTTTTCTGCAACAACGATTTCCCGGGCCGGGATGAGCAGTTGAATCGGGTGGCCCTGATGATAAGCCGTCAAGTGTGCAGTCTGCCCTGACCAATTCATGGAGAGATTCGCCTGGCATCCATTCGTGTAATTCCCTCTGACTGGGGCCACCTTAATACCCTGGTTCAGCAATGCGGGGCAGATTTGGGGTTGAAAGGTAATGCGCCAGATCAGGGGGTGGGTATGACTGGAAGTCCACATAATCATGCCCAGCGCCGTGGGCAGGGCTAGCAGGAGCACCACCCTTTCCAGGAAGGACGGTCTTTTCCGGCGGCTGGACGGTAATTCGTCAGTTTCCATCATTCGTTTTACTTTCCTTTGATAAATTGTTTTAATACACATCCAAGCGTTCTCATGGGCAGGGTGGCTTCATATCACCCTTTCAGGAAGCCTTCCCAAAGTTCCTGAAAATCGTTCTTGTCCAGAACGATGAAACTGAACAGAAATCCCACGGTAATCATAAGAAGGATGGAACCCCCAGTGCACACCCGGTTAGCAGAGGATTCATGCCAAACTGCGTAAGCAGGAAGGTTGTCAGGAGCAGGAGAAGGGTAATCAATCTGGCACGCATGGTTTTTCTTTCTGACGTAA
The DNA here is from genome assembly GCA_028873515.1 of Pseudomonadota bacterium. Taxonomy (GTDB): domain Bacteria; phylum Pseudomonadota; class Gammaproteobacteria; order Burkholderiales; family REEB80; genus REEB80. The sequence goes on along the minus strand of JAGWIG010000041.1, from coordinate 22,150 downwards.
TTTCTCCTGCCTCTGCAACTGGGATTGACCTGGATGCTCAGTGCACCTCGCAGGGGGCCAGATCCTCGTTGGTGAGGAACACATCATCCCTCTGGGTTTGGAACTTTCGGATGGCTTCCATATAGGCAGCCTGGACATCGTCCCGTGTCAGTTTTCCTGTCTCGACGGCCTCAGCCAGACCGATGATGTAAACCATTGATACTGGAGCATCAATTTGGAGCTCACCTTCCGGGTTGAGGGAGGTGAGGACATCAAGCCACCCCAGGCATACGCCCTGGTTTTTAAGATAATCCAGGGCCTCATGCACGTTTTGCAGATCCACGACATAGTCACTTCCAAGCTCTTCAATTTCACGGGTAGTAATCATTTCTGTTCCTTAAAAATTAGAAAGTTGTACGAGGTTTTGGAACCTCATGAAAAAACTGTAGCAAAAAAGCTTGCCTCGTCAAGGAAGGGAAATTTCGGGGTAATCCTGAATTTGGGCTCAAATCGGATGAATCAGACAATCATTAAAAGTGGGAGAACCGGGGTTCGGATGCCACCCCGAGATAGGAAAAGATGAGCAATGGGAATCCAGCCAGAATCAGGAAAGGATACGGATCACTGGTTGATGCCGGACCAGGACTGCTGAAGCGGTTTGGCAGGTCCAGACTTATTGGGTTTCTCTTGTAGTAAGGGAAACCATAGGGTTGTCCCCGGCCCAGAGGGAACAGGGCAAGGGGGTATGGTAATGGCGATTAGTCTCATCGAGATAAATATTTTATTTCCAGGCCAGAGGGGATTAAAAGGTCGCTCATTCCTTGAGAAAGCCTTTGAAGTTCTTACTTGAAGCAACTGTTTTTTTTGAGCCTGAAGAGCGTTGCGATAGAGCCGCTCCAGTTCTTTTTTATCCAGTGTTCCATTTTGGAATGACATAATGTATTCATACGCAATCTGAAGAGAAACAGATTGCTGTAAATCCAGGCTGCCCAGTTCATCAACTGCTGCGAGGCTATTCAACCACCTGAGCGGAATCTGTTGAGTATCCAGAAAGATCAAGCCCTGGGATAGACACTGAAATTCCATTGTAGGTGTCTGGGAAGAGCTTTTTCCGGTTTGAAGGTTTTGCATACTGTTTTTCCTAATGATTGTTAACAGGTTGTCCTTGAAGTTGAGCTTCATGAATCCTGACCATATCAAAAAAGCTTCCCTCGTCAAGGACGCGGGTATTCTGAATACCTGGAAGAATAAAGGGCAGGAATTCACAGGAAATGTTATACAATTGTATGGTGGGGCGTGACTACTTCGTGCCAGTTGCGGACGGTCGAGGTTGCTGGTAGGACGGCTCACTGTTCGGCCATTGCAGACGTTCTGGAACCTCATACTGGATGGCTGCAATAATGCAGACTGCTGACCTTGGAGACATTTCACTACCAAAGAATAGTTCTCTGACCTGACTCATCCTGCATCTGGCGGATCAGAATTTTTGATCTCTGCGAACTTTTCGACCATTGTGGGGTTATCCCTAGTCAGCTTCTTGACGGTCAAATCGTCGGCCTTGTTGTTGGCAAGACGGAGATTGTTTTCTGAACCGAGTAAAGCGTCCTTGGTCTTCTGGAGATGATCAATAGTCTTGTCAATTTCCTCAATAGCTGTCTTAAATTTCTTGGATGCCAGTTCGTAGTTCCGCGCGAAACCAGTCTTAAATGACTCGAGTTCGTTCTCGAAGTTCGTGATATCAATGTTCTGTTCTTTCATCAGCGCAAGCTCAGTTTTGTACTTCAGTGAATTATGAGCGGCGTTTCGCAACAGCGTAATGATCGGGATGAAGAATTGCGGTCGGACGACATACATCTTCGGATAACGGTGGGACACATCGACAATACCGGAATTGTAAAGCTCACTATCAGGCTCAAGGAGGGAAACCAGCACTGCATACTCGCACCCCTTCTCAGTACGGTCCTTGTCGAGCTCTTTGAGAAAGTCTTCGTTCTTTTTCTTGGTGGCTGTTTCGTCGCTCTCGTTCTTCATCTCGAACATAATCGACACGATCTCAGTACCAACCTCATTTGAATCTCTAAAGATGTAGTCGCCTTTGCTGCCTGTCCGTGCGTCGTTGTCCTTCTCGAAGTATGCCCTCGGAAATGCCGTCGCTCGAATGCGATTGAACTCGGTCTCGCAGTGCTGCTCAAGAGTTTCGCCAACCATCTTGGTCGATAGGCGAACCTTCATGTCCCGGAGGCGCTCAATCTCGCCATCACGATCCTTTATCTGCGTCTCGTACTTGTCCTTGAGCGAGTTCTCGGCGAGCTGCTTCTCAAGCTCCACTCGCTTGAGGCCGCTCTTCAATTCGTCGCGCTCCTTCTCGACTGCACTGACTGCCTGTGTGATCGCGAGTTTCTGTGCAACCTCGATAGATTCGAGTGTGGCCTTCAGTCCTTGGATCTCCGCGTCCTTCGTCGCGGCTGCCATTTGCAGTTCACTCACGAGCTTCGCCTCAGCTAGCTCGGAAGCGGCTTGCTTATCACGCTTCACCTTCTCAAGGTCGTTCGCGAGTACATCACGTTCTTTTTCCACGGCGCTCAGTGCCTCGGTCACGGCGAGCTTCCGCGCGACCTCACCGGCATCAAGCCTGGCCTTCAACTCCTGGATCTCGGCGTCCTTGGTCGCGGCAGCTTTTTGTAATTCGCTGGCGGCCTTAGTTTGGGCAAGTTCGACGGCGTTATACTTGTCTTGCTCGGCCAGTTCAAGCCGCTCGTTCAACTGCTTCTCGAATTCACTGTCGCGAACCTGTTTCAGGATGCTCGCATACCCGGCCTCGTCAATCTTAAATGCTTTCCCGCAGTTCGGGCAGATGATTTCGTGCATGACTATTTACCCTCCATTTTAGACAAGATTTGCATGAGCATCTCTGGCACTGTGCCCTCGGCCTTGAGTGTTGCCGTCCGGTAACCGAGTTGATTCTTTTTGAGACTTATCCCTGCGGCCTTCTCGACATTGTTGCAGGCCGTGATCCATTCGGGCCAGCTTGCCGACATAAACGCTTCAAGGTGATCATCAAAGATGGCTACCTTAGGAGCAACAATGGCAGTTGGAAAGTCCTCTTCATTACGACCGAAGTACTTCAACGCCGCGCGATTTGCTGCTACATGGGTCTTCCGTTCCTCTGCGATCTTGTCTGATGACTTCCCATTGGCCCTCGCACGCGCTTCAAACCCACCATCTGCATCGAAGAGGGCATAGACTGGGATACCGATCAACGTCAGAATCGCATGTGCGAGTGGAATTAATGTCTTGCCCCCTACAGGGACTATAGAGATGCCAGCGGCCTCAATCAAGCCGAGAGAAGTCTTGTCGCCAATGCCATAGAACACTGATGACTCTGTCGTCCCTTCAACGATGAAAGCGCGATTTGCAAAGAGTGCCACAGCAAGCTCATTTGCCACGATGGCATCGAGCTTGCAATCCACTGTATTGGGGTTCATTACCCCATTCAGCTTGTTTCTCACGTCAGCAAGCGTGACAAAGTGTACAGTAACCACAGGAGTTTCATCAGATGACCTTGTCAGCCGTCTGATCTGATCGAAATGTCGCGCCTCAATGAAGTAAGGACTATGGGTCGCATAGGTCACTTGGATGCGTTTACCAGCGTCCTCTGCTAGCGACCGGAGCACCTTCGCAAAGGCCTGAGCCTGAATCGGGTGTTGATAAAGTTCCGGCTCCTCGATTGCTAGGCAGATGACGCCTTCGTCTGAAGCCGCTTTTGACTGCGCCAAGAGTTGTAGCGCCGAGATTAGAAGAGTGCGTTGAAAGCCATGCCCCTGTCGCTCTATATCAGTCTCGGTTGTGCCATCGAGCACCGCCACCTCGAATGTGGTCCGAGGGGCTTTAAGTTCCACCTCGGCAGGTGAAACTGTGACAGCCCGACCAGGCGAGTAAGACGTGATAACCTTGTTGAGCTGCGTCGTGATGTCCTTAAGCTGCGCCTTGAATTTCTCCTCGTAAACTTTCTGCTGCTTCGTGCGCGACTCCTCGACAATCTCAGCGATCGCCTCATCAGCAGCAGCACGATCAACCGAACGTTCAAGGATTCTGCCAATGATGCTCGACTTACTGTCAATCAACTCTTCGCTTGCGCGAAGGTCGGCAGTAATCAAAACGAAGTCAAAAAGGCCACTCATCTTGCCGCCGCTGATGAAGCCGAAGAAATTGGTCTGCAGTGACTCCGGTGCTTCGACGAGTTGGTCGATATGGCCAGCCTCCCAGGCCGTCATATCTTGGTTGGCGGCATCGACATTGCTCCAGGTCGGGAGACTAAGCGAAGCATCTGAGTTACGCAGTTCGTTGTAAGCAACTTTCTTTCCAGCACCCGATGTCGCACCTCGGATGGCATTGAACGGCAGGTAGCTCTTCGAATTCGCAGACAGGCTTTCAGCCCCGTCTGGACCGCGACGCTTCCACGCAGTGAAAGTCGTGGCCCCTGCTGGAGTATATTTGCCGAGCTCGTTCCGATCCTTTTCGGTGAGATCAGCGAATGTGACCCGAACCTCGATATCTTCTTCAGTCGCTCCGAATGAGCAGTCCTTCTCCGTCAAGGAACCAGGCTTACCGTTGAAGTACCAGTCGAGCGCACGAAGCACAGTTGACTTACCGGTGCCATTCGGCCCGATGAAAGTCGTGACGGAATCGAAAGGGATCGTCACGTCTTTTAACGTGCGGAAGTTCTTGATACGAATGGATTGAATCTTCATTTCAGGTCCCAGTTCCTTGTGCCTTACAACGAAGACCGAGTCTCTGTTTTACCACTGACCGCTGGCAAATGCCACGCTTCCTTTGGGTCACGTACATCAACTAAACAATGGTAAATAATAGCGATCAATGCTCTCTTATCAGACATTGTTATAGAGGGTTGCCTAAGCGCACGAAAGGAAAACATTAGCTCTTAGACGACCCGTTATTTTTTACGGTTGGGTACCGCATGATGTAGGAATTAAATCCATCAACTGATTGTGCAAGTACTTTCATAGCGATAATGTATGCTTTCCTGAAAAGTTAAACGAAATCATGAGTATACGCCCCAATCACGTTTGACGATCCAGCTCGGCTTCCAAGTGACAAACTCTGCCGGATCGAAAGTCTGAGGCAGAATCTCGATGCTAATTACTTGATTGGGGAGAAGACTCAGTGTGTGACGCTCTTTGTCGCTGTCGTAGTCCCATGTGTGAAACCGGTCACTCTTGTCATGGGCTCTAGAGCTAGAACCATAATCCATAGGCGCACAAGTCCTGGTAAGCGTGCAACCATCCTTCTTTGAATGGAAGGTCAGTTGAATCTTATTCTTCGAGTGGATCGCACCTATAAACTTATCTATCATGGCGAACTCCTGAAGAGGTGGATTAGCGCCTAACTCGAAGTAGACACCTTAAAAAGCGCAATTAAAAAGCGTCATTTTGGTTGCCAAATCTTGAGCATTTTTCTTAATCAAATGAATTAGAATATTATGATCCCCAAAATGGAGAGAAATGCGCCTAAATGTCTTTATCGGAACAATTAGCGTCGATGTTATGCCGAAGAAACGACAAAATCAATGACAATTCAAAAAGTTGGAATGATTATAAATACACATGCCCCATAATTTCGTTTGATTATTTCACTGGAGCGGCCATTCGAACAGCAAGTGCTCATCGACTGTTTTGGGTCGAAATTTGACTTTTCGTGCAATGAGCCGCCATGGGCGAAGCAAGAAAACTTGGGTTTGGGGAGATCACTCTACTATTGACAGTCGATATTCATGAGAGAATGTGTAGTAATGGTTGATTGGTCAACCACCAAGTTGGAGAATGCATGAATTTTTAACAAAACCATGTAATATACCCGATAGTAATTGGGGGTATCATGGAATCAAACAATCAAGAAAATCTTGCCGGTTCATTGTCCGGACAGGATGCTGATGAATCTAATTTAAAACTACCCTATACCCAGCCCCATATGGAGTTGGTGCAAACTGGTAAAATCCCTTCACCCAAGCCATTCGTCAAATGGGCCGGAGGGAAGAGGCAACTGGTCAATCTCTTGCGCTGCCATTCTCCCTCTAGTTTCAACTGTTATGTTGAGCCGTTTGTGGGTGGTGGTGCGTTCCTGTTTTCCATGCTTCCGGAAAAGGCCGTCATTTCCGATGTCAATCCTGAACTCATCAATGCCTACAAGGTAATTCGTGACGATGTGGAAAAACTCATCCGCAGCCTGAAACGGCACAGGAACGAGGAATCTTATTTTTATAAGGTTCGAGCCAAACACCCCGTTACCATGAGTACTGTCCAGCGAGCCAGCCGTTTCATTTTCCTGAACAAGACCTGTTTCAATGGCCTCTATAGGGAAAATAGCAAAGGCCAGTTCAATGTCCCGTTTGGGCGGTACGTGAATCCGAACACCGTGGATGAGGAAAACCTGAGAGCGGTTTCTGCCTATCTTAACCGTGCGCAACTCCAGATTCTGCACCAGGACTACCAGCAGACTGTCAGCAATGCCCAGAAAGGTGACTTTGTCTATTTCGATCCGCCGTATTATCCGATATCTGCGACAGCGAGTTTCACCAGGTATGCCAAAAATGATTTCAATGCCAGGAACCAGGAAGAACTGGCCCAGGCTTTTCATGACCTGGCAGGGAGGGGATGCCAGGCCATGCTGAGCAACAGCAATACCGACTTTATCAAAAAGCTCTATCGTGAGTTCAGCATCATCGAGATTGAGGCGACCCGATTCATCAACTGTAAAGCCGAGCGACGGGGGAAAGAGCTTGTTGAAATTCTGGTTAAAAGCTATTAAAGGTAGCTGCAGGCACGCCTTGTTCAGCCTTGTTTGGGGATGTCCATGAATCAGGGTCTTTATGCCAATCACCAGGGCGGCATGCTTGAATCCACCGTCAAGAGTGTTTTAAGTGCCCGGGGATTTGAAATTGTGGCCCACAGGGATTACAGGAAGCTTCCGCAAGCATATGGGGATGAGCTGCTATTGACCAACATGCCTTATGACACGATTTATGGGCATCAGGGAAAAACAGAGTTCTTGCTTGTATCCAAAAGATACAACCTGAAGACCCGTATTGAATGCAAATGGCAGCAGGTCAATGGCAGTGTGGATGAAAAGCTCCCTTACCTTTATCTCAACTGTATTGAAACCATGCCTGAAGACCAGGTCATTATCGTGATTGATGGTAAGGGATGGAAAAAAGGTGCCATAAGCTGGCTAAAAACTGCGGTGGCTGAAAAGAAATACATGAGCCCCCCAAACCGGGATAAGGTAATAGAGGTATTCAGCCTGGCAGACTTTATTACCTGGGCCAATAACACCTTCAGATAGTTTGGTATTTTTTGTTCATCTGGTTTAGAGGATGAGTCATGTTTAAGGAACTGGCAACATATCAGCGCATCGTCAGACGCATTGAATCAAACTGGGATCCATTTCTTCGAAAACGGAATGAACGCCTGACACAGCAGGAACGTCACGGGGTAGCAGCAGAAAAAGTAGCCGAGAATATCATTGAGGACCTGCTGACCATGGTACTGGACTGGTCCTTGTCAGATCTTAACAACCAGGTTGGTTTTTCAGATATCCTCCTGACCAATCTAGGTATCAAGCATTTGATCATAGAAGTGAAACGTCCAGGTTCCCTGGCCTGGAACCGGCATGCCGTGGAAACAGCCCTTAACCAGGCAGTCCGGTATGCAGATGAGCAGAAGGTCAGAAGTGTTGCCGTAAGTGATGGAATCATGCTCTATGCTGCTGACATCCAGTCGGGTGGCCTCCAGGACCGGATTTACGTTCCTCTTGATAGCCCCATTCCCCAGGAATCACTCTGGTGGATTAGCCAGCATGCTATATACCGGCCTGTGGAAAGCGATGCGGATGCAAGACTTCGGTTGCCTGCTGAAACAGTGATCTCTAATAGTCCTGTTCCCACAGAACCTGATGAAGGCTTGCTTCACCCCAAATACAAGATTCCGGCAAGTTGTTTTGCATATGTGGGGAACGCTTCCAAGACAAGCACCTGGAAATTGCCTTATCTGCTTGCAGATGGAAGCGTTGATACAAACCGTCTACCCAAAGCCATTCAATGCATCATCAGCAATTATCGGGGAGCAAGGGTTTCTGCAGTCGATGAAAAAGCCATCCCTGATGTGCTGGTCAGGCTTGCCAAGGCAGCGGTGAGGACGGGGCGGATGCCCTATCAGGTTGGTGATGCTGCCGACGTTTATGTTGAGCTGGCTCGTGCCTTGGAACAATTGGGCAGGTATGATGAAATCAGAACTGATTAAAACAACGTTCATGTTCGACTGATTCTGGACCTTCCGTAGTAAAGGGCGGGCCAGCCGTAGCCAGGCCAAAGGCAAAATAAGCACATAGGGAACAGCAGACCACATGCGAACTCTTTGATTGCAGACCATCAATTGCCCGCAAACAGCTCACAGAAAAGCTCCTTAACCTTCACCTTAGCGGCAGCTAACGCATCCTGTCCTGAAGATGTAATTTCGTAGACTCGCCTCACACTTCGCCTTGATCGCTCGAGGCGCGATAACAAATAGCCTTTTTTTCTCCAGACCATGCAGCATTGGATATAGTGTGCCGGCGCTGATTTGATAGCCGTGGTTATTCAGTTCCTTAATAATGCCCAGCCCGAAAACCGGTGCTTCTCCAGCATGATGTAAAACATGCAGGCGGATTAGCCCGCCATAGAGTTCGTTGTCTGCCATTTATCAATCTGCCATTAATAGGAGGCTCAGAGAACTAGACTAAATAACCACCCGGCCGCACTACATCCCAAGACAACCAGCCAGGGCGGAAGCTTCCAGAACATCAAGGCGACCAGTGCAACCAGTGTTAACCCAAAATCTGCTGGCCTAAATATTGCGCTGGTCCAAACCGGGCGATAGAGTGCTGCCAATAGCAAGCCGACGACCGCTGCATTTATGCCAGCAAGTGCCGCTTGGGTATGCACACTGTTCCGCAGTTGCTCCCAAAATGGCATTACACCGAAAATCAATAAAAACGAAGGTACAAAAATAGAAGTCAAACATAACGCTGCCCCAAGCCATCCATTAGGCGGCAAGTTCATTGACGCACCGAGAAACGCCGCAAAGGTGAATAGCGGGCCAGGGACGGCCTGAGCCATGCCATAGCCTGCTAGAAAGGTTCCATTTGACAACCCAGTGACCAGGGACCACCGCTGCCTGTAGAAGGGGTAACACGACATGGCCGCCGCCAAAAACCAGTGAGCCGGCACGATAGAAAGCGTTAGCCAGCGCCAGAGCATGATTTGGCCAGACTTTCAACAGGATCGGCAAGCCGACCAACAAGCCAAAAAAAAGACCTAGCAATATAATACCAACACGACGGTTTACTGAGATAGAGAGGGGGTCATGGGCCAAGCCCTGGGCTGGCTTAAACATTCCGATACCGACCATTGCAGCGGCAGCAATTACACCGACCTGTCCCAACGCTGCCGGCCACAGCAATACAATACACGCTGACACAGCAGCGATAGTGATACGCGCTGTATCTGTTGCGAGCCATGCCCCATACCGCCTAGGCAACCACAGCGACAGCAACCACCTTCAAGCCATGTAGTGCGCCAGGTGGGAAAGCGCCGCTCCACGCCGATAAACTCATTGCGAACAGGCTCAGCATGATTGCTGAGGGCAGCGTGAATCCCGTCCATGCAGCCAAAGCGCCGAAAACCCCACCTTGCGTCATGCCGAGTGCCATACCGACTTGACTGCTGGCTGGCCCTGGCAGGAACTGGCACAATGCAACCAGATCGGCGTAACTGCGCTCACTGAGCCAACGTCGGCGTGTTACAAACTCATTGCGGAAATAGCCAAGGTGGGCCACTGGGCCACCAAAAGAGGTTAAACCCAGGCGCAGGAAAAGAAAAAACACTGTCCAGACTCGGTCAGGTGGAGCCTTCTTGATTTCACTTTTTGTAGATGACATCGTTGCCCCATTGGTGAACATATGCAGAATTATAATCGAATTCTGATAACGATATTCGATATAGCAGTAACGGAAGCGTACGTCAGGATATGGTATTCCTTGTGCTTTCAAAGAACCACCAGGTCTGATGTTCCTCCATTGACGGAAAAACAACAAGGATGTACAAACAAGGTGAACGTTCCTTTGAACGGGTAGTTCTAGGCTCATGACATAACGCCATATCATGAGGTAAGAATTATCGTGTAACGGGAAATATGTAGTGGACTTGCCGTGTTAGATTTTCTACTTGTAAATCATTGCCGAATGACCATTTCGGGATGGAGTGAAGTAAGGTCTTTCATATTTTATATCTGCTAACATGAGTAAATCAGACGTCGCAAGGCACGGCCCACTAATGGCAGAAAGGTCCGAGGAGGCGCAGGTCACGGTGTTTATGAGTTGCATTCGAACTGATAGCTGATAATCAAGATACCATGAGTTGAACGGCTCATGTGGGTCCCAGGGATCTGCCTGATATATATAACCTGCAACCTTGAACCTTATATTCAAGAGTGGCGGCATAATTGTGAGCTTCGTCTAATTTGTCATTCAACGTTAGCTATTAAGGCAAGAAGTCCGATTAAGGTGATCATAAACCCCCATCCTTTTACCTGTGGGCTTTCTGGAATACTGCCTGTAACCCGATTCGCAAATATCTCACAATTATTTTCCAGCAGACTGTAGCCTGTTGGATGAGTGATTTCCTGTTGTATACGTTGCAATGTTACCCTGCATTCAGACATGGGGACTTTTCGAATTTCCTTGACAGGTCTTCCAGCAGCGAATTCTTGATAGGTTACATAATGTGGGCCCTTGTCGTCTGTGCTATGAGCTACAAAGCCGTTGGGTAAAAGAATTCCCCAATGGTCTCCAAAACCAGAAAGCTTTGGTCGTGAAATTATTGAAATACCAGAGTTGAAAGGGTTTATATATGAAGCGAAAATGTTCATTGATGTCACCTATTAGAGAGTAGCCAAATAAGCGCAGCAATTACACCTGCGCCCACTATGAGATTTTTAACTTCAGATTTTGCTTGCTCTGCCTCATGCGTAGCCTTTAGCTTAAATTGCTCCATTAGAGACACTTGATAAGGTGATGGTACAGCAACACCACGTTCCCACTTGCTGATAGTCATAATGTGGACATCAAATAAACGAGCGAAATCTGCTTGAGTTAATCCAAGTGATTTTCGTATGTAAACAATCTCGTTAGGTGTCATCTATAAGCTCGTTAATATGCTTTAACATAAGTATAGGCTTATATTTAAGTTTAAACTTAGTTTGCTGTCAACATTTATATGAATAATAAGAAGTCAGCGTATTTATTAAAGTAAAACAATATTTTTTGAAAGTGGTGAGTGGATGTGATGGTTCGAAAGCACCATTAGAAATTTATTGAATAGTTTTTTTTGTGTCAAAAGCAGTCATCGAGCCTGCTATCTAGTTAGCAAAAAAAACGAACGTCGCATATGCATCTTATCCTTGCCTGTAATATCAGGTATTTATGGACATGGAGATTCTTTTGGTTTAATTTTAAATATGGAGTTTCCGAAAAAAACCTATATCAGTTATCAATATTAAATTACGTGCAAAGTGGTTTAATTATTGTTGTATCGACCGAAGTTCTTCTGAAATAAAATGCAGATATATGCAGTTATTCGTAACAGAATGACTTAATCTAAGGAGCTGACAATGAGCGATAACAAAGATAGCAACAACCTCTTTATAGAACGGCGACCAGAAGGTGGTTATGCTGTTCGGAAGCCAAATGCTGATAGGGCTAGCGCAGTTGCACCAACCCAGGCTGAAGCAATTGAACATGCCAAAGAGTTAAATCCAAATGCAACCATCCATGTTGAGCGAGTTAGAAATACAAATGTTGGAAATCCAGATAAGTGGCGAAAACCATAAAGGCAAATGACATACTATGCACTATCCTTAGGATAGCTGGCCATGTAAGACAGGGATACAATACTACGGTTCGTTCTAATAGTGGACGTTGCATGAATATGCCAGCAGCTATCAGTTGCTGCTTTGTGGAACCATAGTCAACGGCACTTACGTACGAATAGGATCTGCTGTTCAAAAATCCTGACGGGGTGATTTGCGTGTGGAGATAGTAGCTAATCATTTGTTCGAAGAAGTTCTTAAACGACCTGACCAAGCTGAAAAAAATTTGTTTGGCCGGTCAGCATTCAATCGCTGTTATTACGCCACCTTTCTTAACGTGCGCGCAGGATTGAGAATGTTAAATCCCAAGTGGGGTGAATTGCCGCACGCAGCTATACCAGAATTACTTAAAGGAACCATAAGAACGGAGTTAGCTAAAGGCAAAAATAAGGCTTTCAGGGTCGCTGACATCGAAGCCGAGCGTTCGTGCGCGCGAGCCGTATCGGCGGCAGTTGAGCTATCAAAGCTGATGATAACTGGATACGCTACTCGAGTCGTTGCTGATTATCAACCTGAGATTCAAATAATCATTGACGCCGAGCAAGAGTGCTTTCTTAATTCTATAGGGGCTAAGGAAGCCAAAAATTGGTCGAATAAATCTGCTGGTTTCGTAAATGCAATTGTTACAGCATGGAGTCAAATTAATGATTAATCCCGATGCAATAAAGGAAATATTGGGACATTACGAGATTCAACTTTGTGGCGAACCGATTCTTTACGCTGAGCAACCTGACCATGTATACCTTTATATACAGGTGAACCGCAATTCAGTTAATAGGCAAGTGCCGTCAAACGCAAGCCTAAAAGCTGCACGTGAGTTACTTCTTGAGAGAGGAGTGACCGTTGATTTTCTACTCTTTGATGGCGCAACGCGGAATGCGGAAGCAGGATTGCGCGCCACTTTGCTCCACGCATTTGGCGCAGATATTCGCAACGCATTTTTATCTATTGATGGGAAAAGTGTGCATGTCTGGGTTGACCCCAAGCGGCAGTTAACGGAAGCGATCCGAAAGGACATGTCGCAAAAGGCCAAGGCATTCCTGTCTCAACTTGATTTGCAGTTGGTGTCGCTTGCCTCGGTAGTGGGGGAAAACGTACCTGGCACGTTTGTACTACTGCGAGCAATTCGTCAGCTATCGCCCGTGGACGTGAAAATTTTAAAAACCCATTTACTTGAAAAAGGCTTCACTGTTCCCTCTGATGATTGGGTGATGCGCCGATTGGATGCGATTCGCAAAACGGGTAGGGTGGTGAGGCTCCAAAATGGGACGTACGTCTTGGCTCTTCGTTGTATCAGGGAGCTTGGAACAGAAAAAAACCGGCGTAGCCCTGATGTTGCAAGGCTGCTTGCCTTGAATCGGCTGGGGAGGTATTCTTAGTGTGCGGGGGCTTCGGCGCGGGTGCGTATCGTGCCCATTTGCCAAGACTAGGTGTTAGAAGGATTCCGGCGAAAAGGCCGCGGCTCCTTCGAACCCACGGCTTTTTCGCCAGATCTTTCGAAAGTGAACTTTGCTAAATGAAGCTCCCGCCCCCCTTTCTTGATTCTCCATTCTTCTTATTCTCTGACTTGGCCGAGTTTTCAAAAGCTCTTGGTGAGGAAGTTCGCCCCGAAGAGATGGAACAAATTCAGGCGCTCGTTGAAAAGCTTTTGCCGCCAGTAACTTCGAGATATACGTTGGCGACAATGTTTGGAATCAATCCGGGACTTATCTGGTCTATGGAAAACAGAACACATCGTTATTACCGGTCGTTCACCATTCCGAAGGGGCAAACTGTCCGTCGGATTGATGCACCGAAGGTAGCGCTTAAGATCATTCAGAAATGGCTATCTGTTCAACTTGAACGACTATTCGTTCCGCCGCAGCATGTGTTTGGATTTATAAGTGGCCGATCTCACATTCAAGCGGCTGCAGTACATACAGGAGCAAGGTGGGTTTTTTCGGTTGATATCAGAAATTTCTTTCCGACCACTCCTGAGGCATTGGTTCGAGAAAATCTGGAAAGGTTAGGGTTTACAATTTCTGGAGCCTGCCTACTGGCTCGTTTGTCGTGCTTGAGAGGTGCTTTAGCACAGGGAGCACCTACGAGTCCTGCTTTGTCCAATATTTGCTTCAATGCCATGGATGCTCAACTAGCCGACATAGCTAATGATTTTTCGGTTCGAGTGAGTCGTTATGCGGATGACATCGTTTTTTCCGGTACTAGCGAGTTTCCGACGAAGCTGCAAGAAGCGGTTAGTGCGCTTTTTGAATCCACGACTTGGGTTTTGGCTGAGGAAAAAACCGAACTGGCAAGACTCCCTCAAAGGCTAAAGGTACATGGGTTGCTTGTACACGGCAATGTGGTTCGCTTAACCAAAGGTTATCGACATCGTTTGAGAGCATACAGGCACCTATTGGCTAAGGGGGCTGTGGGAAATGGCGATCTCAAAAAAGTTATCGGCCACCTTAGTTACGGTGATTACATAGAGCGATTGAATTCTCTCGACGAAGATTGACGTCTATCAAAAATATGGCAGAAGCCATCGAAACCACAACGTTTAAATGACAGAAATCTACATAAGCACCGATGTCGAAACAGATGGTCCCATTCCTGGCCCGCATTCAATGCTTAGTTTGGGGTCTGCTGCATACACGGCAGATAAACAGTTAATAACTACTTTCTCAGCAAACCTAGAGACTTTACCCGGGGCTACTGCGCATCCAGAAACGGCTAAATGGTGGGCATCACAGCCAAAAGCCTGGGATGCTTGTCGGAAAGATTTGGTAACACCAAATGACGCAATGGCTCGCTACGCAGCTTGGATTAAGTCACTTAAAGGTTCCCCGGTATTTGTTGCTTACCCGGCGGGCTTCGATTTCTTATTCGTATATTGGTATCTCATTCGGTTTGCAGGGGAAAGCCCCTTTGGCCACTCTGCGCTGGACGTTAAAACCTTTGCCATGGCGGTGCTTAAAACAGACTATCGTAAGAGCACCAAAAGAAACATGCCGAAGCATTGGTTCGACAAACTCCCACACTCACACATCGCGCTTGATGATGCGCTGGAACAAGGCGCGTTATTCTGCAATATGCTCAATGAATGCAGGTTCCAGAGTCAAGAGTAAAGGCGCTGTGCAACATCATTGTCCAGTGTCCCCTGGACCGGCGTGGTGGGGGGCACTGGCTTCAGATACGCGGCGTGTAAGCAAGCTGGCGAACACCAGGTGTGGGCTGCCTTTGCTTCATCGAGGTCATGATGGAGCGAGTGCGCCTTTGGATTGCGGATACCAATGTAGGCCCCCGTGAGAATTTGAAGAAAACCTTTCTGGTCGTTACGACCGGATTCGGTTTTAATCTCGCTGAAAGTAAGTTGAGGCTTTTCCAAGGAAAATGCTTCTGAGACTAGCCCTTGACCGTCAATCTTCAGACCGGTACGCTCACGGATTAGATCGAATACAGCGACTATGGCGGTTAGAACTGCATCGCGAAGGTGCCCGTTTCGATATTGCTGATATGCATGCTCGAATATGGCAGGGTGCAATAGGTCTTCAAAGCCAACCGGGGCCTCAGCAGGCGCGCCCTCGCGGACATGCTTTTCTGCCCAAGCTTCTACGGCCGGAATATCGTGTTGGATGATGTCGTCATAGTCGTGTCTTTCGCCATAGGCGATGTGACGCCCGAGGCCACCGAATTCCTTCGTATCGAAACCGCCATCTTCCCAAGTGCGCCAAAGCGCTTGGTAATCTGATTTGAGGTACCCGTTTACGACTTTGGCAGTTGTGGCATCCCCAACTGCAAGGTGCATTTGTGCATCAAGTGCCTTTTTCCGCAATTCGCGAAGGATCGCATTCATGGACAGGAACCAATCGAGCATAGGACCTCCTTTTGTCATGCGCCCCAACGCCCGCGGGGCGCGAGCTTGCGTAAACGGTTAGGGGTTTTGAGGAAGCTTATAAGTAAAAACATCTAGCTCTAACACGACATGAACTAAGATTTTGTCGTCTAGAACCGGAAAATCAATTCCGGAGTCAATAGCACCTTCAAGATAACCTCGCTTCCAAGTGATGCGGCCAGCCGCATCAAGGTCTCTCTAAAGATCAGGGCTAACTTGATACCTTTGGGCTGAAAGGGATGTGAGGCAATTGCTTGGTAGGGAACATTTACTGGCATATAAACTCTTGATAATTATTGTACTGACAGGGACGTCTGCATGATAACTAGTAGCAAAATCTCATGCAATCAACACTCCGTCATCATGTCCGCTTTGTTGTACACAACGGAAGCTATTTAGGACACACTGAAGAGTCCGTTTAGGCCGATCATCGGCCATTGCAGACATCAACAATGAACACTGAGTTGTCTATTCAGTATCAATAAACAGCCGTCGTATCGAGTTTAAGAATTCCCAGAACCCGTGCCATGTGCGGATGGTTCTTCTGCTGCTTGGGCAGGTTCTCGGCCGTTTCCACGTCGTTCGGAACGCATTTCCTCTCGCGTCTTTGGTACGAAACCGTGAGACATTACTCCATAGGTATAACGTTCAGCGACGATTTCCACCAATTCCTTCTGGCTGAGATGCCTTAACTTGTCTTGGTCAGGGTAGTTTTGCAGTAAGGCGATCAGCTTATCCTTTGGAGTGTTCTCGTAAGCATCGGCGAAAAAATCATACATATCCATGATCGTCCGTATGCCTTTACTCTGTTTTTGATAAACGCCGAAATAGGTCTCGGGGTAGCGGGCGTAGTCAGCTAGCTCCTCAGATGTCATTCCGAAAGTGCCTATCCAATTCTTATTGGTCTTGGGATCACGCAGCACGGCGCATGCCTTCTTGTCCATTACGATTGCCTGCATGAGTTCTGCAGGCACTTCTACTCCATCTGGTCCCGGCACCAAGTAAAGCTGACCTATTTTCAAGCGCGGCATTGCTTTGGCAGAGAACGCCTCAGACGGCAACTCTCCGCCAAAAGTCTGGGGAATCTCGTTATGTTCTTCCATGGATTTCAAGAGCCGGAACATCGGCAGGTGTCGTTCCCGTGCGTGAACTGCTTCGCGAGGAGATTTATATTCTCCCATGAAATCTGGAAGCTTAAATCCGACAAACAGAATTAGGGTGCCGATGGAGGTACTATCCAACGCATGCTGGTCATTCATGTTTGTAATACATACATAGGCAGATGGTGCGGGCACACCATCAATTTGCATGTCTTTTTCGGACTGATTCAGAATTAATTCTGCGCGGTCCATAGCTCTAAAGGCGGCCTCTTGAGTATGCAGCGCTTTATTTAAATCGATAAAGACCAATCGCTTGTGGTTGGCATTTTTTACCAACGCTTTGCGTAGCTGATGACCGACGGGTGTTCTGGCTGAACCTCCCTCGCGCCTTTCACGAGCCTTTGCCTCAACGGAGTACTTTTCCCCAGTTGGCATATAGGTCGCCGTGAATTCGCAATGACTACTCGATTTGTCCTGCTCGTTTTCAAACTCGAGTTCAAACCCCGCTTTTATCAGCCACGCCGCGACCTGAGTTTCGTAGTACGCCCCCTGGAAATTATCCTTGTTTTTGAGACGATCCAGCAGTCTAGTCTGGATGTCTTTCCCGTTATGCGCGATTAAGTATAAGTTGTAGGCAAGTCTGTTATAGGCAGAAACAGCGCCCGTCATAGGGGTACTAAATAGCTCGCCAGGTTTTCCTGCGTGAGTCATTTGCAAGTGACAGAGTTTGTCGTACCACTGCATGATCGGATGGCGCTCTTCTATCGGTTTGGCAATCTCAGCATTACCCCAATCGCTACCTATCGTGGCTTTGATGTAGTTATTTAGAAAGTCGTAGAAGGTCTTCCACTTACCATAATGTAAACGATTTCCTACAGCGACAAAGCGATAACCCTTGTGTTCAACAGAGATGATTGGACGCCCCCAACCTTGCTGCTTCTGGCGCTGTAGCTCGCGGACCTTATGTCTCTCTAACTGGCGTTTCCCCTCGGCGATGATCTGATGCTCAAAGTCGGCATTTGCTATTAGGTTTGGCAAGGCATATTGCGGTCGGCCGTGGCAATGCTTGAACTTTCGGCCGCTCCCACAGAAGCAGGGATCGTTACGGCCGATCTTGGGGCCAGTGCGCCTGAATGTGTCAGACATCATTCTGGTTTTCCAGGTTGGACTTGAAATAACGCCAGCTTACATATACAGAACAGACAAATCTATTGCTATTAATTTAGTCTGCTTCGGTCGAAGAGGAGAATGATCTGGCATTCTGCCTGAATTTTTCGTTTTGATTCACATATCGACAGTACAAAATTGCGAACGGTAATGTCCAAAGCAGGTTGTATAATGGTCACTAATCAATGAACTAACGTTTGGGCAGAATCAGCCAAAAGAAGACGTTCGCGTCCGCATTATAAATGCAAAAGTGGCTGTTTATATAATAGAACGGGAGATTCTAATGACACGGAACATCTCTGTTGTGCTTTACATTATGGTGATGATTGCCGTTATCGTTAGCGTAGATTTTCTGATTTTTAAGAATCGATTCTGGGAGCGGCTGATAGTGAACATCGGCATTGTCATGGTGTTTGCAGTCTTCTATTTGAGATTCCTAAAGAAGCCGTAAGCTATGTGCCGCCGCACCAGTTGGTTACCTAACACCCACATCGAGTCCGCAGCTCATGCGTAAAGTTAATTGTCTAGTTGTGGGAATTAGTGATGATCGTTGCGGGCCGATGAAGGCCATTTGTATTTGTTTAATTAGATCGCTATATTTTTGTTTGTATGAGAGCTAATATTTGTAGCCACACGATATTTGTTCACTGAGCAACTGGACCGTTGTAATATGTGGATATCCGGGGCGAAGTGTATGCCTCCCGTATCTGAATTCAACCTGCCCACGGGGAACGTGGAATCTAATCTGGGCGGCCAGTTGCCGCATAAAGACTGCATTGCTATTTTTAATGGTAACCTCAGTTCGAAGATGGGATGATCCCAGTCTATGGTATTTAATTTAAATTAACTTGATAAATTTATTAGTTGTCGGCATGACGGAATAGCTGAAATTCAGCAATGAATTTTTTCAAGTTCAACAAATTAAGGAGAAAACTAAGAAAATAGCTAATTACAATTATCTTGATCGATAAAGTGCCTTGAGCCGTGTTTCACACAGTTCATCAATTACTTCTTCAAAGAGGTTCTGGAAGTTCAAGTTTGGCGAACAGGGTTCATCATATCAATTGGGTTTAAGACCATTATGTGAGCCTGGATGCGCCTATTCTCAAAATATCAAATCAACAAGATGTATTTCCTGACTTTGACTACACTAAAAACCAAATGTAGTTCAAATGAATTGTAAAACGAGATTTCAAAGGTAAAAAAAGAGACGGGAACGTTAATAATTCCCAGATCATGATCTGGCGCGCTTTTTACAGCGCTCTGTATAGCGTGAAAGCGCGTGAAACTGAATCGATTTGAATCCGCGAAAGGGGAAGTGGCTTGCCGACGGAAGGTCGGCTGGTTCGCCTGACCAGCACCCCCAGGATGCAAAATTGATCCGAACATAATAATCAGCGCTTTTGCCCGCGCTTGACAAAATGGCTGCCCCTTTTAGGCAACATCACTCCTGCCGTGTGAGAAAGACACGTGCATCAACACTTACCACGAGTATTGGTCATGATGCTGCTGAAAAAATTTTTGTCCGGTTTGAAGTTTTTCAAATTTGTTGTTTTGATTCAATTTTGACCCTATTAAGCTCCTGTAATAATGATGGGGGATTTATTTTGGAGGTGTAGATGAGCCGGAATTTTGGTCTGGGCAGTAGAAATATGGATTACGCAGGTTTGTTGGCATTAAAGAAGGAGATGCTGTCTTTTTCATCTGTTACGACAGAAAGCTCACGCTGGGGCCAGTTTGTTAAATGGCTTAAACCGCAGGGTATAAACAGGATGGAACATGTTGAAAGGGAAGATATATTGCGATATGGAGAATACCTGCTTTATAGGATCGAGTGTGAAGAACTGGGTGTTGCAACAGTTCATAACTATTTGAGTGCTGTTAATCGGGTATTCAACATAGCCCGAAGGGACAAAAAACTCTGGGTTAGTCCAGTTGATGATTGTGGTGTTCCAGAGCGAAGTGGAATTTGCACGGAAAGTAAAGCCTGTAACGATGGAAAGCATGCTGAAGCCAAACAGAATGTTTCTGAAAGGACTGCAATATTGATGGGGCTTCAGAGAATGTTCGGTCTTCGGTTTGAAGAGTCATGCAAGCTTGATGCGAAAAGAGGATTGAGGGAAGCTTCTGCACTTCAAAAGCTGACTATTGAAGCGGGGACAAAAGGAGGCCGTCAGCGTTTGCTCCCAATCTTGATGCCTGATCAATTACTGGTTTTGGAGAAGGCATCTGAAGTTCAAGGATCTCATTATTCGATGATACCTTCGGGATTAACCTATGTGGAATTTCAGCGTCAGGCATACCGTGAAGCGTCGGCAGTAAAGCTGCATTTTCATTCCGAAAGGCATGCCTATGCTCATGCCCGGTACCTGGTTGAAGCGGGCTGTGAATGTCCGGTTGTATCGGGATATGCGCATGGGTTGGCGCATCACAAATATGTTGCAGATAAGTTGGGTTGTACGGTGAATGAAGCCAGGGAAATTGATTGTCAAGTAAGAATGAAAATTGCAAGGGAACTAGGACATGCACGCATTCAAATTACAAACTCGTACTATGGCTAGCCAGATCCGTGAGTTAGCACATGCCTATAAAAGACATGGTGGAAAGGATAATAGGCGGCAACAGCTTGGTCGATTGGCAACGGCCTGCGAATGGATTGCATTTAACCATCAGATAAGTAATTTACATGAGATTGGAAAGCGTCAGGTTATAGACTTCTATCGGAACCATAGGCATTTGGCAGATTCGACATTGGCTGGTTATTTTTATGCTTTCGTAACCCTTTGGGCATGGCTGGGACGAACTGGGGAACCGCCGAGACCAGGGAATCGGATTGAATAGCTATTTTTCCAGACTGTGTTATGTAAGATTTTGATTGTCATGTTATTGTGCTCTACAATCCATAAATTAGTTTGCTGCACGATAAAAAATAAACTTGGATAAAGTTGTAGTGCAAATTAATTGTTATGAACTTTTTGAAAGATAATTCTGGAAGGTTGCTGACAAGTGACTGTCTCGTTGCCTTGAAAACAATTGCCGCCTTTAAATTTTAAGGTGGTAGATAGCTCAGGAAAGTGGGAGTTGATCAAACCCTTATTTAGTAAATTGATAAGAATGCGTAATTAAGCTTATGTGTTTCGCTTGAGACGATTTGGACATACATCTTAGGTTAAGGTGAGTGGTATCGGGAAGCTTAGTTGCAAAAATTAAAAGATGTGATCCGGAATGAAAAATAAAAAAGTATCTTACCCGATAGTTGATCTTTTTGCTGGCCCAGGAGGGTTGGGCGAAGGTTTTTCAGCACTTGATTGCAAAGAATTTTCGACCTTTCACAGTATTGTCTCGATTGAGCATGATGAGTTTGCACACAAAACTCTTCTGCTACGGCATTTCTTTCGATCCTTTGGGCAAAGAAAAGCACCTCGTGAGTATTACGAATATATAAGCGGAGAAATTTCAAAGATAGTATTGATAGAGAAATATCCAGAGCAATGGAAAAAAGCTGAAGCATCAGCACTTCGAATTTCTTTGGGATTACGAAATCACGATTTTGTTAAGCAGATCATTGATAGAAGGGGGTGCGGTAAAAATCTTGGACTACTTGGAGGTAGTCTATATGTATTCATACGGTGACCGCATTCGAGCGGTCAGGCTCCGGAGACCGAGACGAGGCTTTCTTCTTATTTGGCACCGAATTATCCAATGGGGGAATGTGCTGCGGCAAGCAAAGTTCTCCGCGCTCATACTGTTGCTGCCACATCGTGATGCTATGCGGATTGCCGATATTGTAAATAGCCGCCAGTTCGCGGCAGGACAGGCTCTCAGCCGCGAGGCGATGCAGCACCTCCAGCTTGAACCCATACGTGTATCGACCGCGCTGACGAACAAGACCGGCACTACCATGATGCTGATATGCCCCGACCCATCTCCTGATCAGGCTGTCAGCGATGTCGTACCTGGCGGCGAGGATTTTGTATCCTCCCTTGCCAGAAAGATACTCCCGGACCACTTTCTTTTTGAACCTGACGTCGAACGTCCTCATGATACCTCCA
>JAGWIG010000117.1 GCA_028873515.1 Pseudomonadota bacterium | reverse complement strand
CGCCTGCATATCTCGCGGCGCTCTATAGCCTTTATTTGCCGCATAGGCATCTGGTGCTGCAAGAATACGAAATGATTCAACTGTTACACCAACAAAATCTTTCAAAACTGCATGGTGAATATGCCCAGTGAGCCATTTTCTGTGTTTGGTTTCGCCCCAATCTTCAGGGCGATCATTTGCCATGATCAAAGGCAATTGCTCCATTTTTGCACCATGGCCATGATGCACGCCAATCAAACATGAACCGAAACGATAATAATGATAATGGGCTGGAGATGTATCTACTGTGATGCGCGGATCATTTTCATAAATTGCAGCAATACAAATTGCCAGGAAAATCGCGGTAGAAGGGTCGTGATTGCCAACCTCAATAATCACATGCACTTTTTTAAATTTAGCAAGAGACTTATTGATGGCAGAGCGCACCATTTTTACGGTTGTCTGCACAATTTTAGGGTAGCGAGAATCAGCATCCAATAGATTCTTGTGCGCAGGGGTCACTGCTTCGTAGCTGTCAGTGTGCGTAATATCCCCGAGGAAAGCCAGCAATCCAAGTCCCGCATTAGGGCTGTTATCTAGAAGATAAGTAAATGCTTTGTCGTGAAGACTTTCTGCAATATCCAGATCATAATCCGTCCCTGTTTCTGCGCGCCAGGAATGCATGCCTATATGCGCGTCTCCGACAGGAATTACGACCATCAAATCTTTGTCTGTAGACTTTGGAGCCTTAACAGGTTCGGATTTTGGTAAATCCGCCTTTAACGCATCAGCAAACGCTTGCCATGCCTGTTCTCTTGCAACATCTTGAGGCTTTTCCGATATCCATTGTTGCGCAACGTTTCCTTGCTGGTCCAGCAGGGTGCTTGTTTTTACAATGGTTCGCGGGCCTGGAATCCGAACAACTTCATCAGGATGCCGCCCAGCTTGCTTAGTTTTATTCCAATATTCTTTGATCTCGCCATCTTCGCCGTATTTAATGGACGTGCCTCGGCTCGTCATGCCGTCTGGTACTGGATGAATTAGATCAAATTCAGGTGCGTATCCTTGCTGCGCTGCTTGCCGAGCTGATTCTTCTTCCTCAGATCTAGGTATTTTTACTGGTTGTATTTCGCCTTGATTCAATACTTTGAAGCGTTTTGCTGCCTCTTTTCTTTCAGCGTCCAGCTGCCGATAAGCAACGGCAGATTCAGTATCGAAATAGCCATGATTATTAAGATGACGGCACATAGTTTTGTGGTCAAAACCTAATTGTCTTGCAGCGTTTCTTTTGCTGCCAAAAAGTTTAAGAATGTCGTCTAATGTATATCGCATGAAAATTCCTTTTTATAATCTGCCCAATCGAACCATTCAATTTTGCGTTCATAGTTATCTTTTTCAAAAACAAACCATGCAAACAGCATATTTGATGGCGCTTTTGGGCCTTCCCAGCCATGTCTATGCATCGTAGGAAGCCTGCGAGATGAAACAAGAACTCTTGCTAAGGGCGCTTGTTTCCAAAAATCATAACGCCTAATGCTTTCAAGAAAATTGATACGCAGGAGAAAGGCACTATAGGGTGCTTCTCTAATTGCTTTTTCTACAAATTGAGAAGCTAATTTGTAGGGTGGATTTGTAACAATTCCCTCTGCATCAGAGGGACAAAGCGTATCAAGAAAATTAACATGCCCGCAATATCCTGCGCCATAATCAATTAGATCAGTCGCTACAACTTGGCGTCCTGACCTCTCTAGAGGCTTTACAATAGCGCCGTCACCACATGCCGGTTCCCATATTGTATGGGGCATTCTAGCACCCTCAATTTCTATGAGGGACTGGATTGCTTCAATTGGTGTTGGATAAAAATCGTTTCCGCGATCTACATAGGAATGTGAAGAATTTAATCTCATTAAGCTTCAGTTAGCATAGACTCTATTCAGAGTCAACACTTATTAGAAGCCTGATTCTGCGGGTTTTTCATACATATCTACACCAGATAGCATAAGCCATTTATCCAGCCACCAACCGAGAGTAACCGTAGCTCCTTGATTAAGCCACCAAATCCTATTGAATATCTTGGTTTTATCTTCTTCTTTTTGCGTAGTTCGCCACACCCATGCTAAAAAAGGTCCAATTTCTGGATGATCCTGTGTGAGAAACGAAAGTTCGCTGTAAGTGTCTCTTTTAATTCCCGCAATCAAATAGTCCTCATAGAGTTTATTTCTTTCTTTGCAGGAAGGGCATTGGCAAGTCCATGGGTGCCGAGGGTTTAAGGCAATATATTTAGAATATAGCTTCCCTGCCTGTCTCTCGGCACTACATAAACGACAATTACAATTTACATCCAGTTCGTCATAATTGAAATGCGTAAGACTAGGCAGCATCCGCGTTATCAACTTCCGCTTCAAGCGCTGCCAAGTCAATTTTTCTAGCCTTTGCCCAAATAAAAGCTTTTATTTCGTCAGGCAATCGTTCTTCTTTTTCAGATTCAACAAAATGATAGATAACTTCAATACCGTACTTTTCCGCTTCCAAGAGATAATCTATCAACCCATAAGTACTGTTTCCAATACCGTTCATGAGTATCTTAGAAATACCAAGCATATGGCAGATATAAAGCAGATCCGATGGCGAATCTCGTGAATCCAATATAGCCACGCGGTCCATGCGAGGATAAGAAAATCCTAAAGTATGGCCATTAGCATTCATGCAAAAGGCTTTTACGTCATCAAAATACAACGCAATCGCTTCCTTATGGCCTCCGTTAATAACCAGCATTGATTCTCGCTCAATTGATTCATTGAATGGCAACTGAGGCGGCGCAGTTAGAATCGCTCTAAGATGCGGATGAAATTGCTGATTTGCATTAAGGTACGGATCTACAAAACCTTCATGACGTTTAGCAAACGCGCTTTCCGAATCAATAACTTGTTCATCTGTAAATGTCTTTTTGTTCTTTTTCTTGCTCATGCCTTCATGATGAAGAACAATAATATGCCCGGCGCAAACATTTTTATATCCTGCTTTCATAAGGCGCAAACATAAATCAACATCGTTATAATCTAAGGGAAATTGATTTGCATCCATACCATTCATCTCTTGGTATTTGCGTTTTTCGATAACTAGGCACGCACCTGTTACAGCACTCCATTCCGCTGCTAATACGCCACGGCCTCCCACGCCAGGAGACGCAACTTGTTCTCTTTGGAAGGCGTGGATAGCCTTCTGACCTGCTGGCATAGACAGATCAATGATTGTCCCTGCCTGTTGCACATGCCCGTCAGGATACAGTAGGCGTGGGCCAACAGCGCCAGTCCATGGCCGCGCAGCCAAAGCTACCAAATCAAGCAGCCAAGAACTTTCAATAATTTGAGTATCGTCATTTAAGAAGCAAAGGAATTCGCCAGAAGCATAATCCGCTCCTGTATTATTAGTCTTCGCATAATTAAACGGCCCACTAGCTGAAAACAGTTTTACTTTGTCATTTTTCTTAATGTTTTTCAACGCATCTTTGCGCCAGCCATTGTCCATAACAATAATCTCGTAATTATTGTACGCGGTTTTTTCCAAGATTGAATTGACACAAATACCCAATTGCTCATGGTTATCTTTGGTCTGGATAATGATGGAAGCTTTTGGCTGATCTTTTGGCAGGAGGAACCGAACCATATTGAAAATAGGCACAATATTATGCGGCGTAATAGAACAGTTCTGTTTGGTTTCTTTCAAATGATCTGCAACTGCCTGAATTCCTGCTTGCCGCGCATAAGGTTTATTCATGATATTAGCAGAAACTGAATCTTTGGATTGCCTCCAGTGGTACAGCACGTGCGGAATATGCTTAATACCGCTTCGTTCACCTTGAATATTTCCAGTTGCGGTAAGATAGCGAAGCGTTAAATCCCAATCTTGAGAGCCTTCATATCCTTTTCTATAACCGCCAATTCCTTTAACAATATCCAACTTGTAAGCGCTCAAATGCGTAACGTAATTCTGCGCCAAAAGAAGATCGTAATTAAAATCAGGTGTAAAATACGGATCTACTAATTTACCATCAGGAGATATCTTGTCAGAATCCGAATAAATAAACACTAGATTTTCATTGGCGACAATTTCAGACGCGAGCATATAAAGCGCATAAGGTTCAACGGTATCATCATGATCCAGGCACAGCATCCAATCCCCAGTCGCCACTGCAATTGCGTCATTGGATGCCTGACAAATATGGCCATTTTCAGATCGGCGCTCAATGCGAATTTGCTCAGATGATTCATATTCATTCAAAAACAATCTGATATCTTCATTGGTTGAAGCATCATCAACAATAATCAGTTCCCAATTCGGGTACACTTGAGATTGCACTGAATCAATAGCGGATTTTAGCTCTTGAATTGGCGTATTGAAAACCGGCATAATAATGCTGAATTTAGGAAAATTACTCCGCCCAGCCATTGTTGATTCCATGACTGCTTTAGATTTTGCAGTCATAGGCTTATTAATTTTATGCCAGTCTTCATAAGATTGATTTGCAAATGGCTGCTTATATGCGATGTTGTTAAAAGTAAGTTCAATATTTTGCGCTGCAAAATTCAAAGCTTCCGTATGTTTTGATTCTTTTATTTGCTGTGTGAAAAAAGGATTCCAGCCATTTGCGAGTATCAACTGTTCGCCAGTTTCTTTTGTTGCAGAAGTTTGTGCAGCATGGGCAAATTTATTTAAATCAAGACTATGATTAAAACCTAAAGACGATGCTCTAGCACCCCAATCTAATAGCGCCGCTGCCCTATCAGGAAAACGATTTGTGTCTGGCAATCCAATTTTAGCCAAAGCATTTTTATTAAGAAAAACTGCGGGGCCTGTGGGATGCGGAATTTCAATTGCTGCCGGGTTGCCCGCTGAATTTTGAGCGGTGCGAATAT
>JAGWIG010000040.1 GCA_028873515.1 Pseudomonadota bacterium | reverse complement strand
TCACAGGACAATTAAAACCGGATCCGATAATCTGGCCATTACTGACTACAATAGCCCCAACCGGCACTTCGCCAAGATCCTGTGCCTTGCGCGCCAGATCGAGGGCTAGCCGCATGAATTCTTCATCCTGAGCAGGATTACTCCCACTCAATGGTGGCTGGAGGTTTACCTGATATGTCATACACGACCCGATTGATACCCCGAACCTCATTGATAATACGATTTGATACTCGACCGAGCAACTCATGTGGCAATTCAGCCCAATGTGCAGTCATGAAATCCTGGGTTTGCACGGCACGCAATGCCACAACATACTCATAAGTTCGACCATCCCCCATAACTCCCACCGAACGTACGGGTAAAAATACGGCAAAGGCCTGAGAAGTACGCTCATACCACCCGCTTCGCCTCAATTCATCAATAAAAATTGCATCCGCGGCACGCAGCAGATCGGCAAACTCCTGCCTGACCTCACCCAGGATGCGTACTGCAAGACCAGGACCCGGAAAAGGATGCCGATAAACCATTTCCGGAGGGAGATTCAAAGAGATGCCCAACTCACGTACCTCATCCTTGAAAAGCTCACGAAGCGGTTCAATCAGTTTAAGATGAAGACTTTCAGGCAATCCTCCGACATTGTGGTGTGACTTGATGGTATGTGCTTTCTTGCTTTTACCGGCTGACTCGATGACATCCGGATAAATCGTCCCCTGGGCCAGCCATTTCACCTGAGGGAAACGTGCGGCCTCTTCCTGAAACACTTCTATAAAAACCCGCCCGATTATCCGTCTCTTTATTTCCGGATCCGTGACACCAGCCAGCTCAGACAGGAATCTAACTGCAGCATTGACATGGACAACCTTGACACCAAGGTGATCCTTGAATGTCTGCATAACCTGCTCTGCCTCACCTAAACGCAGTAATCCATGATCAACAAATACACAGGTAAGCCGGTCCCCGATTGCCCGATGCAAGAGCGCAGCGGCCACAGAAGAATCGACCCCACCTGAAAGACCAAGTATTACTTCATCCTGACCCACCTCATTCTGGATATGTAATACCGATTCTGCAGCATAATCTGGCATGTTCCAGTCATATCCTATGCCACAGATATCATGCACGAACCGGGACAGGATAATACTCCCCTGAAGGGTATGGGTTACTTCTGGATGAAACTGCAATGCATAAAAATGCCGCAGCTCATCTGCCATTCCCGCAATTGAACAGGTCGGGTTTGAAGCAATAACTTTAAAGCCCGGGGGTAATTTCATGACCCCGTCACCATGGCTCATCCAGACATCCAGAAACTCCTGGCCTTCACTGTTAACCCGATCACTGAGCTTTTCAAGCAGCTTCGAATGTCCTCTTGCACGAACCTCGGCATAACCAAATTCACGTACCCGGGCACAATGAACCTTTCCACCCAGTTGAGCTGCCATGGTCTGCATGCCATAACAGATCCCCAATACTGGCACACCAAGTGTAAAAACAGTATCAGGGGCTTTGGCAGGAATCTCATCCGTAACCGAGCTTGGGCCACCCGACAGGATAATTCCTGAAGGTTGAAAACTCCTCACAAAATCATCTGCTACATCATAAGGATGAATTTCACAGTAAACCTGTACCTCACGTACACGCCGAGCTATAAGCTGTGTATATTGAGAACCAAAATCAAGAACAAGAATCCTGGGATGGGCCATGAGCAAGCCTGGAAAAAACAGGGAATCAACCCCATTGGTTAATCGATATGATAATTGGGGGCTTCCTTGGTAATCTGCACATCATGGATGTGTGACTCCCGGAACCCTGCCTGAGTGATCTGGACAAATTCTGCACGCGTACGCATTTCTTCGATATTCCTGGCACCAATATAACCCATGCCAGCCCGCAATCCTCCAGACAACTGATGAATCACCTGAACAACACTCCCTTTATAGGGAACCCTTCCTTCAACCCCTTCAGGCACCAACTTATCGGCATTATCTTCATCATCCTGGAAATAACGGTCACTTGAACCTTTTTGCATGGCCCCAAGCGATCCCATGCCTCGATAAGACTTATAGGAACGCCCCTGGAACAGTTCAATTTCACCTGGCGCCTCCTCCGTACCGGCAAAAAGCCCGCCTAGCATGACACAATGCGCCCCTGCAGCAATCGCCTTGGCAATATCACCTGAGAACCTGACCCCGCCATCGGCAACAACGGGGATGCCACTGCCCTCCAGGGCCTGTGATACATTGTCAATTGCTGTAATCTGTGGTACTCCGACACCCGCAACGATCCGTGTCGTACAGATAGACCCCGGCCCAATTCCAACCTTGACGGCATCAGCACCATAATCAGCCAATGCCCTTGCTGCGGCAGCAGTTGCGATATTGCCACCAATCACATCAAGGTGCGGAAAATTTTTCTTCACCCAGCGTACCCGATCCAGAACACCTTGTGAATGGCCATGAGCTGTATCCACAATAATAACATCCACGCCCGCCTCAACAAGAAGTGCTACGCGCTCATCCGTGCCTTCACCCACACCTACAGCCGCACCAGCACGCAACCTCCCGAACTGATCTTTGCTTGCCAGGGGGTGTTCACTAGATTTCTGGATATCCTTAACAGTGATGAGACCTTTCAGCTCAAACTCATCATTAACCACCAGTACCCGTTCTAGCCGGAAACGGTGCATGAGATCCAGTGCTTCCTCACGGCTGGAACCTTCCTTGACCGTCACTAGGCGATCCCTTGGTGTCATAATATTGCGGACAGGCTGATCAAGGTTCGTTTCAAAACGCAGGTCCCGATTTGTGACAATCCCTATCACCTTGGTGCCATCCACGACTGGCAGGCCGGAGATGCGGTGCTGCCGGGTAAGATTAAGCACATCCCGAACAATCATGTTGCCCGAAATAGTAATTGGATCCTTGACTACACCAGACTCGAACCGCTTGACATTGGCCACCTGTGCAGCCTGTTCCCGTGCTGTCATATTTTTGTGGATGATACCGATGCCACCTTCCTGGGCAAGTGTTATCGCCAGCCTGGCTTCAGTAACCGTGTCCATTGCCGCAGACAGAATAGGGAGGTTAAGTGAGATATTTCGGGTCAACCTGGTTTGTAGACTGACTTCACGCGGCAGGACAGCCGAATGCGCAGGTACAAGCAACACATCATCAAAGGTGAGCGCTTTCTGGATAACACGCATGTTCGTTAATCCCTTATTGCAAATAAGTATTATACGGACTCGCGGTTATCGCGTAAACCGCTGCCCACCTAACCCCCGGCTTTGAAGGTGGCTCGCCTTCAACTAATGATTTTTTCCAGCCTTCTGACTATTACCCCTGGCCCTGCGACGCCTTGCCTCCTTGGGATCAGCAATTAGCGGCCGGTATAGTTCTATTCTGTCTCCATCAGATACCAGATCTTCAAGATTTCCGAGCCGACCAAAAACACCTACCCTGTTCACAGCCAGATCAAGTTCCGGAAAACGCTCAAGCATACCCGAGACTTTAATTGCCTCTCCAAGGGTAGCTGTCTTTCTGACATAAACCGGTACTATAACCTGCTCGGCAACCTCAGCCGCATAGGCTACTTCAACATGTATCATTTCAGAAGCGATCTTCACCCTTGTATACCTTTTCAGCCTGTTGAATAAAAGCATCCACGAATGAATTGGCGATATGATCGAAAACTGGGCCCACAACCTTTTCCAGGACCCGGCTTGAAAAGGTGTAATGCAGGTAAAATTCGATGCGGCAGGCATTTTCCTCAAGGGGTATAAAGCGCCACTCTCCCGAAAGATCATGAAAGGGACCCTTCTCCAGTGAAACCCTGATAAGATTCGGAGGCTCACGATGGTTACGTGTCGTAAAAGACTGCTTAAGTCCGTGATAATTGATCATCACTGTTGCCACAACTTCTCCATCACTACGTTCGGCTATCGATGTGCCGCCACACCATGGGAGAAAATGGGCATAATCTTCCACACGATCGACCAGATCAAACATCTGGCGTGCCGAATGCAAGACGATTACGGATTTTTCTACCTGCGCCATACTTGAGTCCAAAAACTGGTATTATATGCGTTTGGATCACGAGTTTCATTTTTCATGAGTATTGTCCAAAACAAAAAGGCTTTTCATGAATATGCCATAGAGGAAAAATTTGAGGCAGGCATTGTTCTGGAAGGCTGGGAAGTCAAATCCATACGTGCAGGACGGGCACACCTGACTGAAGCTTACGTTATCCTGCGTAACGGCGAGGTCTTTCTCATTGGCGCGCATGTTTCCCCCCTGAATACTGCCTCAACACATATTCACCCGGATCCCATACGCACACGCAAGCTGTTATTGCGATCTGATGAAATCCAGAAGCTGATTGGCAAGGTGGAACGTGCCGGCTACGCATTGGTGCCTATCAATCTTCACTACTCGCATGGCCGTATCAAACTGGACATAGGCCTTGGTAAGGGTAAAAAACTTCACGACAAGCGGCAAAGTGAAAAGGAACGAGAATGGGCAAGAGAGAAACAGCGCCTTCTGCACTCAAGGAACGTGGCCTGAAACCAGTTATTACACTTGATGGGTTGATGCAGAAAAGTCGCTTTGTGCAACTTGGTCCAGAGTTTTATTCAGAAGTCTCTCCCACACCAATTCCGAATCCATTCTGGGTCAGTTGCAACGCTTCAGCCCTGGCACTTATCAATGCCACTCCGGACATGGCTTTCGGAAGCGAAGGTCTCGCACTCTTCTCCGGTCATGGCGGACATCAGGAAATCAAACCCATCGCAATGCTCTATTCCGGGCACCAGTTTGGCGTTTATGTCCCCCAGCTAGGGGATGGTCGCGCCATCCTCATCGGTGAATCCATGGGCTCAGAAGGAATGATGGAAATCCAGCTCAAGGGGATAGGCCGCACTCCTTTCTCACGAGGCGCTGACGGACGCGCAGTATTACGATCAAGTATCCGTGAATATCTGTGCTCAGAAGCCATGCATGCGCTCGGAATCCCAACTACGCGGGCTCTTTGCATTACTGGAAGTCATGAGCCTGTCCTGCGTGAACAAATTGAGACGGCCGCCATCCTCACAAGAATTGCCCCTACCCATGTCAGATTTGGCAGCTTCGAGGTATTCTATTATCGCAACCAGCATCATTTGAGTCTGAATCTGGCTAACTTCATCATCACCCATTATTATCCCGAACTGGAAGCGCATCCTGACAAAATTGCGTTGTGGCTCGAAAAAGTCGGAATCCGTACTGCCGAACTGATTGCTCAATGGCAATCCGTTGGTTTTACCCATGGGGTACTCAATACCGACAACATGTCCATCATCGGTTTAACCCTTGATTATGGACCGTTTGGATTTCTGGATGCCTACCAGCATGACTTTGTCTGTAACCATACAGACGCACATGGCCGTTATGCATTCAGTCAGCAACCGAGGATCGGTTTATGGAACCTCCATGCATTGGTCCAAGCCCTGTCCCCCCATCTGTCCCAGGACCAGGCTGTCCAGATTCTGGAAGCCTATGCACCTGCCTATGATGTGAAGTGGCTAAAAATCATGAGAAAAAAATTAGGTTTTGCGAAAGAACGGGATGACGATGAAATCATCATTTCAGATCTAATTGATTTAATGGATAAAAACAAAATCGATTACACCCGTTTCATGCGTGCTCTGTCTGGATTTGTTGAAAACCCATTAACTAAAAACGAACCCCTGCGTAACCAGTTTCTCGACCGCCTGTCCTTCGATGCTTGGGGAAAACGATACGCAGAACGACTCAGCTGGGAAAAAAGCAACCCAGTTGAGCGAAGCCTGCACATGAATCAGGTCAACCCAAAATATATTCTTCGCAACTATCTGGCTGAACAGGCCATACAACAGGCAAAACATGGAAATTTTGATGAAATTGACCGGCTTCTCACCATCCTGCAACGACCCTTCGAAGAACAGCCTGAACATGAAACCTATTCTGCACTCCCTCCAGATTGGGCAGCAGATCTGGATTTAAGCTGTTCTTCATAAGATATAAACTGCAGAAAAAACCTGACAAAGAATTAAACCCGCATTATCACTTCCCTAAAGATTTCAATCAACACAGGGCCCGTCAGGAGAGGAAATTCAACAGATTTGGGTCAAGATGCAGACAGGGTAGCTAAAAAACCAATACTGCTGTGGTTCGAATTCACAGGCCAGTCCGCCGCGCTACCAACCTGCGGACTGAAGCAGACTGTCTGGAAGACCTCATGGCATAAAATACCCATGTTAAAACTGACCGTAATCCACACCTATCTTGTTTCTATCCTCGGCGATGTGTCAAAATCCAGCTTCGATGAGCACGTCTGTGGCAATCCTCGGGTATTGTCTGTTTAGTTATCTCTTCAAAAAGGACACACCCTGAAAGTATTTTTTCATCCAGCCTGAAACGGCGAAGATTGGTTGAAAAAAATAGCTTTCCATCTGGAGCCAGCATACTCAGGCAGCCTTGAATCAAGGAAACATGATCTGCCTGGATATCCAGGACTCTATCCATTCTCTTCGAATTTGAAAAAGATGGGGGATCCAGCATGATGACATCAAATTGATGATTCATCTCAGAGCGTTCATCCATCCAGCGAAGGATATCGACCTGAAGAAACTGGTGTGGCAAAGGATCAATCCGGTTAAGGGCCATGTTCTCCCGAGCCCAATCAAGATAGGTATGTGACAAATCAACACTCAGGCTGGACTGGGCTCCGGCCATGGCAGCATAAACCGTAAAACTGCCAGTGTAGGCAAAAAGATTCAGAAATCGTTTACCTGCTGCAGCCTTGGCAACCAGAGAGCGGGTATTGCGGTGATCAATAAACAAACCAGTATCAAGCTTACCTGAAAGATCCACCCAAAACCTGCACCCATTTTCAGTAACCACGAAACGATCTGAAGCTGAAGCAGCCAGGGATAGTTCTGCCCTGTTGCCATGCCGGGGTCGCCATTTACAGAAAATGGCTTTATCCTGGATATTCAGCACTGACCCAACAATCCCTTTTACCTCATCAAGCCATAACGCATGAAGATGAGGCTGCATGTCATAACCAGTTTCGAATTCCTGGAGATGGATGTGCAAGTCGTAGCAATCAATCACAAACGGGAATTCGGGCAAATCCCAATCATAAATTCGATAACAGGAAATATGTCTCCTTCTCGCCCATTTTCCAAAATGCCGTGCATTCTTTAACAATCGATTCGCAAACATGGGCATAAGCTTCTCACGGCCATGTCTACCCACTTTTTCCAGCTTTTCCAATCGCTCTCCCCAGATTTCCTTCAGGATTTATCCCGTAATCTCCTAAACTGGATTGTGTTCCCTCTTCTGCCCCAAAAAACGGACCAGAGCTTCATGCTCTGGAAACACTGGCTGTCAGTTATCTTCCTCGTCATTCTCCACTCCTGGCAACCTCTCCAGGTTTTCATCCGGCTTTAGTTCCACAGCCTCGATTTTGGCAAAACGATTGCTGATTTTCTGACTGGTAATCTGTACCTGTTCAGCATCTTCATGGGCCTGACGAATATGATCTGAAAGATTTTTCATCCGTTTGTCAAAACGCATGAATTCTTTACCCAACTGCCCAAGATTCTCCTTGATGATATGCACCTGGCGCCGTGTCTCAACATCCTTGATCACTGCCCGTGCCGTATTAAGAATAGCCATCAACGTAGTTGGAGAAACAATCCAGACCCTTTTGCGCATGGCGTATTCAACCACATCTCCATGGTGGCCATGTATTTCAGCAAAAACCGCTTCTGCCGGGACAAACATGACCGCCCCATCAGAAGTCACATCCGGAATGATATATTTATTCCCAATGTCATCAATATGATGCTTGACATCAATCTTGAACTGGCGCTGTGCTATTACGCGTTCAGCATCAGATGAATCAGGCTCGAACATCCTGTGGTAATTCTCCATTGGAAATTTTGAATCCACGGCAACCGTACCCGTTGGCGGAGGCAGAAAAAGGGCACAGTCCACACGGCTGCCATTCGGCAGCGTATGCTGCATCATGTAAGATTGGGGAGGAAGGATATTACGCACCAGATTATCAAGCTGAACTTCACCGAAAGCCCCACGTGATCGCTTGTCTCCAAGAAGTTCCTGCAAACTCACTACATTCGTGGTCAAGCCATCGATTTTTCGCTGAGCTTCATCAATGGTCGCAAGCCTTGCCATGACATTGGCAAAAGTCTCATTGGTTTTTTTAAAACCTTCATCCAGACGTTCGGTGACTTTCCCATTAATTTCAAGTAGACGTGTTTCAACAATCTTGGTCAGACTTTCAATACTGGAAGTTAACTGGGCTGTGGTCTGTTGCATCAACCCCTGGAGAAGATCCTGGTTATGTTTGGCCTGCCCGGTCAGTGTTTCATGCAGACTTGAAATGACAAGCAGACGCATCTCATCAAGTTTTGCCTGAAGGGAAAGTGTCAAGGATTGCATGGAATCACGTGTCTGGTTCAATTCCGTGCTCACGACGGCTCGTAACCGTTCAGCATTTTCAGCCTGAACAGAGGACAGGCGATCAGCGTGCCTGTCAAGGCCGCCATGCAGGTCAGCAATCATGGCCCGATGTTTTTCTTCAAGCAAACGGGCAAGGTCACCCGAGTCCTGTCTGCGGTTTATCCGCAGCAAAACGAGAAAACAGGTAACAAGTGCAACAGCCGCTAAAACGGCAATCAGCATGTTCATGCAGGATCCCCGGATCTCTGTGCAGCAATTTTAGCGTCAGGCCAACTGGATGCAAATGCCACTCTAGCCGACGCGACCTGCTCTTTTACGCTCGGTTTCATTCAAAAAACGTTTTCGGATACGTATACTCCTGGGAGTAATTTCCACCAACTCGTCATCAGCAATAAATTCAATTGCAGATTCAAGTGTCAAATGGATTGGAGGAGTCAGGACTATCGCCTCATCTGTACCAGATGCCCGAACATTGGTTAATTGTTTGGTTCGAACCGGATTAACCACAAGATCATTGTCACGGGTATGAACACCAATAACCATTCCTTCGTAAAGACGATCCCCGGGTGCGACAAACATTCTGCCACGTTCCTGAAGCTTCCACAGGGCATAAGCCACTGCTTCACCTTGTTCGGCAGAAATAAGCGCTCCATTGCGTCGTGCAGGAATATCAGCCTTAACCGGTCCATAGGCATCAAAAACATGGGCCATAATTCCACTGCCTCGCGTCATGGTCAGAAAATCTGACTGAAAGCCAATCAAGCCACGTGCCGGAATCCTATAATCCAGCCGGACTCTTCCCTGGCCATCCGGAACCATGTCCTGCAAGTCTCCTCGACGCTGCCCTAGCGCCTCCATGACAACTCCCTGATGAACTTCTTCAACGTCTATAGTCAATAATTCATAAGGCTCGGTTTTTTGCCCATCCAGTTCACGAATTACTACACGCGGCCGCGAAACTGCAAGCTCAAACCCCTCGCGCCTCATATTTTCAAGCAAAATGGTCAAATGTAACTCGCCACGCCCGGCTACCACAAAGGTATCTGCGTCATCAGTCTCTTCAACCCTCAAGGCAACATTGGTCAAAAGTTCCTTGTCCAGGCGCTCGCGCAATTGTCGGCTAGTAACGAATTTTCCCTCCTGTCCGGCATAGGGGGAGGTGTTAACCTGAAAATTCATTACGAGCGTGGGTTCATCCACGCTGATCATTGGCAAGGCTTCTGGCTTTGCCGGATCACATAACGTGATGCCAATATTTACTTCCTCTATGCCGTTTATCGCAACAATATCCCCAGCCAGGGCTTCATCCCAGACTACACGCTCAAGACCCTGGAACCCGAGTACCTGATTAACACGTGCACGGCGAGGTTTCTCTTCGCCTTCTCCAGCAAGAACAAGCACTTCCTGCCCTGGCTTGAGTCGACCCCGCGTGATGCGACCAATCCCAATCCGACCGACAAAACTCGAATAATCCAATGCTGCAATCTGCAACTGAAAAGGTTCGTCAACAGTGACCCGAGGCGCAGGGACATATCCAAGAATAGTCTCAAACAGGGGTCGCATACTGTCAGACGGAATCTTAGGGTCAAGATATGCATAACCATTCAGGGCAGATGCATAAACAACTGGAAAATCAAGTTGTTCATCCGATGCGCCAAGGGAATCAAACAGCTCAAATGTCTGGTTGACGACCCAGTCAGCGCGGGCCCCTGGCCGATCAACTTTATTAACAACAACTATAGGGCGCAAACCGAGGGCCAGTGCCTTACGGGTAACAAAACGGGTTTGGGGCATGGGGCCATCAACGGCATCTACCAGAAGCAGAACCCCGTCAACCATGGACAGCACCCTTTCTACCTCACCCCCAAAATCAGCATGGCCCGGGGTATCAACAATGTTGATATGAACCCCTTCATAATTAACGGCCGTATTTTTTGCCAGAATGGTGATTCCTCGTTCTTTCTCCAGATCATTACTGTCCATGACCCGTTCACCAATATGCTGATGAGCGGCAAAGGTACCAGCCTGATGAAGCAGCTTATCCACAAGCGTGGTTTTACCATGATCAACGTGGGCGATAATAGCTATATTGCGCAAAGCTCGGGACATGAATAGATCCTGCTAAAAAAGTTCTGGATTATAACACGAATGCGAGAATATTTATGAAAGATCAATGAATTGATCATTAATCCTTGAATTGGTAATCAGGCAGCCCATCCTGCTTGTTGCGCATTAAATCCGCAATCTGAT
Source organism: Pseudomonadota bacterium (assembly GCA_028873515.1). Classification (GTDB taxonomy): domain Bacteria; phylum Pseudomonadota; class Gammaproteobacteria; order Burkholderiales; family REEB80; genus REEB80. The sequence goes on along the minus strand of JAGWIG010000040.1, from coordinate 13,022 downwards.
AAAAGGCATTTCCTAACTGCCTCCTTACTACTGGTTCGACCGGGAGTGCATGGAGGGCCTGAATCATGCATCTCATCCACTCATCCCGCTCCAGTTCCCCTATTGAAAACGGGAGATGACGGGCACGCAACCTCGGATGGCCATATTTCTGGATATAAAGTTCAGGTCCACCCAACCAGCCAGAAAGATAAAAAAACAGTTTTTCACGAGATCCTGACAGATCCGCCGGATGAAGATTCCGGATCCTTACAGCCAGGGGATCAGTCTCCATAATATAATAAAAACTGTCCACCAACTGGCGAACACCTTGTTCACCGCCTAGCTTATCATATAGAGTCATCTTGTCATTCAAGCACGTGAGGCAACAAGCACGGCATTGCTTCCACCAAAAGCAAATGCATTTGACATGGCGGCCTGAAGCTTTGGTGCATCCCGGCCAGCGTTTGCAACATAATCAAGATCACACACAGGGTCAGGATCACGCAGAAACATCGTCGGGGGCAATTTCCTTTCCTTGAGCGCCATGACCATGGCGACAAATTCCAGAGCGGCAGTTGCCCCCATCAAATGACCATGCATGGACTTGGTCGCACTGACTGGAATCTGGCGGGCCATGGAACCAAACACCAGTTTAATTGCGTTTGTTTCCGTTTCATCGCCTACCTGAGTGGCAGTTCCATGGGCGTTAACGTAGCCAATGCTTTCAGGAGAAATTTGTGAATGTTCCAGCGCCATACGCATGGCGCGCGCCTGACCATTACTATCAGGTTTAGTCAGATGGGATGCATCAGAGGTGTTGCCAAAACCATTGAGAATGGCATAAATCTGGGCATTACGAGATTTCGCCTTTTCAAGGTTTTCAAGAACTACGACCGCTGCACCTTCACCCAATACCAACCCGTTCCGATCTTTCGAAAAGGGCCTGCAGGAAGCTTTCGGGTCCACATCTTCACGGGCCAGAGTTCGCAATGCCTCCCACGCACGAATGGTCCCATAACTCAACAAAGCCTCTGCCCCGCCAGCTAGCATACAGTCTGCATACCCATGACTGATGGTTCTCATTGCCTCACCAATGGCCACTCCGGAAGAAGAACAGGCTGTAGAAAAAGTCTGATTTGGCCCTTTCAGGCCAAACTCAATAGAAATATGACTGGCAGCCGCATTATTCATGGTCAGTATGACCGAGTAAGGACTGATACGAAACAGCTGTTTTTCAAACAGATCACGATACCCAGACTCAAATGACGTAGCGCCGCCCATCCCGCACCCCATATAAACGCCGATACGTTCAGGCTGGGAAATGCCTTCAAGTCCTGCATCAGCCATTGCCTGGCGAGCAGCGACCAGAGCAAATTGACTTACCCTGTCAAGCTGGTTCAGGCGAATTTTCGAAAAATGCTCATCGGGATTAAAACGTACCTGGGCAGCAATTTTAGTAGATAGGGCATCAACAAAAGGAACATCAATCCGCCCAATACCCGACTCCCCATTCATCAACGCAGAAAAGAAATGCCTGGCGCCAAAACCCAGGGGAGAAACGACGCCCAGGCCTGTCACCGCAACCAGATTACGATTTGCCATGTTGTTCCGTAATCAACTGATTAACTGTATCTACTACATCCTGCAAGGTCTTGAGCGGAACCGGTTCATCAGGAAGTTTGATATCAAAGGCATCTTCGATTGAAAACATCAACTCTATCACTGACAGGGAATCAAGCCCTAGTGTTTCGAGTGACTCCTCAGGAGTTAAACCGGATTCATCCAGTCCAAACTTTTCAGCCATTAATTTTCTGATTCTTTCAAATGTATTCACTGCACTCCCCATTCAACCATCTCATCCATCGTCTGTAACCAGTTAGGCCGGCCGGTTTCCAATCATTGAGCCTATATAGTTTTTTTGCATGTTATCACTGAAAAAAGCAGCAGTTTCCTGCATAACCTGATTCCGATCGTTGTCCAGGGTCAACATATGATAACTATTGTAGACAATGACTTTTCTCAGCACCGGGCTCGCTACATGCCCAGCTACATATTCAGCACTACGAATGCTGGCCACATCATCTTCATTCGCATGAACAATCAAAACTGGCGACTCGATTTTATTGATGTCTGTCCTAACCTTTTTCATCAGGCGACTTGCCTCATAGATACCCTTCATGGGTAAACGCGCAGCTCCTGCGGCAGAAGTCTGACGTGACTGCATTTCTTTTGCAATCCAGGCCCGGATATGTGGATTTTTGACTCCATAAGGCTCCCTCTCGCGCACCGAAAGAAAGTATCGTAAAGGACTATAAAATGCCAGTGGCAATAACATACGGGAGCGTGGCGTTGCCCATCCATCGAAATACAGGGTTGTTGAAAGAACTGAAAGTGCGCTAATCCTGTTCGGTCGCTCAATTGCAAGATTTAATGCAAGAACCGCACCCATGCATAAACCGCATACCGCTACTTCCCTGTACTCAGACAACATGCGATCAAGGTAATCAAGGGTATACTCCTGCCAGTCCAGCCACCGGGAAGTTTTTCTACGCGGTTCATAACCATAACCACAAATAAGCGGAGCATGCACAGAAAATCCGGCCTTATTCAAATACTGAGCGACAGGAAGCATTTCCAGCGGGCTACTTGAAAGACCATGCAACAGTAACACCGCACGGTCGTCACCTTGCAGTTCAATATCACCCATTTTTACTCCAGGCCGCCCAGTTTGCATTCCATACAATTGCCTGTCGCCTCATCACATAGATTCCATATCATTCAAATAATTAAATACAATAAAATGGCATCATTTCTTTAAAGAATGCTTAAACCATTATTACCGCTTCCATATTTACGGATACAAGCATGACTCACGGCCAGAAATCCTACCCGGGATTCAAACCAGGATTCTGCCTTCAGGCATCATCAAAACGCAAATAAAGGGAAAGAGAAACAGGATGAACGATGGGGCTCGAACCCACGACGGCCGGAGTCACAATCATAAATAATAATTTAAATTAATCAATATGATATGCCAATGAATTGTAAATAAACAATCACCCTTGTCCCGCAAGAATATGCTATGCTTTCCAGCATACCGGATTTTACCACATTTTCCAAAATGCCATATCCTATTCAAGAGCCAGTTGGACACCCTCTCCCATAAAAAGTTCCGTATTCATGAATGCTGCTTATCTCATGCAAATGAGTTGAAGACTTTGATCTACGGATAGCAAATTGGACTTCATTTCCACTTTAATTCGTATTCTCCAGAAAGACAGGGAGGAACAATAAAGCGGACAAGAAAAAAAGGCAAAAATTAAAGCATATATATTATTGCGAGGGGTTGAATACAGCTAGACGTCCATCGAATTAATGGGGTGAACGATGGGGCTCGAACCCACGACAACCGGAATCACAATCCGGGGCTCTACCAACTGAGCTACGTTCACCATAAACCATCGCCTTTATAAACCTTGGCGTGCCCGGCAGGGATCGAACCCGCAACCCCCAGCTTAGAAGGCTGGTGCTCTATCCAATTGAGCTACGGGCACCTGCTTTGCAAACTGGTCGGGGTGAGAGGATTTGAACCTCCGACATCCTGGTCCCAAACCAGGCGCGCTACCAGGCTACGCTACACCCCGAAGACGTGAAAATATAGCGTGTTTACGCACAAAGGTCAATTCCATGCATACTGGACAAGCTTACTGATACCTTCCATTCAAAAGCCACCAATATTTGTCTCATTTTATGACAAAAACTCTACTAGCACTATGGTTTAATTGAATTAAGCATCTTTCCAGATATGATTCAAAGAATCATATTCATCGCCTTTCATGCAACCATGGCACTAAAAAGAAATAAGGCTTGCGGCAAAATCCTATTTCTGATATTAAGTATGTTTTTCCGAAAGCGAGTTAACAAGCGATGGGAACTGAGTTACACCAACAATTTACACCTTACGTCGCTCGTGATGACGAAGAGTACATGAACAAGAACCAACTCATGCATTTTCGAAAAATTCTCGAGGGCTGGAAAGCGGAACTTAGCCAGGACATAGATCGCACTGTACATGCCATGCAGGATGAGGTAACACTGTTTGCCGATCCCAATGACCGGGCCAGCCAGGAGTCTGATATGGCGCTGGAGCTACGTAACCGCGACCGGGAACGTAAACTTATCAAAAAAATAGAAGAAACTATTGCCCGTATTGATGCTGAAGACTATGGGTATTGCGAAAGCTGTGGGGTTGAAATTGGCCTCAAACGGCTCGAAGCACGTCCAACTGCAACTTTATGCATTGACTGCAAAACCCTTGACGAAATGCGTGAAAAACAGGTTGCCAAATAATAAATCCATAGAACCAGTCCTTCAGCACAATAAAAACCCCGCATAAGCGGGGTTTCAGTAAGGTTCTACTGTCTTTTCTTTCCATCAAGCCATCAGGAAGCCTGCTCACTTGAATCAAGCAACGCCTTCATGCTTAATCTCAAACGTCCTTTCTCATCAGCTTCGAGAACCTTGACCCGGACTATTTGACCTTCCTTCAGATAATCTGAAACACTGTTAACCCGCTCATTTGCAATCTGGGAAATATGCAACAAGCCATCCTTGCCTGGCAACACATTGACAATCGCACCAAAATCAAGAAGTTTGACAACGGGGCCTTCGTAAACCTTGCCTACCTCAACTTCAGCCACAATGTCGTAAATCTTCTTGCGTGCCAATTCACCGGCTTCGGCGGATATGCAGGCAATAGAAACCGTTCCGTCATCACTGATATCGATGGTCGTTCCCGTTTCCTCGGTCAGGGCACGAATCACTGCTCCACCCTTACCAATTACATCTCGAATTTTTTCAGGATTAATCTTCATCGTGATAATCCTGGGAGCATAAAGAGACATTTCCGAGCGAGGAGCTTCCAATGAGGATTTCATAATTCCCAAAATATGCATACGGCCTTCGCGTGCCTGGGCAAGCGCAACCTGCATGATCTCCCGGGTAATCCCGTTTATCTTGATATCCATCTGTAAGGCATTAATACCCACCTCGGTACCGGCAACCTTAAAATCCATGTCCCCAAGGTGATCCTCATCGCCAAGAATATCCGACAGCACGGCAAAACGCTTGCCCTCCTTGATCAGCCCCATGGCAATCCCTGCCACATGACGCTTCAGGGGCACACCTGCATCCATCATGGCAAGACAGCCGCCACAAACTGAAGCCATGGAGGAAGAACCATTCGATTCGGTAATTTCAGAAACAACTCTCAAGGTATAAGCAAATTCCTCAACGGGGGGCAACATGGCCATCAATGCACGTTTAGCCAGCCTGCCATGCCCGATTTCACGACGCTTGGGGGTGCCAACCCGACCCGTTTCACCCGTGGCATAAGGAGGGAAGTTATAATGAAGCATGAACCGGTCACTATACCCTCCTTCCAAAGCATCGATCATTTGCTCGTCCCGACCCGTACCCAACGTTGCCACAACAAGCGCCTGGGTTTCACCGCGGGTAAAAAGAACAGAGCCATGTGCCCTTGGCAACAGTCCTGCCCGGATGGAAATCGGTCGAACCGTACGCGTATCCCGTCCATCAATCCTCGGCTCTCCATCAAGAATCTGGCTACGGACAATGCGGGCTTCCAGATCCTTGAAAATGGTACGGATCTGATTTACCGCCAGGGTATCCATTTCTTCAGTTACGAACGATTTAAATACCTCATTCCGGATTTCTTCAATACGCTGCTGTCTTTCCTGTTTCTGACGCAATTTATAGGCTTCGTTCAATTCCCTTCCAACAGATTCAGTAATGGCAGCAATCAGGGCGCTGTCCTGTTCGGGGGGGGTCCATTCCCAGGAAACAACCCCTGCTTCAGCGGCAAGTTCCTTGATTGCTTCAATAGCAACCTGCATCTGTTCATGTCCAAACATAACTGCACCGAGCATGACATCTTCAGGAAGCTCTTTCGCTTCAGATTCAACCATTAATACAGCACGCTCTGTTCCTGCAACAACAAGATCAAGATCAGATTGGCCCAATTCGGTTTTTGTCGGATTCAGCACGTATTCCGAATTGATATATCCAACCCGGGCCGCCCCAATCGGGCCCTGAAAAGGAATACCTGAAAGGAAGAGTGCAGCCGAGGCACCGATCAAGGCAGGAATATCTGCATCAATTTCACTATTTGATGAAACGACGGTCGCGATAATCTGCACCTCATTATAGAACCCTTCTGGAAAAAGAGGACGCAAGGGGCGATCAATCAAACGGCTGGTCAGAACTTCCTTTTCACTTGGACGACCCTCTCTTTTAAAAAAACCTCCAGGTATCTTTCCAGCAGCATAGGTCCTTTCCTGATAGTCAACTGTCAGGGGGAAAAAATCCTGCCCGGGTTTCACTTCCCTTGTTCCGACTACGGTTACGAGAACCATGGTGTCTTCCATGGTGACCATTACTGCTCCATCGGCCTGCCGGGCAATCTCGCCCGTTTCTAGGGTCACCTGGTGACGGCCATAACTAAAACTTTTCTTGATATGACTCAAATCAATATCCTCTTATGATTGAAGCACGTCCACAGACAACCTATCATCCGGAGCCGGCCCTGCCAGAACTACTTACGTAGTCCAAGACGAGTAATCAACGTGCGATAGCGATCCGAATTTTTCCTTTTCAGGTAATCCAGTAGCTTACGACGCTTGCTGACAAGTTTAAGCAGGCCGCGACGGGAATGATGATCCTTAACATGCACCTTGAAATGTTCAGTCAAATCATTGATACGCTGGGTCATCAAAGCCACTTGCACTTCGGGCGAACCAGTATCGCTTGTGCCCTGCTGATAACTCTTAATTGTTTCTGTTTTCTGATCACTATTAATCGACATCTGGTTCTCCAAACCAATACTAACGCTAAATAGCATATTGTACTCGCTATTACCCATAAATCACAAGGATTTGAACATGCTCAGGTTTTATTCGCATCAACACGTTCTACAATCAAGCGTCGAGGGATTACACGTCCTTCTTGTGCTTCCCCCATCCCAAGGAATTTCCCTGACGCCCCATAAAGACGGATTATCCCGGATGTTGCCACATCGAGTCTGACAGGTTGCCCCCGGGAAAGACAAAATGACGCCTTGTCATCAAGGGCTACCTTGGGCCAATCCCGCATCAGGATATCAACTGGCAGTAACAACGCATCCTTTTGTGTATCTGTCAAAAGCCCCAGAGCCACTAAACCTGTAGCCTCGCTCACCTTGAAACCTGATGATGCAGTACGTCTCAATCCTGCCAGATGCGCGCCGCATCCCAGTTCCTTACCAATATCTTCAGCCAGTACCCGGATATAAGTCCCCTTGCTGCAATGTACCCGGATAACGGCACAATCCATGTCAAACGACATGAGTTCAATTCCGTGTATTTTTACCTTTCGGGCACTACGCTCAACCACCAAACCTTTCCTGGCATAATCATAAAGAGGTTTCCCTTTTACCTTGAGCGCCGAATACATTGGTGGAACCTGCTCAATTTCACCCCGGAAATTTTCCAGCACAGCCAGAAACCCGGAAAAATTAACTTTCACTGGCCTAACCGATACTACATTACCCTCGCAATCTCCGGTATCAGTTGTCACACCAAGTTTCACAGTCGCTTCATACTGCTTATCCGCATCAAGAAGATAAGATGAAAACTTGGTTGCCTCCCCAAAACAAAGGGGCAGCAATCCGCTGGCCAATGGATCCAGAGTTCCGGTATGTCCCGCTTTCAATGCCCCATACATACGTCTAACTTGCTGAAGCGCAGAATTTGAAGTAATGCCTGAGGGCTTATCAAACAAAAGCAGCCCGTCAACTATCCTGCGCATCCCCATCGGTACCCTCCGGGTTACGCGCCAGATCTTCTGCAACCGCATCATCGATTAACCTGGACAATGCTATCCCCCGCTCGACTGACGTATCATAAATGAAATGCAGCTGCGGGGTTTGGCGAATATCAATTCTTTTGGCCAGATGACTGCGAAGAAAGCCAGAGGCATGAACCAGCGCCTCCTGGGTTTGCCGGATATTTTCCACATTCCCAAGCAAAGTAAAATAAATCTTTGCATGCGAATAATCCTGACTTAGTTCTATATCCGTCAGGGTGACCAAACCAATACGCGGATCCTTGAGTTCTGACTGAATCAATTCGGCAAGGTCCCGTCTTATCTGTTCACCTATCCTTCGCAGCCTTGAAACATCTTTACCCATAAATTAGCCTGAAAACAACAGAGAAACAGCATAATATCCAACTCCGTAGCCAACCATCAAAGACTACGCGCAACTTCCATAATTTCATAAGCTTCAAGTTGATCACCGACCTGCATATCATTGAAATTCTTCAAGGACAAGCCGCACTCGAAATTGGCCCTTACTTCTTTCGCATCATCCTTGAATCGTTTAAGGGAATCCAGTTCGCCGGTGTAAATGACAACATTATCGCGTAATAACCGAATATGTGAACCACGTCGGATTACCCCGTCCAGTACATAACATCCTGCAACCGTACCGATTTTCGAGATCCGGTATACTTCCCTGACCTCAACCAATCCCAGGATATTTTCCTTACGCTCTGGTGCAAGCATTCCTGACAACGCTGCCCGGACCTCGTCAACCACCTCATAAATAATGGTGTAATAACGTACATCAACCCCGGTCGTTTGCATAAGCTTGCGAGCCGTCGCATCTGCCCTTATATTAAACCCGATAATGACCGCTTTTGATGCCAGGGCAAGATTGATGTCGGATTCAGTAATGGCACCAACACCACTATGAACAATGTTAACCTTGACCTCATCGGTTGATAGCTTGACAAGCGACTGGACCAGCGCTTCGGAGGAACCCTGGACATCTGCCTTGATAATCAGTGGCAAAGCCTTAACTTCACCTTCACTCATCTGATCAAACATGTTTTCAAGCTTGGCGGCCTGTTGCTTGGCAAGCCTGACATCACGAAACTTTCCTTGACGAAAGAGAGCTATTTCACGGGCCTTACGCTCATCATTCAAAACCATGACTTCTTCACCCGCCTGGGGAACATCTGACAATCCCTGTATTTCTACGGGAATGGAAGGCCCAGCCTCCTTAATGGCGTGAGCACTTTCATTCAGCATCCCCCTGACACGGCCATAAGCAATCCCGGCAAGAACCATATCACCACGATGTAAAGTTCCAGACTGAACCAACACTGTTGCCACGGGACCCCGCCCCTTGTCCAGACGGGCTTCAATCACCAGGCCTTTGGCAGGAGAACTTCTGGGTGCTTTCAGTTCCAGCACTTCTGCCTGCAGCAAGATGCTTTCAAGCAGTTCATCAATGCCTTGGCCACTTTTAGCTGAAACTTCAACAAACATTGTATCTCCACCCCAGTCTTCGGGAACAACTTCCTGAGCAACCAGTTCCTGCTTTACCCGTTCCGGGTTAGCCTCAGGTTTATCCATCTTATTGATTGCGACAATAAGAGGCACCTTTGCAGCTTTAGCATGGTGAACGGCTTCAATTGTCTGGGGCATTACACCATCATCAGCCGCAACCACCAGCACGACTACATCCGTTGCCTTCGCACCCCGAGCCCGCATCGCTGTAAAAGCCTCATGCCCAGGAGTATCCAGAAAAGTAACCATGCCACGAGGTGTATCAACATGATATGCCCCAATATGCTGGGTGATCCCTCCCGCTTCCCCGGAAGCCACACGGGTTCGACGAATATAGTCCAGTAATGATGTCTTGCCATGGTCAACGTGACCCATTACCGTTACGACGGGTGCACGTGACTCCAGGATAGCCGGTACCAAAGTTTCTGCTTCCTCGAGAAATGCCTCGGGATTATCAAGCTGTGCAGGCTTGGCAACATGACCCATTTCTTCGACCACTATCATGGCAGTTTCTTGATCAAGAACCTGGTTTATCGTCACCATCTGCCCCATTTTCATGAGGGTTTTAATCACTGCAGCTGCCTTTACAGCCATTTTCTGGGCCAACGCAGAGACTGTAATCGTTTCCGGAACCAGAACCTCATGGACTATCGGTTCAGTCGGAGCTGAAAACCCATGGAGTGCGTTATCAACCTGTTTATGTCGTGTACTCTTACGTTCCCGCCATCCCCCTGTTCCTGTATCTCCACGAACGCGTATACCTCGACGTTTGCCTACCTCTGCCCCAGCCCATGACGTATCCTTCTTGCCTTTTCCCTTCTTTTCTTTGGCAACGGCAGCACCATGAGCCTCTTCAGTCACAATAGCAGGCAAAACCGGCTGAACCGGAACTACCTCAACCAGAACTTCAGCAGCAGGCTCAACAATTTCCGCAACCCCCTTCTCCTCAGGGATTTCAGCCGGCTTTACCAGGCCTTCTTCTGCCAGACGAACAGGACCCAGCCGAGCCTTCAACTCTGCGCTCTGCCTTGCAATCAACTCGGCCTGACGCCTTGCTTCTTCTTCTCGTTGTGCAATATCCTGCGGCTGCAGAACAGGTGCAACATGGATAATCGCTTCAGCGACAGGTTCGGGAGCCACAGGCTCTGTCGTATCGCGTTTGACAAATACCCTTTTTTTACGCACCTCAACCTGAATCGTTCTCGATTTACCAGTACTGTCTGCCTTCTTGATTTCAGAAGTTTCACGACGGGTCAATGTAATTTTCTTCTGCAGATCCTTGGCCCCGTGCTGACGTCGCAAATATTCCAGCAACCGGGTCTTGTCCTGTTCAGTCAGCGTATCCTCGACAAGTTTCTTGTCAACCCCGGCTGCGCGTAGCTGCTCTAGTAAAAGTGAAGCTGGTAAATCCAGCTCACTTGCAAATTGTGCTACGTTTAATTGTCCCATTATGCCTCCTGCTCAAGCAAACCACGGTGCGCGCGCTGTCATGATCAATTTTTTTGCCCGTTCAACATCCATTCCCGTCATTTCGATCAGATCATCAACTGCCAGATCAGCTAAATCATCTACAGTATTAACATCATGACCTATCAATACACGGGCGGTTTCACTATCCATACCTTCCAGTGCAAGCAAACCTTCTGCATCGCTTTCCTTGCTTTCCTCAGAGGCAATCGCCTCGGTCAGTAAAGCGTTTCTGGCATGATTACGAAGCTCATTGACCGTGCTTTCATCAAAACCCTGAATTTCCAGCATTTCTGAAAGAGGAACATACGCAACTTCTTCAAGAGTACTGAAACCCTCCTCAACCAAAAGTTTTGCCACCTCTTCATCTACGCCAAGTTTTTCCATAAAAAGCCTGCAAATCACTTCAAATTCCTGCTGATTCTTTTCCTCAGCTTCTTCAATGGTAAGCATATTCAGTTCCCAACCAGTCAACTCACTTGCAAGTCGAACATTCTGGCCGTTACGTCCAATCGCCTGGGCAAGCTGATCAGCCTGGACAACAACATCCATACTATGTGATTCCTCATCAACAATAATGCTACTGACTTCTGCCGGTGCAAGGGAACTAATCACAAACTGTGCTGGATCAGCAGACCATAATACGATATCCACTCGTTCTCCTGCCAACTCACCTGTAACAGCCTGCACCCGGGAACCTCTCATGCCTACACAGGTTCCAATTGGATCAATCCTGCTATCGTTTGATTTAACTGCAATTTTTGCACGAACTCCAGGATCTCTGGCCGCCGCCCTGATTTCCAGCACTCCTTCCTCAATTTCCGGCACTTCAAGCTCAAAAAGCTTGACCAGAAACTCAGGTGCAATACGGGAAAGGATAAGCTGAGGCCCACGTCCAGTACGATCCACTCGTAAAAGAAAAGCTCTCACCCGATCACCAATCCGAAGATTTTCTTTTGGAATCATCTGATCCTTGGGAAGCAAGGCTTCAATCCTTCCGCAATCAATAATTGCGTTGCCCCTCTCCATACGTTTAATCGTACCCGTAACCAAATCTTCTTTACGTTCAAGGAAATCATTCAGGATCTGTTCACGCTCAGCCTCACGGATTTTCTGAAAGATAACCTGTTTGGCAGCCTGGGCCCCGATTCGACCAAATTCAATCGGTTCAAGTGCCTCTTCCCAAAAATCTCCAACCTCAAGCTCAGCATCTCGCTGTCTGGCTTCAGTCAGGGCAATCTCAGTATCCGGTGAATTAAATTCCTCGTCCGGAACCACAATCCAGCGACGATATGAGCTATAACTTCCGGTGGCCCGATCTATAACAACATGCACATCCACGTTTTCATGAAAACGTTTTTTTGTTGCTGAGGCCAAGGCCAATTCGAGCGCCGCAAAAACAACGTCCTTGCTAACGTTCTTTTCTCGTGCCAACGCATCGACCACCAGCAAAATCTCGCGACTCATACGACCTCCAGCTTAAATATTCGGGATCAGGCGCGCCTTGACAATATTTTCAAGACTGAATTCCAAAACTACGCCGCCTTCCACTTCAAGTTGAACTATTCCGTTTTGAATACCTTTCAAAATACCGGAAAAATTTCTTTGCCCGTTCACAGGCTGACGACTTCTAAACCGGATCATTTCACCAGCAAACCGTTGAAAATCCGCACTTTTCGTAAGCGGACGATCCAGTCCTGGAGAAGAAACTTCCAGCCGGTCATAATCATGATCATATTCAACTGCCAGCAATCGGCTAATATGATGGCTGACCAAAGTACAGTCATCAATCGACACGCCTTCTGGCTTATCTATAAATATCCGGATAAGACGTCCATGATCCGACAGTTCCAGATCAACCAGTTCGTATCCTAATCCTGAAAGCGTCTTTTCCAATAATCCTGATAGATCCATTATCACCACAAACAAAAAATGGGCATTGAAGCCCATTTGCAAATGATACCAGAAATTACATGCTTATGGGAACTCCATACCACGATCCTCCATATATATTCTGGAGGGGGGGGAGGGGAATAGGAAAGCCCCCCATGGTGGGGGGCTTAGGGTGTAGAGCTTGGCGGTGACCTACTTTCGCATGGGTATCCATACTATCATTGGCGCGAAGCCGTTTCACTTCCGAGTTCGGGATGGGATCGGGTGGGTCCAGC
>JAGWIG010000116.1 GCA_028873515.1 Pseudomonadota bacterium | reverse complement strand
ATTTCTTCGTCAGAGAATACGTACTCTTCAATCGCCTGTTCCTTAAAATATTCTTCAGTGCTGCCGAAAGAGATAAGACCCTCCTCTACAAATAAATATGGTTTCTCTACGTGGAAAGGAGTTCCTGATGTTCCATCACACCACTTCATTCCCCTGCTGTACAAATACTTTTGCAAACAAGCGGAGTGCTCAGGGTTTTTAACACGGACTTTGAAATATCCTGGCAACGTGTCAACTACTGTCTTCGGCATACTCTTCAAATAACTCTCATACGTTCCATCAAAACTCTCATCCCGAATAGCCTCAAACAGCATTCCACTCTGTTTAAGAGCATTGAAGTCAGTTTCAGAAAGGATGCTCATTAGTCTTCCCAATAAGAAAGTTCTTCGTCAACAGCTTCCGCAGGAGACATACCTTCATTGAGAACATAATTCTCTTGCGCAAGATCAAATGCGAACTCGTGTGTCAAATCATCATAGCGGTCTTTAATAATCCTCACAAATTCTTTAATCCACTCTTCTCTAGGCAGCATTATTCTCTCCTCTAATCCCTTCCAACTTCTCATAATACTGAATAGTGTCATTAGCCTTATCTTCCGTTCGGAAGGATTTAACGCGGCGTGTCACATGACGATTTTCCAGGAACCCTTGAGCATTCTGCACAGGGCTAATGCCAGAATACCACACTTCCCAGGGGAATACGAAGTTCATAGGGTTACGCAAGGCTGTATATTTGTCGGACATTTGGATTCCTTAGATGATTTTGAAAGCTACAAGGCCAAGTGCGAATGCAAGAACAACTGGTGCTACCTTGAGAATAAGCACGAAGCGTATTCCGCCTGATTCTTGGCTCATAATACCTCCAATGAACAACAGGAACACTGCTGCTAGGATAGTGACGATGAAAGGCGCTGACGTGTAAGATACCATTTTGTTCTCCTTGTTAATTGTTGATGTAAGGAATTGTATAGGATGTTTTGACGGCTGTCAAGACCTATTAGAACTCTTGTGGATGTGCTTGAAGCCAATCATCTTTATCCCACATTTTGTGTGTTTCACTGTCATAGTAGTAGGTTCCCAAAATACCTGTCCTTCCTGTCCATCTGCATTTTGACATTTTCATATATGTGGTGTTCCTCTCAATCTCGTCCTCAGCCTCTTTATTTCTTGTGAATATTAAGTTACAAGCTGCAGACTTAATCAAACTACTAGAGCCGAAAATGTCCTCTTCGTGCATCTCCGCTCCGGTTGAGTTAGCTTTTTGATTACTGCTTGATTTTCTAACGTGTGTCACATTGGCAAAAGTTACTCCGTGGCTTTTAACAACGCCCTTCATCCATTTACAGAAAGATGCTTGATCTTCATTTCCCAAACCCTCAAGCAAGTCAGATACAGGGTCGCATACGATAACCTTGCACTCACAGGAGACGATCAATTCCATAATTAGGGATTTTACAGACTCAAGCCCTCCGTCTCTATCCTCAATTAAGTGCCAGCGATTAGAACCATCCGGCATCTTAAACAGTTCCTCAGCTTTCTTAGAAATATCGTCTCTTTCAAGGAATGCAATCTTGTCCTCGATGGACTCTATCAAGTCAATTTTATGCCCTACGTGCCTGCTGAGTATTTTTGTTCCGTACTGCCCAGCATCACTTTCCATAGTTAGAACGCCGATTTTATGTGGGCTATTAAACACCCAATAATAACAACACTCATCTATGATTGTTGATTTACCTGTACCTGACGCGGAAGCTAAATTTATGATCACTCCTAATGGGATGCCACCAGCCATTTGTTTTTCTGCTTTGTGCATAAACTCAGGCAGAGGAATTTTTGGCGTCAAGGCTTGTTCCTTAATACTTTGCATAAGATCAGAACTACCAACAATACCATCTGGGCTGTATGGCTTCGCATCAAAGAACGATCTAATCCATTGCTTCTCTTTATCCTTGACAAGCATTTCGTTAGTGTCCTTCATGCGCAGACTCATAACAAACAACTTGCCTTTTGGAACAATCTTTGCAATTTTTTGGACAGCCTCTTTCCCCGCTTCGTCGTTGTCTGGGCACAGTACAATCCTCTCAAACCTGTCCAGCCACTCGTATTGCTTCTGAATCTGCTTTGCGCTACTCTTCTCCCCCACAACCCCGCTAACGACAGGAATAGGATCAAAATCGCTATTGCGGCCAATACGGTAATTCTCTAGAATTTGATATGCAGACATTGCATCAACTTCCCCTGCAGCGATAACAACATACTTGCCAGAGGAAGTCTTGAACCGCCATTGACCAAACAAATCACTGTCCGTACCCATCTTACCGATAACGCTAAACGTCTTGGGCAACGTTCTTACTTTGAATCCCGTGCCTTCATATCCTTCCGTGATAGGGTAGTATTGTGCAACAGGCTCTGCCGTTTCCTCTGACATTTTATGACGAACACCATACACTTTGTATGTTTCGTCAGAAATTCCCCTTGTATTTTTGCCCTGCAGACAAGTGTACCCTTTAATTCGTTCTACTTCTTCTTCTGTAATTTTTTCTTGTGTCATAACTTCAGCATAATCCTCTTCTTCCTCAATTGTCCATCCCATCTGCTCCATGTACTCAAGAGAGGGAATTGTAAATGCACACGAAAAGCAATGCGCCCCTGCGTCTTCTCCGTATATGTGGAGATTGTTTTTAGATTTGTCTCTCCCATTCCTGGCGCATCGAGGACATTGTGTTTTATGTTCCTTACTTAAATCTATGCCGTACTTCTCGGCAATGTTCATTAGTCCTCCACAAATTCATGCTCACCAAAATTCTTATAAAGAATAATCTGGAACAAATCCACACGTTGTTGCTTATCAAGCAAATTAAGTTTCTTAGCAATGTTGCTTGCAAGAAGGAAATCGTCGAAGAAACTCTGTGATGCTGTGACAATGTAATTTACATCACCTTTCTTGGAACTGTTAAAACCGTATACAATGTCCTCACTGAAATCGGCAAAAGGACAACTTCCACCAAGTTCAAAGCCATCTTCAGTCAACACTTGAAACAAACTAGCTGCTTTATTACTGTCGTTACACAACACTAGAAAATCTTGGTCTGTGTTTGTCGGTGCTGGAACACATGTTACACGACTTCCTACAGGAATTATTTTCTCGCAATATTCTTCAATAAATTTATGCAAAACTCCTCCTCAACAATACAAAATAGGATTTCTCACCACAATCTCGTTTCCGCATTCAGGACAGACGTGTCTATATTGTTTTCCAAATGGAATGTATAAATGTGTTGGAGGATAATGGAGAGCACTCGTACACCAATGATACGTCGCGTCTTTTGGAATATCTTCAAAGCCTGATTGGTTCATGGCAGCGCCGGGAATATTAAAACACACCCCGCAAGGAATGCGAAAAATGAAGTCACAAGTATAGGAAAACTTGCCCAATGTCCCGGAGGGTACTCATTCATAAAATAGGAGCCACACCAAAATGCTGCCAACACTAAGAACACACCTAGGACAGCCCTCAAAGTTTTGTTATTCACTTCGAGTCTCCCAATACGTTGTGCGCATAATGTCTTTGTCCAGAATTTGTGAATGTTCAAGAGATTTCAGCAGCCATTTCAAATTGTTATATTCAATGAAATTACGGCAGTCTTTACATGCTTGTCTTTGTCCTGAGACGAAAGAGATGTGCTTGGCACGATATGCAATCCTACTCTGCAGCCTAGCCTGGATGCTATTGCTCTTCATTAGGAATCTCCACAACGAAATATTTATTACTAGGATACGCCGCTTGGAGCGCTATACGAGCACCTTCAGCAACATCAAATTTATCGGTTGATTGCTCGCCAGTTACCAAAATGCAAATTTCAAGCCCTCTGCTTGACCCTTGTTGTTCAATGACAAGCCATTGCTTAGGAATTATTTCTTCTTGGACAATTTCACAGTCTTCCTTAGCAATATAGCATTTCTCCTCATCACCTGAAGTGACTTCATAATCGTCTTCGTCGGCTTGAGAAACATCAAATACTTCGCCAACACGGCTAGAGTACCAGTAACTTGGACGTCCTGCTTGCGTAATTTTAATTTTCATGTTCTCTCCAAAGAATGAAAGGCCCATTATAGAGCCTTTGTTGCGTGTTGTCAATGTCGCTCTAGCAATGCTGTCAAACTCACAGGGAAGTGTTCCATAAGAATATCTCGAATTTTCTCAGCAACAATTCGCGTCTCTGCCTGCGTGTGCGTATCAAGACGCAGCACTAGCATGTCAGCAAAAGCACCTAGCGTTCCACTCCAGTACCAATTTACCATCATGTTCTGTGGCAGGAACATCCGTGCTTGTTCGTTACAAACTTCGTTTTGGAGCATCAATCGGTATACTTCTAAACTATTATTAACACTCTGTTCTGCTGCAACAAGATCAATAAATTTAATAGGTTCATTGCTGCTCCCCTGCTTCACATTTTCTGCAGCCTTGCGATATACATCAGGGAAATAAAACTCAGGCTCAGTGTTAATGTAGCGCCTACTCTCTTCGTTCCAAGGCATGAACTTGTGCTTCACAAGTTGCCTGGATACGAATACAGGAGCCTTCACTTTCACTGTAGCAAACGTGTGATTAAATGGACTCTTGTGCTTATGCTTGGCGAGGTATTTGATGAGTTTTGAGTCGGCATCTTTGAGTTTTCTGTTGTAAAATTCTCCGTGCTCATCCACGCCGCCAAGAACAAACTCATCACTCCACTCGCTCACCTTGTCAAATGACACTCGTGCAGCGTTCACAATAGATAAATCGCTGCCCATGTGGTCAATATATTTTACTTCAATATCCGCTTTAATCATCAATACCCTTTCGTACTCAAATAAACATTCCCTTGCAGCCCTGTTGCGTTGAAGAATTCATCTTTGGCATCCTTAACTTTCTGCAGGACATCTTCCATGTCAACCTCTGCGAA
>JAGWIG010000009.1 GCA_028873515.1 Pseudomonadota bacterium | reverse complement strand
GTAAACCAGAAGCCCCTTTCGGGGCTTCTTTCATTTAGGGCAGGGTTGCTGTTCCATTTAGCAGAGCGTTTGGATCGATGGGAGCAATGGGGATGGTCTGCTGCGGCATCTGCCCGTTGCTCATTTCAATCGTCCTGTTCTCCTGAACGTAGGTATCGACCCTGGGTTCCAGCCCGTTCTGGTTGCCAGTGAATCCCATCCCCTTGCATTGCGCCAGCGTGTATTGCTGAGGGCAATCCCCGCGATAGAGCAAGGTTGATGCAGCCGGTGCCCCGGAGTGGATATCCGTCACATTGTTCGGGGCCGGATCAATGTAATTGCTGGTAATGCTGTGGGTCGGATCGCCGAAAGTGCCTGTGGCCTGGCTCGATCCCGCTCCCCCGCCGATATTTCCGAGATAGCCATGCTGGGCACTGAAAGGGCTGGAGCCGGTATTACTTATGGCTGCAGAAACCCCGGCATAGCCTAGACCCGCAACAGTACCTAGTGCGCCAGGAGACATGCCTGTAGCAAACACAAGACCACCACCTATACCAGATGCATCGGCATAAACTAATGCCTCAGCCCCGGTAAAGGCCAGCACGGCCGTAAACACCGCAAAGGCAAACATGGTCCAGCCTGACTGCGAGTTGACCTGTTCGTCCATGAGTACGGAGTTCATCGGCATGTTGCCGCCGTTGAAGGGAATGAAGCTAACCCCGGCCTGGACACCGAGATTGGCCGGACAGTCCGAGGATTGCGATGGGTCGATGCAGAAGGCTGTCGTAAACCGGTCCGGCCCGCCTAATTCTATGGGAAGCCCCAACAACCAGTAGGGCTTCACATAGGTATCCACGGTTGTCGTCTGTGTCTGCCTGAAAATACTCCCTGATGTGGTAACGGTTTGAACCTGCTTGGGTGTGGCAATGGATATAAAGGACTGGGGCGCTTTATATCGCTGCTGCGCCATCCCCACCGCTGCCAAAAAAGCCGATTGGTTGATGTTGTGAAACTGCCCGTCCCCGTTGCCGACAAAACTGGTCAAGGTATTATCAAACGGATTGAGGGCGTTGACCCCATCGTTGATTGTTCCATTATAGAAATAGGTTTCACTCCCCGTTCCGTGGCAGGTTGAAGTCAGCGATGGAACACTTTGACTGTAATGACAGCTCGATTCATCCGTGGTGTCCTTCCAGGCAACCCAGGCCAGGCCATCGGCCGGAGTAAAGTGCTTCAACACAAGCTGAACCTGATGATTCGGGGTGCGCACAAGGTAGGAGATATCAATCCGCCCCGTTGCATCCAGGGGATTGTACCGTGCCCAGACCCAGGGGGCGGCCCCGGCAAACTTGTAAATCTGGCGGGTCGTATTGGAAGCCGGGATATTGAGAATGAAGGCTGCCCCGTCATTCCTGATTACCCTTGAATCCTTCTTCAACGCCACCAGCATCGCTGCCCGCTGTGCAGCGGTACCTGTCGGAGCCATGCCCTGCTGGACAACACAGGCATTGGGATCGTTGGCGGCACACTGCCCTACCCCGGTTGCCATCGCTTCCGTTCCCGGCACAATCAGGGCCATGCTCAGGAAACACAATCCGGTGAAGGAAGTAATAAATTTACTGATCATGATTCAATCCCCAAAAAAACGGTTCAGCTACCAGGACATGTAGTACGGGCCTTCAGAATAGCAATATGGCCCTGAAGGATATTTTGTATATGCCAGGGTGAACGTTGCCCCGTATTCGTTATTGCAGATGTAATGTGGCGCATTGGTTGGACTGCAGCCCCAGGTTCCAAGCCTGCTGTTATAGGAACACTTTGGATTCTGATAGTAGGAACTACTGTTTGAACGTAAACTTGATGCACCAGCATAGCCTTGGGTGTTATAAAGAGAGATGGTGCTGTTTCCATCGTAGCGGACTATGATATCTCCTACTGGATAGATATCGCTGACCGTGTTGCCGACATCAATGGCTCCGGCAGTGCCATAGGCAAAATTGGCATAAATATAATATGCAATGGTTGCGGTTCCATTGCTGGTATTAGCATCCACATAAGGGATAGTGACCTGTACACCAGTTGAAGGAGAACAGGTAGCAGTATAGGTCGTGGAAATATAGGCTCCGCCCAGGTTCAACGTCATGGACGTACTGTCCGTGCTGCTGCCAACCACTGAAATCGGAGCCAGGTAGATGATTCCAGGGAAATTGCTTGCCGGTTCAAGTGTGCCGCTTCCACCCGGATCGATGATTTGTGGATCGAGCGTCGCGGCATCTGCCGCAGGCAATGACACAGTGTAGTTATAGCTTTGTGTTGGCGACAGGGTTTGACTGGTAAACTGGTTCAGGTGACTGTAGGTGCCATCTTCTTCAACCATGTACCGATCAGTCGTATTGTTCAGGGTATAGCCATAAGAACCAACATTGTTATAGGAAATATTGGCGCCGCACCCGGCATAGGTAAGGGTACGGGTATTAACGCTCAAAGACACTGAAGCCACCTGTACACCGGACTGGACGGTATAGACCGGCGCAAGCATGCGAACATAATCCAGAATGCCTATTGAGGCATTATTCTGTCCTATCAGGGTCTTGATATCTGTATAACCGGTAGGACAGCTTGCGCTGGATGAGTTGTCAATCAGGCATTCAAGCCCTGCATCGGGATTAACGGTTGAACTACTCTCCTGTGGCGGATCAAAAGCGCCATTGGTATTAATGGTCTGGAATGGTGTCAGTTGATTCCAGTCCATGTCACGCAGTTGCCACTGTATGGTTCCCGCATTGGGGTACTGCCAGCTAGAAGGCAGTCCTGATGCCACAGCCAGGGGGGTATAAATGGCATACAGAATGGTGGGTGACTGGGCAACGATTCTTGGACCACCATAATAAACATTCCCGACATTATCTACGGTGACGGTTTCTATCAGGAACCTTCCGCTCGGAAGGGTTTGTTCAAATTCGAATTCACCTGTATCGATCCCGTTTTGTGACATGTAAGTTTCCATACCGCCACTGATTACAGGAATGGTACCGCCCATGCTGGTCGTGAAGGCAGAAATTATCTGCGAATCCGTCATGCCGGTGGTGTAATTGGTGGCAGGGAAAGCTCCGAATGATCCGGCCAGGGATTGAGGGATACCATTCGTCGTGGTCTGTAACGTATCTCCCGTACCGGTTGGGTGAACCACAAAAGCCTGGATGGAACTGATACCGTTCGCATAGGCCTGACGAACCACCAGCATGGTATTGTTGAACACCGTAGCTTTGGCTGCGACAGGTGCCAGTACGATGAATAAGGCCAGCAAGGCTTTTAAAATTCTGTTCATGGTAAAAATGAATCCGGTAAAAAAAGGGATTGTTCCCGCTAATTATGAGAAACCCTGAGCAGGAACAATCCGTAAATGATGGTTAAATTTATGAACTTTTTAAGGTATCGGCGGCATGGCGGGAATATTTGGAGGAACAGTAAGTTGAGTTTCATTAGGCACAGTGATCCCGGCGGGAACAAACCGGGGTGCCTCGTTAACCTGGCCGTGACTGGAAGTAGGCGGAGATTGTGGATCAGAAATATGTACACTGGAAACCATGGACGTATTGATATTATTGGCCGATCCCTTGACGAGGCGGGACTGATTGCCAATCTGCACCAGATGGTATTGATCCATGCCGAAACTGATATCTCCGGTAATGCGTGCCCCCATCACGGGTTGTGAAGCCTGCTGGACAACGGCCTGTGCAGGCAATGCCCTTACTTTTATTTCATGGCTTTTCCGGATTGCATTGCGTATTTCAGCTTCAATTTCGCTCTTCCTGATTTGGGGGTGAACCGGAACAGGATGCTCTGCCTGCTCAAGAGATTTTTTCAGGTTTGCCTGGACAATTTCCTCCTTGAGGATTTCGGTATCAATTTTGGCATTTTCAAGTAATCGCTGTTTGGCTTCATAACTTGTTTCAACCCCGGTAAAGGGGTCAACAGGCAAACCTGATGCTCTGGCTTGCGCAGGAACCGGGGTTGCCTTGACAGGTAAGGCCTGCCGGATAATTTTGTGAACGGTTTTTGGGACAACGACTTTAATCAGCCGTACAGGAGGAATTACTTCATGCCTGACAACTCGATGGCTGACCGCATGTTTTGGAGATTGCCCCAGGGCTTTTTCAAGAGGGACTGGATTCGGTTTGAAGGGCGTTTTAACAGGGGTAACCGTGGCATGGGCGACAGGATGGGATGGGGCCGGAATAGTAAACAGACCATCCACTCCTGTTGCCAGCGCACTGGTTGAAAACAGGCAGAGAACAAGAAAGGTTTTTTTCATGAAATTTCCCTTTTAGGATTTAGTTGAATGTTCCGGCAGCCGAGACAGCCATGGTCTGTCCACCCACAATGTTCGCGTAAATCAACGCTGTGAATGGAGGGATCTGCATGGCTGCATTAGGATTGTCCGGACTCCGCACGGACGCGGAATCATTATCGACATAGATGGGATTCCCCCAGGCATCCATCACGTCATCGCTGGATAATCCAAGAGCTGATTCCAGTCCTGTTGCAGCAACACTTCCGGCTGGTCCAGCCGGATTACTGGCCGTACACCCATTGGTGATATTCTGGCTCCCACCCATGACGCTGTTGTTGACACACCCTGTCTGATCCCATGAGGTATTGGATGAAACGGCACCGCTTCCCCCATTGGTATTGGCAAAATAATCAATCCCGTAAGATCGGGAGGGATCGTTCATGTATCGGGATTCATAATAGTTGGAATACAGCTTTGCAATATTCTGCAGCTTGGTCATGGTTTGCTGATACAGGGCATACTGAATGTTCAACCCGTTAATGACGATCCCGGTTTCTGATGGGTCAAGGGTAAGAATCCCCGTGTTGGGATCAAATGTAGACTTCTCTGCCCCCATGCGCTGACCACTGGATACGACCGCAATGACGTGATAACTCAACACGGTATTATCTATGGTGGTTGTAAGCTGGTTACTCACAAAAACAGTCAGGGGTTTTGAGTAACCGTCACGATACATGGCTGCGGGCGACATGGACGAATAGCTGATGAGCGGCTGAAAAGTTGTTGATGTGGCGACAGCCGTTGAAGCAATATTGCCGCCCGGCAACGTAATGGTTGCAGTAGAGACATTATCGATCGCCGCTGCATTGTCTTCATAGGCTGTCGTCAAGGCCTGCTGAATGGATGCCAGTTGATTTTCTGTATCCACTTTTGCCTTGTATTTGGCCCATGGCCCAAACGATGAGGCAATCATTCCGGTAATCAGGGTGATGACAATTAGCGCGATGATGATTTCAATCAGTGTAAATCCTCCTTGCGCGGCAGACCGTTGATCCGTTCTGGAATAAAGATTAACGGCCATGGCCGAATTCCCTTTTAAGCTCATCGATGTCATAGGTTGCATAAAGTGCGTCTGCTTCTGTAATTTCATTGTTGCGAACTTTGGCAATCAGGGTTGAATTCAAGGTGCACATGCCGTGTGAGCGGCTGGTCAGGATCATGTTTTTCATTTGGGCGACCTTGTTTTCACGAATACCCTGGGCGATTGCATCAGTATTCGTCAGGATTTCATAACAAAGGGTCATCCCGCCCTGGGTATTCTTGATGAGCACCTGGCTGATGATGCCAAGCAGCACAGAACTCAGGATATTAAGCACCCAGTTTTTTTCAGTCCCATCATAGAAACCTGAAATCCGTTCAATGGATTGCTGGGCATTGGTGGTATGCAGGGTCGTTAAGACCAGGTGCCCGGTCTCGGCGGCAGACAGAGCAGCTTCTACGGTTTCCTTGTCCCGCAGCTCGCCAATCATGATGACATCTGGATCCTGACGCATGGCGGCCCGCACGGCCACAGGAAAATGCGGGGTATCCTGACCGACTTCACGCTGGGTTATCAGGCACCGGTTACTATGAAAAACATATTCAATCGGATCCTCGACGGTAACGATTTTCCCGCTCAGGGTTGCATTGATATGCTCAATCATGGAAGCCAGGGTTGTGCTTTTACCAGAACCTGTCTGTCCGGTCACAATAACCAGCCCTTTGCTTCGCCGGGTCAAGTCTTCAATGACCTTGGGTATGCCCAGATCAGTCAGTTTAGGTATGGTTTCGTTCAATCGGCGAAGGACCATGGAAGGCTGTCTGGTTCCGGAAAACCAGGATAGCTCACACCGGAATCTGGACCTGTCGAGTGTGAAGGCAAAACTTGAATCCCCATTGCCCGCATCAAGCATGATTTCCGGGTCAGTCGTGACAAGGTTTTGCAGGAAGCACAGGATGTCGCTGCCCTCCACACATTCATCACCAGCAGGATTCAGGTCACCATTCACCCGCATTCTGGGCACTTCCCCTGACTGCGCATGAATATCACTGAAATTTATTTTTTCATCAAGCGCTTGCCGGATAATGGATTCAATATTCATTCATATCCTTTGTGGTTATTGTGTCGCCGTGACTGAGACTTCATATCCCCAGGGGGACGCAGATCGAATAATCATGGAATACGGCGGAGCGGTGACATTTGCACCACAATAAGTTGGCCCGGAAGGTGGATTTGCAGTTTCGCCTGCCGGACAGACAAACGGAGTCGTTGTAATGGGCGCATCACAATCCCCAGCATTGCAGACCTGGACTGGAACCCCCCATGCATTGACCAGCGTTGACCCTGGAATGCCTAGCGCCGTATCCAGATCAATCGTTGTTGCATCTTCCCATGGATAAGTATCCGTACAGGGCAAATCATCGCCGTTTGCAGTACAGGAACCGTCTGCAGGGCGAAAATAATTGATATAACTGTTACCCCCGCCATTTGCAGCCGCTTTGTCATCAAAACGCTGCTCAAGCAGCGTGGCCAGATTGTTCATGATGTTGATGGACTGAACGGATTTTTCCGTTTCAACAGGAAAACCGTTAATGGTGACGTATCGTGTATTGCTACCTGGAGTCAGAACCCCTGTCGTGACATTGAAACTACTATGCTGGATACCACTATCTATCCATAATGCAATGATTCGATAATCGATGTTGCCATCGACAATCCTGTCGCTTGCGGCAACCTGAACGTTGTATTTTTTAATGACATTGGCGCCACTCAGGATTTGCTGTGCCGTGGGCAAGGATGAACCCGTTGCGTCAATCGATTCGGCGTTTTGAGCATACCAGGCCGTTATACTGGATTTTGCAGTATTGAGATAAACAACCTGGTCACGGCCAAGGTCATTGGATGTTTCCTGGGCTGCAAGGGCAGAATAGCCAAGCAGAACGGTAAGCAGGGAGCCGATGATGAAGAGCACCATCAGAAGTACCGCAAATCCCTGCTCACTTTTTTTTGGCATGATACGAACCTGATTATTTGGTTTCGTCAAACATGTAGCTGAACGTTCCTACAGACGTACCAACCGTTCCTTCGCATTTGGCTAGGGCTGAAACTCCTGCCCCCAACCCGAAAGTGACGGTACCTGTATTGTCCGTTCCATTGCAGGCCAGCACTGCATCATGAACAATGGAATTCGGCACATTGGAGGCAATCAGGAAGTATTCAGTGCCAATTCCCCCTGCTACAGAACCAATGCCAATGGTTGCTCCGGCAGCGATGTTGTCAATGGTCATCAGGCCGGAAGTATTGACGGGAACCGGTGAAATATAAGGCCCCTGCCATTGTGCAGTTGTATCGACCCCACACATGTTGTTGGCCGCCGTGTTCAGGGACTGTTCAAACAGGGTATCGAGCCGGTTTGGATAACATCCGGTATCCAGATGCATCCGGATAAGAGCCTGCCCGGTTTCCTGCATGGTGCTGTTAAGAACCTGGCCTTTTGTTTTATCACCCGAAAAATTCGGGACGACCACGGCTGCGATTAGACCAAGAATGAATAACGCTATCAGTAACTCAATCAGTGTAAAACCTGACTGAATTGAATTCTGCTTTTTCATGACAACCTCTTTACAGGGTAAATGATAGAAAAAGTCTTTTTTTAAAAGACAACCTGATTTTGGAGGGGGATGAATGATAATTATTTTTGAATGATGCAATATTTTGACTGTTTTTCCTGTCCTTTAATTTTATGCGTTGTAAACGAACAGGGCCTGCTTGATACAGGCCCTTAATCGGGAAAATTTGATGTTTCAATCAGAACTGCTTGAGTATGCTTGATAGAATCGGATAGTACGAAACCATGAAGAATCCAAAAACGATGGTAGCCATAACCAGAAGGCTGCCAATCTGGATATAATCCTGTAAGCGACCCGTCAACATTTCTACATCCATGGCGATGTCATTTGAAAAATCGACAATACCGCCAACCATATCCCCACTGGATTCTGCCGCACGGATACCCCTTGCAACGTAAGATGGAAACCCGGAACGGGATACTGCGGCCTCAATAGGCATTCCTGCACGGATATAAGTACCCATGGCCCTGAACCATATTGCCGCCTCTTCACGTCTTGCCGCTTTGGACAGCATGGAACAGGCTGTTTCAAGATTGATGGCCGCCTCATAAAGCATGGCAAATGACATCCATAAGCTCGACATTTCAGAGCGCTCGGCAATAGTCTTGATAATCGTAATCCGGTTTATCAGTTTTTTAAAATAAGATGTCCTGATAAAAATAATGACAAGAAGCGGAATAATCGCATAGAGGCTGCTGCTTATCCAGATATGCATATTAAACAGGTCAACGAAATGGTAGTAGTACTGGGCAAACTTTGGCATTCCTCCACCCATTGAGGTTTGTTCAATGACTTTCAGGAATTTACTGAGTTTCGGTGATGCATAAATGGTCAGAAAATAAAAAGCCACATAGATCAGAATCAGCATCATAACCGGCATGAAAAGGACCTGGTTGACCTTTTTTCTCAAATCTGCAGAACGGTTAATATCTGCTGCAAGTGAAATAAAAGTTTCTGAAGATCTTCCGGCTATGGATGTGCTTCGAATGGCATAGGCGTCCCGTTCAGGAAATCCTGCCATTTTCATTGATACATATTCATCATTTCCTTCAACAATCGATTGTTTCATGATGCTGATGGCCTGGCGCAGCTTGCTGTCCAGGACAAACTCCTGGGCATGGTCCAGACCATCAACCAGGGTCCGGCCACTTTTAATCCGTTTTCCGATGGAAGTATAAAATTTTGCCAGCTCCTTTTTATCAAAATCCTGGCTGAACAGGTTTTGCAGGGTCAAACCAAGGTTTAACTTGACGATAATGGGCTTTAATCCCATTTTTTTTGATAACATGACCCACGCCATGTCACGCGATTCACTATACACAGTCCCGGACAAGGTTTTGCCGAATTTGTTCACGGAAGTATGGTCATATGCAAGCTGCATAATAGATTATCCTTCTTTGGTAACCCGACGAATTTCATCCATGGATGTGATGCCTTCCGCTACCAGCTTCATCCCGCAGGAGCGGATGTCATGGCCCGTCTGGATTCCTTTTGCCTTAATCATGGAAATAGGATCTTTTCTTTCAATCATGGCTCGAATTTCAGCATTGACATCAAGAAGCTCATAAATGATTCTTCGCCCGCGATAACCGGTGTACAAGCAGTTCGGGCAGCCACATGGGATATGGGGCTTCATTTCATCGACCATATCCTTAATAGGTTCAATGGCTGAGGCAGTTTCTTTTCTTTCGTCAGGTTTTTTACAGTCATTGCAAAGTACCCTGACGAGTCGTTGCGATAACACACCCAGCAGCACAGAAGACAGCGAGGGCATGTCCATGCCCATGTTTTGAAGACGTGTCAAAGCTCCGCTGGCAGAATTGGAATGCAGGGTCGTAAAACATAAATGCCCCGTGTTGGCTGAATTCAGCATGACTTCAGCGGTTTTGCTATCCCGGATTTCACCGATCAACATGACATCGGGATCGTTTCTTAGCAATCCTTTAAGAATATCCAGAGATGCAGAAGATTCATTTTCTGCACGTTTTGAAATCTCATGCTGTCGCCAGAGGCCATGCGTATATTCAACCGGATTCTCGATGGTCTGAACGGATCGTTCAACCGGATCAATCTCGTTCAGCAGTGCATAGAGGCTGGTGGTTTTGCCGGATCCCGTTGGACCGGTGACAATCACCAGACCTTCGCTGGTATTCACATACCGCAATAGGGAAGACAGGGTGTAACGATTAAAATGAAGTTTTTCAATATCGGTTGCTGAAGCCTGCCGATCAAGAATCCGGATGGTGGCAGCCTTCCCTCTCGGAGTTTCTGCCAGCTCGATCCTGAAATTATAGCGGTTTGCAATGTCAGGGTATTGTAGCGTGTCCGCAGCATCCAGGTTATATACAGCTTCCTGGGGCTTCAGTATAAGCTGTTCCATGCTGATATTGCAGTCTGTAGATATTTTTTGGAGAAGTCGTTCCGTGAGATCAACCGGAATGGATCTGAACAAGGTTCCTACACCATCGAGTCTTAAGTTAATAACCCCCATGGATGTTGTTCGATACATGTGAATGTCGGAGGCGCCGATATAGCAGGCATGGCGTATCAGGGTAGTGAAAACATTACGCAACAGGTTTGGATCAGCATCAACATCATTAGCCCGTCTTTTCATGGCCATTGAAAAAGCATCGCAGGCTTGATCCCATCCTTGTTCAGATTTTGAATAAACCTGTCTGAATATCGTCTGTATGGTGTTTTCTGATGCGATAACTACCTTTGGCTTGAAGTTGTACCATTCATTTTTGGCATCAGTGATTTTTTCAGGACTGGATACACCAATCACCAAGGAACCATCAATTTCTGCAATAGGCACAACGCCTTTGTAAAAGGGAACCTCATATTTTTGCATGGCCTGTATATCAATATGATTGATTACTTCAGGTGCGGTATAGTCCATATCGTAGATATGAGCCAGTGCCCGGGCTACTTTTTCAGGAGAAAGAAACCCGAAGTCCCTCATAATCTCGGGAAGAGGTTCTTTTGTATTGACGTGCCTTGAAAGGGCTTCCCGGATTCTTGCTTCCTTGATACCCATATTCTTGAGCACCTCAATGGATTTATTGGTTTGCTGCTCAGCTTTCTGGAACATGAATCCGATCGTTGCTTTTTCAGATTCGGGTTCATTTGTCACCCCCGATATGGATTTTTCAGAAAGACCATCCTGATGATTTTTTGTATTCTTGAAAAAACTATTAATATCGAGAGCCATGGTGAATCCATATTTAAAGTAAGTCAGTTAATCAGATGAGGGTTTGCCGAATATATCAATCCAGAAGATAAATTGATGGGCATGGAATTTCATTCTGGTCACAGCAATGGGCATGTTCTTAAGCCCACCCATGAATTTCCCCAACCCCTGCAATGAATCAAATTTCCCTTCAAAACGCACATGCACATGGACAATCCCGGATAAGCCAGACACAGGTTTTTCTGTCGATTTAATAACGGTTTCACCAGAATAATTTGCTCCATCTATCCTGAAATTGGCGATCTCGATACCTGCATCAAGCGCCATAAAACGTAGGTCTGATAACGTCCTGGTTACAGTAGGCATCATGGGTTGCGCGGGCTCTATGGGTAAAGTTGAAGTCGCTTTCCGGATAAATTGCCCGTTCTGCATAAATGCAGCCAGACTGGAAACAGATTCACTCTTTTCGCCCTTCGCAATATCCAGTGACTTGTGAAGGTTGATTGCAGCGAAAGTGCTAATTCCCCCTAAAACGAGCGATAGGACCAACGCCATTTTTGCAATCAAACTCGGCTGAGGCATTTGTTGTGTCTCCTGCATAAAGATACTTGGCCAGATGGCACTGATGTGGGGGGGTAATTTCAGTGATCTGCTTAAGGATACTGAATGGAATAATCGAATTAGGGGTGACCACATTGTTGCTGGTTTTCATGACTACCGGGAAAGTCAGGGTAAAAACACTTTGCCTGTATTGAGCATCAACCTTGACTGTTGCTCCAGGTCGCCATATGGACAAAGCGCGGTCAAGCTCTTTTCTGCCATCAAGGGAAACCGCTTTGGCATATCCAAGCGTGTTGGACTGTACTTCCTGATTAATCTGGTTAGACAGGGTGACAATACGGTGATTATTGATAGTCGTTGACTGGTTATACAGTTTAAGCCTGATCCAAAGTGATCCCGCATACGTCATCGAGGCCATGCAAAATGCCAGTGAACAGACAAAAACAAGTTTTTTGGCTACTGACTTGGGCAACCCCAAGATATCATTTTCTTTTTGGTAGGTTGCATAACTGCAATGCCTGATAGCCTGAAGCAGATCATGGGCTGTCAGGATCAGGGTATTGGATTGATTGGCGTCAATTCCGTTCTTTAATGCAAACTGTTCCAAAATCGAAGAGGGATCATCAGAAAATACGGAAATCTGCGGCTTGCTGACCTCTTCAACTGTATGCATTGCATATAGAATAAGAAGTGGGTGTCCAATTTCTGCATTCTCAAGAGCAAAACCAATAATTGAACCATCTTGAGGATGATGTTTGGCGATGAGGTAATCCAGCACCTTCAGACCGGATGAAGCATCGAAGCTGGCTTTGTTTATCCAGTCGAGCGGTAAGGCAAAAACGGTTCTTTTATCTTTTGATAAAACAATCCTGACCAATTGCTCCACTTCCCGTATGGCCACGCTGTTTGCCTTGCGGGCATTCAATCGTCTCTTATGGACAATACGGTATTCTTCCTTGGTGAAAATAGTCGCCTGTTTTTGTTCTATGGCTTCAACGCAAGGCTTGATTCCTTTTTCATCAAGGCTAAAAAACATCTGGCGATCATTTGTTTCTATACAGAGTATCTCTGCCTTATTTTCTGATCTCTTATTTCGCCCACGAAAACCGGGTCTCACTGCAGAACGAACCCTGTCCAGAACCCGTTTTGGCGAGAAATTAATCTTTACCTGTTTTTTCCTTGTCATGATTAAGTGTTACCCTTTTAGATCGTTTCCATGACCAATGGATCATAATGTGGCGCTGGAATAATATCGGTATGCACAAGAATCACCAGCTCGCTATTGGTGCTGTTATCACTGATTCCGGACAAGACGGATCCAAAGAATGGAATATCCGTGACCCCTGGCAATCCGGTTCTGTTATGGCTTGTATTGCTGGATCGGGAGCCGGCGAAGATAATGGTTTTTCCAGACTCTCCCAAGGCCATGACAAACGACTGCTTGATCGACTGGTTAGGTGCAGTCAGGGTTGTATTGTTTCCAATATTCAATGTCTGCATGGAGTTGATGGTGGAAAGAACCGGAACGATGGATATCTGCACTTCCTTCTTGTTTAGAATGTCAGGGCGCAGGGACAAGGATAGCCCATCCGTTGCGAAGGATACGGAGCCGCTTTGCTGGCTTAATCCACTGGTGCCGCCTATTGTTGATTCGACATTGGCGACATAGGGAACCTGGGTACCATCAAACAGGACTGCAGGAATATGGTTTAACGTCATCAGGCGAGGCTGGGAAACAATCTTGACCGTGCCTTCCTGTCTAAGCGCATTGATGATGGATGTGGTTGAAGCAGAAGTCAGCGTGTAAGCCCCTGCCGGATTGGCGACTGTCGAGGCTGTGGCAAGCGAAAAAGTTGCATCACCCAGGATATGCTTCCAGTCTATCCCGTACTGAGTGGTCTTGTTCAGGCTGACTTCAACTATAGCCGCTTCAATCTGGACACGCTCAAGACTCTCCTTTGAAAATTCGGTCAGGAACTCATCGACCCGTCTTAATGCCTGGGCGTTCGAGTCAACGGTGATCATGCCCAGTTCAGGCACAACATTCACCCTGGCATTCTGCCCTGCAATATTCTGGATCATGGTTTTGATAGCAAGCATGTTATTGGAATAATGGCCGCTTACCATGAAGTTTGAATCGATGGCTCCGCTACTATTGCTTCCCCCAGGACTCCCAGGAGAACCTGCCATGGAGGTTGAAACACTGGGCATTCCGCCTGCACCTGAAGATCCGCTACCCGATGAGCTGCCTGCAACAGGGCTGCCCCCTACTGTCATGCTTGTAGCGAGGTTTTCCATGACACTGTTGGGCACCCGAAAAGTATAGGTTGCTGTTTTGGCAATATCGATCGTTCGATTAAGTGGGTTGAACACGGCGACATAACCCGCCGCAAAGGCGATATTGCGTATGGCTTCTTCCGGTCGTTGATTGTGCAGTACGAGGTTAACTGTTTGCGCACGATTGACATCATCCATGACCATGACACTATAGTTTTCTTTTTTTGCAATAGCGTTGATGGCATCAATGAAATTGGCCCCTGCCAATTCTGCAGTTATTCCGTCATTGACAATGGGAACACGCTCATATTGCAGGTAAGGTCCCGCCTGATTAACCACAGACTGCTGGCTGTTATTGATCTGTTTTACCGTTTGCGCTACAGCCAGAGATACTTGCCGATGTGCGTCAGGCATGGATGCGCAGCCTTCCAGCGCAAAGACCAGTACACAGGCGAGAAAAATGGGTTTTGTTTTCACGATTCGCTCCCGATATCGTTGATGACAATCGTTTTGCCATCTCCATACACTGTGGCTTTGAGCCCAGCGGGTTTAAGGAAAAGCTCCAGACCGCTGTCCATGGATGCAGGTTTCTGGATGTTTAGATCATGAACAATCCGGATGTCATAGCTTGCCTGCCACAACACATTCGAATACCCATAGCTGCTGACATACTTACGAATAATGTCTGACAGCATGTCTCCATCTTTCATTTCTATCATTTCAGGTTTTGCAGAAATGACAGGAGGCTTTGGTTTTACAACCGGATGAATCAGGACAGGTAGCCGGGCCTGGACGGCAACAACAGGCTGTATGGGTTGCTGTGCCTTCTGCACAACCCGGCTAAAAGGCTGGTGATTCACCCTTAATTGATGATCAGCGTGAACGACAGGTTTCCGGGATACCGAAAGCGGCATGGAAGGTCTGGACATGACGATCAGCTTACGAGTCTTGGGCGTAACATGAATCGAAGCCGATAGAACCTGTGGATTTTTTGTTTTGAAAAATGGAGTCGCTGGAGTGTCTGCCTCTAGGGTTGTTCGATAGGATCGGGCGATATAGACTTTCCGGGTAGTCCAGTCAATCCGTGCATACATACCCGTCTTGAGCATGAGATATTCAAGCACATCCGTCCATTTTCCAGTGCGTCGCAACGTAATTTTGGTATCCACCACATTGATGTTTTTATCTATTTCAGCATCCATTGAAGATGGAATGATCGCATTCAGGGCCATTAACAGCATGGCATGAGTGAATTCAAAGTGGCTAACTGGTAAAGGTGGCGCCATTCCAGAATCGCTGATATGACGAAGTGGAACAAACTGGTTGAGCGGCTGGGGGGTAGCGGGCTTCAACAACCGCGTGGAAACGGGTGCAGCAGGTGTTTGTGGCGGGTTTTTCCAGCGAACATGTACTCCTGTATATTGAACGGTAGACATCAGCCCGTCACCTGAAACCAGATATCCTTCACACAGCTTGTTGACTTGTATATAAGGACCAACCACTTCGGTATGTAAAGGAGTAATGCCTCCATCCAGACATGAAATATCTGGATGGGCTTTGCCAACCTGAAAAAAGACATGGCTTCCATCATCAAAAACAATTTGCGGACGGGATGCACCCTCAACATCGTAATTGAAATCAAAACCGCCATAATCTCCAGCGTAGGCAGAAGTGCATACCAGGCTGACGGCCAGCGCAAGAATGGTCTTATTGAATCCTGTAATCATGAAGTTCCCTTTCAAGAACATTATGGGTTAAGGCCCACATTAAACATTTCTGAATAGTTCAATATATTGATTACCTTTCAGCCACAACGAGACGCATATGCGTAACGAAATCCTGAAGGTACTGATGGTCCATGCCTGGATTTGCGCTGTGATATAACGCCACCGCTTTGGCCCAGTCTCCTGTTTTCTGGTGGTTTTCATTCAGGATGTTGGCGGCAATGGCGATATTTATGGAAGGTTGCAAGGCTTCCCATGCATTCTTGAATCGCCATCCGTTATATTTCCAGTTCACCTGCATGATGCCGACATCAAACATATCGATGTGATGGGCCAGAAGGGCTTTGATTGCTGCATAGGCATCTTCACGTGTCTGAAAATAAAACGCCCTGCCCTTGATATTTAATGTCCATGGCCATGGAATTCCATTTCTGGAAGATTCATTCATGGAAATGGCCGTCAGGACAATTTTAGGAACGCCTGACAGTGTAGCCACCTGGGAAAAGATATCTGTAATCGGCTGGCAAGCCCAAAAACCAATATGTTCTGCTCTCGCCTCATCCATGTACCAGTAATACTGGATGGATGCAGGAATGGCTTTGCCATCGAGTATTTTCTGGACAGAATTGCTTCTTACCGGCTGGTTACAGCCCTGCTGCCCTGCATAGGCCATCATAGGTAGGGCCAGCATGTAAAAAAGGGCTGCGAAAAGGGCAGATCTCAATTGCCTGCCCCTTGATATGGCATCATCTGCATATCCCTGGCTACCATGACATTAAAGCGATAGCCTTGCCGTATAATCAGTGTTGGCTGGATATTCTGGTTTTTGGCAAGAATGGCATTGGACGTGCTGAGCATGGCCTGACCTGCT
This sequence comes from Pseudomonadota bacterium, assembly GCA_028873515.1. Classification (GTDB taxonomy): domain Bacteria; phylum Pseudomonadota; class Gammaproteobacteria; order Burkholderiales; family REEB80; genus REEB80. Next base: position 61,823 of record JAGWIG010000009.1, on the reverse strand, counting down.
GCATTCCCCATCATGGCTCCAAGAGGCACCCCGTACATGTTCAGGGTTGTGGCATTGTTTCCCTGAGCCCATTGCGTCAGTCCCGCAATCAGAAAAGATGAGCCAAAGATTTTCCAGAAATGGTTGTTAACCTGATCGCTGAATCCGGATTCCCCGGTATCACTTGCGCCCTGCATGCCGCCGAGATAGGCAGAATTTCCGTTTGGAAGAATAATCCGGTTGAAGGCAATAAGAAGTCGTTCCTGTCCTGTGCTGATATTGCTGTCATATTGTCCTATCAATCTGGACCCTTTTGGGATCAGAAGATAATGCTCATTAATGGTGTCATAAACATCCGTGGTGACCCGTGCAACAACCATACCCGGTAAGTCACTATCCAGTCTGGTTACCAGCACGGCAGGAATAATGGTTCCCTGATTAATGACATACTGTGACTGGTTCTTTACAATCTTAATCACCCCGGTCTGGGAAGAATCTGACTGCGATGTTAGCCACTGGTTGTTATGGTCATTGACTGTTTCCGGTCCTTGTGGCCGACCCGAATTCAAGGCCTGGGCCAGGTCTTTAGGCGTGATGTTCTGATCACTGGCAGGACTGGCCGGGACAACAGGCTGAGGGGGTGCATTCGAAGCAGCGCCTGGACTTGTAGAGTTCTCGTAGTCATTCTGTGGCTGATACTGAATTAAAATGGAAGATGCTGCAGCCGCTTCCTGACGCTGTGCTACCGCTGCCGGAATTTTGCTGGAAGCAGAAGGATTCGGGCTGTCGTTTCCTGTTATCGGTTCATTGTTTTCTATTCTGCCCTTTTCGATAATTTTCTTTAATTCTGGTGGAATGCCATTTGGACCCTGCTTAGGTTCAATAGGCTTGACTTTTTGCTTGTCCTTTTCTGCATTGGCAACATCGGTCTTGATAAGGCGCTCAATTTCAGATTGTGTAGGCGTTTGAATCTGGGTGTTGGTTAGTTGATCCGATTTCAGTTTTTCTGCTTTAACTTCATGCCGGTGTTTATATGCGCCATAAAAGATGGCTGTAACCAGAACTGTGGAGATCAGCACCGCCAATATTCGATGGATATTACGCCTTGGCTTGCCTTTCAGGCTTTGTTCGTCTGGCCCAGGCGATTGATTGATATTCATTTTCATTGTTTTTATCCCGTGCTTACCAGAACGAATGAAAGAATCTTTTGTTTAATTTGTTGTTCGTTAAATGCACTTCCTGCTTGCCTAATTTCAGAACAAATCTAGCAGCCGTTCGTTGGACGACAAGATATTCACCATGCACGTTATAGTTCACCAGTTCGCTTTTACCGTTCTCATCTATAAACAGGGCTGGCATTTCCTGCATGCTCTGCTTAAGGCGGATATAGGTGAATTTACCGTCATCGAAAACCGTGGTGGGTTTCAGGTCATCATCACCACTCACGCTGTAATCAAAATTCAGATTGGTATAGTCAGGTACTGCGGATACATTGATACTGGAAAGACGTTGCTTTTCCTGTTTGGATTTTTCAATATTTGCCTGAGCAATCTTGAGATTTGAGATGATGATATCGGGATACTGCCAGCTTACATGCTGGTACCATTTACCTCCTGTCGGACTGGATCGCAGGGTAAGCTGGTATGCCCGTTTATTGGTGACAATGGTCATGCTGGTAAACAGGTTGTTTCGAACCGGCTTGATAAATATATGACGCCCAAGGACGGCAACTTTCCATTCAATGGAATCCCCGATGGCCGGAGGGCCAATCAAGGTTTCATCTTTTCCGATCTGGATATCGGTTACCGCATCGGGTATGGCCAGGATGGTATAGGTTTGATCAGGATCATACTGGAATTCGACCAGATGGTTGTCAGTCGGCATAGGGTAAGCCTGTGCATCGGCAAAGGCTATTCCAGACATGCCAAGCAGCATGGTCAACACAAGTATGATGGATTGTACGTATTTCATGCTGACTAATCTCCTGTTGAATTGGTATCGTCGGTAATGTCGAAGTTATCGATAAAAAGACCAATCGGATTGGTAAGGATTTCCTGTGCCGTGGTAGGGGGAATAATCTTGAAATCTATGGCTGCAAGTCGCATTGTGCGATTGGACAGTGAACCGTCGGCGTTCCGTTTTTCAGTGACAAACCTGATTAAGGCCGTACTGCTTGAGACAAAAGAAACAGAATTAATGGTGACGGTTCGGATGGTTTGCGGATTATCCGATAATTGCTGGAGAGGATTGTCCTGGTGCATGAAATCCTTGAATTCAGGGATGGCCTTATCCATCGTTACAGAATAGTCATCCTTGAGGTACTGCACGGTCAGGGTATTGTCTATCGTATATAAATCCCTGACCCATTTTGCAAGGAAGTAACGTTTTTCAGCTTCTCCTGGCACGTAATGTTGTGCTGTAGCCGAATCGGCTGAAACATACCCACTTTGATCCACACTCACAATATAGGGAACCACGGTTTTAAGGGGGAACAGGTGGGCAAAGGCAATAGACAAGGCGACAAGACAGACTGCAAGAGCCATGGAAATCAAGAACCATCTGTTTGCATTGACAGTAGGCGCACCAAAAGCTTCAAACCATTCTTTTTTACCTTCTCCAATATTCTCATGTGGGATCGGAGATAAATTATCTTTGTGCTTTATTCCTGGAAACTTCACGGCAAACCTACTCCAGATTGATGTGTCCCAGTTATTTTGGGGGTATCCATGCCACTAAATTTTTTGAATAGTCAAATTTTTTAACTAGTTTTCAGACTTGAACCAAATAAATTGTTGGTACAAGTCCGGAATAATCTAAGATGAAAGAGGCAGCTAATATCAATACGTGTACAAAACTGGCATTATTGTTTTCAATGAGTTACGTGATTTATAGAAAATGGGCACCGTGCCCATTTCCGGTTATTTTTATAACATGCTGATTTTATTAAGCCATGACGTGTACACGTTTTAGGCTGGTGGAGGTGTTTTAGGACCCGGCATTTTGGGTATCTTGAATTCCCCGACTGCTATCCCGCCAAATAAAGCTGAGGCGATTTTCGGCGTCTGCATGAATACATATGAAAACGCCACAGACATGATCAGGGATCCCACTGCTGTTCCAGGTGATGCGTGGCCTGCATCTGCTGTAAATGAACTAAGGATGGTCTGGCTCATCAGGCTAATCATGACGCCAGCAATGAGCTTGTACCCCAATGCGCTTACAAAAAAACCCAGCCAGGATTCAAAAAAGCCTTTGGTGACATCCCATACGCCCACTGAGACAAATATAGGTCCCAGGGCAATGGCGATAGCCGCAAGCGCATCACTTAAAAACCAGTAGAGCACAAAGAGCAGCCCCGTAAATAGCATGGCCAGGGAAGACAGCAAGGAAATACTGGCTGTCATGGCCATGTTAAACCACAGCGACGGATGCATCCAGATGGATGGAAAATGTAAGCTCATCGCTTCATTAAACGCGGTTACTGAAGTACCAACAATGGCTTGCCATGCCACCTCAAAATTTGCATTGACTACGGTTCGTAACGTTTCAAACAGCCAGTTCAGGTTCTCTATGAATAAGGGGTAGTTAAAAAGTAGAAATGAGAACAGACCGATTTGAAGGATGTTACTGATCAATTCTCCAAAGATGATGTTTGGATTGTCCGTAAAGGCAAATCTTATTCCGGCCAGAGTTATAATCAGCACGGAAAGCAATCCCAGCATTTTAGTCGCGGTAGGCATCATTTTCGCCGCAAGCGCGTAAGCTTGCGTAAACACACTATTGGTTTCCAGCTTGTCCAGTTCTTTGATCACCGTATTGGCCTCAAGCTGCGGATTCTGACCCTGTGTGGTTGTAGAAGATGAGGACGCGGCTGGGGCTGGATTGCCAGCAATCTGGGATGGATCCGGGTATCCGTTTGCCATGGCCTGGCTGATGGGCATCATGCCCAGGATGATCAGGATTAAAACAGGAAGAAAATACCGCATGGTTAACCCTTAAAAAGTATATGGCTTGGTATTGCTCTGAATGGCATTGTTGTACTGCTGGTTTTCCTGATTCATTTTTTGAATCTGCTGGTTATAGGCACTGGATTCCGCTTTCTCTCTTGAATCCTGGATAGACTGTTTCACCGCATCGTTTTGTTCTCTTGCTGCCATGATCTGCAAAGCCTGGGCATTCTGCTCTGACACCAGATCCAGGTATTGCGTGGTGGTACTCATGGTCTTATTGAGTCCAGGCGAGCCTTGCAGGCTGGACTGCAACTGGGCACGAACCGCCATATCATCATTAACCTGGCCAATCACTGACTGGCCCTGGTTAAACAGGACTGTAGCCTGGGCATTGCCTTGAGAAGCCAGAGACTGTTCCCGATCATACCAATCCTGTTCGGACAGGTTGGATGCGCTGACCATGGACTGGACATTATTCATGTACTGGTTTGCTCCGCCCAGGCTTCCATACAGGTTTTTGAGCGAATTGTTATAGTCACTGTATTGAACGATCTGGTTTTGCAACGCTGTTTGGGAAACATTTAGCTGCTGTTGCGATAACCCGATCGAATTGGCTTTCTGTAATGCCAGTTGCTGAAGCTGCGTTATATATTGCTGCACCAGTTGCTGTTCTTCCTGGACTGCGGTTTGTGCGGTAAGGGTATTTTTGATGTAATTGGTCGGATCAAAAACCAGGCTGCTACCTGCCGCTGAAGGACCCCCACCAGCAATAGCCAGACCTGCATAGATAGACAGGATGATTCCAACGCCATGTTTAACCAGTTTATTCACGGGCAATCTCCTTTAGGTAATCAAACTTCCAGTTCGGATTAGAATCCTTGTTCTGGTAATATTGATCAAAAACATTCTGGGCTTTGACATCCGAGCGCAAACAGGCAAGGATCTCCTTGCTCATAGGGACATCCAGCATGCGCCGAAGTGATGAATTGACCAGATAATAATGACGCTTTGGCTCGGCGCTGACGATTCTCTTGATTTGATCATCCGTTAAGGAAAATTTTTCCTTATATGCGACGCGATGCGCAAAGGCTTCACGATTGGGCAGATAGATCTTGTTTGGAATGCTATCAATGACCGATGAAAAGATATCCGAATTTTCAATTTCAGCAAGGGACTGGGTAGCCATGCCAATCACGGCATTTTTCTTGCGCAAGGTCCTTAACCAGTCATCCAGCCGCCTTGCAAAAACGGGGTCGCCAAGCATAAACCAGGCTTCTTCCACATAGATGAAAGCCGGACGGCCTTTTCCAACAACCTGATCAATCCTGTAAAAGGCATACTCCATAAAAGCTCCGGCAGCTTTTGGAAACCGCAGCATCAAGCCGCCCATTTCCATTCCATTGAATAAGCCCAGACTGAAACCATCCTCCTTATTGTCAAATATATGGGAAAACTGCCCCTTGCCTACCCATGCATCGAGTTCATTACCCAATGCGCCTGAAAGCTGGGTACGGATACTGCTAAGACGCCACAGATCAGGATTCATTCGGCTGACCCCTTCTATGGCATGCTGAATCTGCTTATCATCCCCGGAACTTAGGCTGTACCCCCGATAGGTCAGCAACATTTCAATCCACCTGGCTAAAAATGCCCAATGCTTTTTATCCTCAATCAGCCGAACAGGGTTAAGTTTAATATCTCCACCATCAATATCGACGTAATTTCCATTCTGCAGCAGGATCGGTATACGACAGGTTCGATCCTTGTCAAAGACAATAGTAATGGGGTTGTATTTCTGGTATTGGGCAATAAGAAAATTGATAAATATACTTTTGCCGGAACCGGTTGGCCCAATTACCAGAAAATGCCCAATATCCCCATTATGAAAATTAAAGCTATAGGGTGTATTGAACAGCGTATGGAAAATGGAAGTGGCATGCTGTTCCGAACCAAGCTGTTCCGTAAGATACCGGTTGATTTTTTCCCCGGGATCCAGGGTTCTGATTGGCGCCATATCCGCCATATTGGCTGATGAAACAAGATGCCACCTGAACACACCGCCCCATTGGCCTGGAATGGTAGCCTGATAGGCTGACTGCAAGCCTATGCGCTCGCGGACAGAAATAAAGCCAAGATGATTGATGGCTGCAGTAGCAAGGCGTATTGTATTTTCAACTTCATCAATGGAATCACCCCCACACAACAAAGTAAAATTGAAATAACCGTAATGCGCATTGACTTCCGTGATGTTGCCCAATGCTATCGAGGCTTCCTTGGCCATGGAAGCTTTACCTGGATCAGGCGCAGAATTGGTTTTAAACAAGGAATCCTTGACATATTGAATCAGGGATTTTTGAGTAAAAAGAAAGTGTTTTCTCTTTTTTTCAATAAAATGCCTTGCTTTATCCTGTTCAAGAATTTTATAAACAATAGAAACGGTTATTTCTCCGTCGATTGCAAGCAATGAATCCAGTATCCCGGCCCGGGACATATCTGGATAATCCTTGATGGAAAGAGCAGAAACAAAATAATCCTTGTCAGACTGAAAAACCATCGCTTCCCTGCCTATCGTGATTGTCGTGTCATGAAGGTAGGCGTCAAGCATGGAAGTCCTGGGGATGGCAACGGGGCGGGGTTTCTGCACAGCCGGATTGACACAGGCATTCAGAAATCCCAGCATGTCCTGGAGTTCAAGCCTTTTGAACTTTGCTGTAGACAAGGTTGCATAAAATTCGGTAATGATATTTTCGAACTGGGTAATGGCCTCATCCAGTTGATTGGCTTCAAACTGGAACCGGTTACGCAAGAAAATGGATTCCTGTATGGACGAGGCGAAAGCGCCTATAACACTCGTCTTTTCTTTTCGCATATGCATGGACAGGCGTTCAAAAAATCCATCCATCCCCGAAAACTGGGTAAACAGTATTGTCAGGTAATGCGTGTTTTCGTAGAGAGAACCTTGTTTAAAGTTTTTCTGGTGAGTGTCATCAATCAGCTTTGCTATATCATTATCACCAAAATCAGCAGCAGGATAGGAAGCGCTTTTTCTTCTTCGAACCGTCCACCACAAGGTAAATCTTTCATTGAGCAGTTTCAGCGAGTGCTCAACCGTGTCACATATACTGTCGAGATCGTTTTCCCCGATACTGTCAATATCTTGTCCGTCAAACTGGAAGCATGCCATGAGGGAACCATCCTTGTTCAGGATAATTCCCGGGCGAACCATGCAGAGATAGGGAACCACACTCAATGATGGGTGCGTATCCTTATCCAGTGATTTCTTGATCCTGATTGCGTTTACCACATAATTCCCCTGCAAAATCCTTCTGGCCGCCAAGCTTTTTTCATGTTCTGGCTAGGCCACGGATCCAGCCTGTCTGACATGCGGTTGTACTTGATATAGCTTTTCCGGATAAATGGATCTTTTTTGGTTAACCACCGTAAAAATATATGCATGAACGCAAAAGGGATGGGAAGCCAAAGTATTTTGGTGGCATACACAAAAGCCAACCCCAGGGTGAAATTCAGGACAGCCAATGATTTTTCTGCACCACCCGCGGTTTCAACCAAATTCAAGGAGCGGTAAAACGGGTTTTTTCGCATAATGATTCCATCAGCAGGTAAAGGTCAGACCCATCATGGATACAAGAACCACTGACCCCGCAGCAATACCAATTCCCATGATGACGGCCATTAAAAGCTTGAACCAGTCTGCATCAGAATGCGCGAAAGATAATCCAGCAATGACTATTGCGACAACAGCCACAGCGGCAGCAACCGTGCTTCGTAAATCCGTTACAATTGCACATAACAGTCCGTCCCATGGCATCCCTACGGCAAATACGGAGCTTGAAAACAACAGTAGCGACAAGCTGAACAGGGTACGTTTAAAGTTCATTTTTTATCTCCTAACCAGATTATTCATAACGTATTTTCCATCATCAAAATCAGTGATTTCCAATAGTTCCGACAGGTAGCGTTTCCCACCCGAAGATTTCAGAAAAACAACGTAATTGATGGTGGAAGCCACCATCAGCTTGATCGCTTCATAACCCATTTTTGCGGCTTCGGATTGCATGACAAGCGATTCGAGACGCATCAATGCTTTTTTTCCATTTGACGCATGAATGGTGGCAAACCCGCCATCATGTCCACTGTTAAAAACCTGAAGCAAATCGTAGGCTTCTTCACCTCGAACTTCTCCGACTACAATCCGATCCGGTCTCATTCTCAAAGAAAGCCTTAACAAATCCCGCATATGGATGCCGGCCTGTGCATTGGAGAGAAGGCGAACCTTGTTTTGAACCCGTACATTCAATTCAATCGTGTCCTCTATCGAAATCACCCGGTCAGAACCCGGTATTTCGGCAATTAAGGCGTTAAGCATGGTGGTTTTACCTGTATCAGTACCTCCAGCTACCAGTATGTTTTTTTTGTTTTTTACCGCATTCCTTAAAATATCCCACAGCTCAAGGCTGCCATTGCTTACGCTATCATTCGTCTCTGGTGGATTAAAAAAACCGTTTTCCCTGTAATCATCAAGCGTCATATTTGAACTTGAGTGCTTCCTGATACACATTGCGTGCCCATCTACGGCGGTAGGACTCATTACACAGGCAATCCGGAATGGACCGATATGGCAATCCAGGATGGCCGCTTCGGTATTTTCCTGAATTTCCTTCTGCTCAATTCGAGCCAAAGCCTGCATGGCGCTTCTAATGCTGATTCCATCAAGGTCGCAATCCACTTTAACCAGGCTTCCGTTTTGTTTAATCCATACATCATTAGGCCTGTTCACCATGATTTCACTGACAGATTTGTCTGCCATATAGGGAACAATATTTTTGACCAGATCCAGAAATACGGCGTGGGTCGAATCATCAGGTATATCAAGGCCGTTCATGCCCAAAATTATGGGAAGACGACTTTATGGATTAAGTTTGAATGATGACGTAATACAGCCAGTTTTCAGGCTTGATAGGCTATCGTTTCAGCAAATTGGATTGGCTTGCGTAAACCATGGTACGCAAAATGGAATCGTTCCCGAATATCTCCAATACATGGAAAAGGGGCGAACAGAACGAATAAGTCTTAGATACCAGGGCTACTCAACCCGCTCTGGAAGTTGGCTGCAGTTATCCATACGCTTGAAGCAATCATTGCTGTAAAGAAAGGCCAGATAAATGGAGGCATGGGCAAAGGGACAAATCCCAAAAAGACCATGAACCCTGTAATGTGGGCTATAGACATCGATGCAATCTTGAATGCAATCGGATTGGAGACACCGAATTCAGTTTTCTTGATTTGCCAGATGGTAAACCCATCTACGGCAGCAGCACCTATAAACAGTGATGCTGGAATAATCCAGTAAATCATGAGAAAAAAGCGATACAAAAAAAGATAAACAGACATCCAGAAATTATCAATCCATTTGGCTGAGATCCCTTTATAGATTCGACCCAATCCAAGCACGTCAGAACTTTCAGACGGTTGGAAGAAATGCGCCGATTTCGCCATGATACCGTTGTTGACGAACAAACCTTTGAAAGCCCATGTTGCCCGATTTGTAATCGTGCCCTGCCCTCTCCCCATAAACGCCTTGTTTATTTTCATTTCAGTGTTTATAAGTGCCATTTCTTTGACGGGGCTAATCAATGCTGGCATGACCATGGCCTCAACTGCAAATGACAATATAATCCACAGTAGTAAATGGCTGGTAAACTTTGAACGGGTGGGACTGGCCATAAAAAAATCACCTCATGAAATAGGACAGTGCCTGTATGATAGTCGCGCAGAAAATATAACCCGTTGCAGCCAGACATCCGATAGATATGACTGGCCGCTTCAAGGAGGCGTATAACAGCGCAAATTTAACGGCTGAAAACTTATCAGACCTGGCCCATTCAGGCACCCTGGCTTCTTTCTTTTCTCTAATGCATTGAATGACATCATCCAGATCCTGTTTGCTTACCAGCTTCTGCCTTTCAAATATCCTGTTCGCAAATGACATTTTTAATTCCAATTCTGTTGATATCAATCATGTCCATGATTCTGGATGCCAGAATCATCCTTACTTCATAAGGTGGCATATCGAAAAATGGTTCTTCAATAATGGTGAGATCTCCGGGTTGGCTGTTGATGAATTTCATCAGTGATTCAATAGCCGGATTCCATGGAGTAAAACAACCATTATGGGTTATCCCGATGCGCAGGTTAAGTATGGACGGCGTGGGTTTCATTAAACCTGATATGAATTTTTTTTCATTTTCCGGGTTTAACCAATCCATGTTGATTGCATCAAACGCTTCCTCAATACAACGGACAAGCAGAGGCCTGCCTGTTTCAACGTCAGGCACGCACATTGGGATGTATTCCGTTAAACGCATAGCCAATTCCCGGATATTCGGCCATGAAGAGAACCACACCGATGCCTCCTTTTTTCTTCCGGAAGCTTTAATGGCCTTATTTAATTCGTGGTAAGCATCAATTTCCATCATGTATTTCCTGTAGCATTAGTTGGTTATAATTGGGATACGGCCCTTGTATAGATTTCCACCAGCGACCAGGGCAACAAACTGCAGGTTTGGCAACCGCTTTAAAACATTCATGGGCATAAGTTCAGTCTGTTCCTCTTTCATGGCTCTCGTTACCGTGCCACCAAATTCCATCATGTTGGCTTCGGATTCGGCACGATTCGATTGCGATACACTAATACTGCGAACGGTCGTTTCTCCAAATTTATCCGCAATATATTTTGCCGTGTCGGTGTCCTGCAGGCGCAAAGAAATCATGTTATTGGCATTGCCGATAGTTTGATTGGCCTTTTGTTTGCTACCCAGGCGCACTTCCAGATCAGATAGTGTCTGAGTAGCAAAAAAAGTCTTGTACCCTGCCCCACGACCTTTATTCAGGATTTGTGTAAACTGATCATTAATCCCCTCACCTGCTTCATCCACCATCAAATAGATGTCTTGTTTGGCATCCTCAAAGTTGTAAATGGATCCAGCGACAGCAGCAAAGTCAGCAAGGGCAATGGAAGTAATGGCGGTTGCAACCTGTTTGTTTGACAATGAATTGGTTGCCATGTAAAAAACCTTTCCCCCTTTGATGATTTTTTCTGAATCAAAGATGGGTCGTGGATCATCCATGTTTTCATGCTCGGGTGAGAGCATTTCCCCAATTTCTCCACTGGTAAGTTGCTGCAGCAAAGGGAGTAGAGCCAGGATCATCTTGTTGTAATGCTCTTTGCTGTGGTGATAGATACTAACCAGCCCATCCATGACATCATTGGGATTTGCCCCTCTTACTTCAGCGGTATAAAGTGCAATCTTGGCGTCAGTACGACTGACATTACCTGCTTTCTTGTCCTGCAGATATCCGGTTAGCTTTCCTTCCCATCCTGACCCAAATATTTCAAACAAATATTGATCAAGCAGTTTATCCAGCAACGGATCAACCCCGATTTGGACATACTCCATGATTTTTCTCAGGCTGGGCCGTTCACCTATGGCAAGTAGACCATTAATAACCCGATCAATAGTCAGGTGAGCAAACTGCACAAAGTTATCGTTATCACCATTACCAAGAAGCTGGGCAATGCGGGAAGCAATTTCACTTGGACTGTGCCAGTTTTTCAAAGGATTGAAACGGATGCTTTTGCTTGGAAATGCAGGATGGAAAAACAGAAAATCACGGCCAGATTTTTTGCATTCATCACGCATCCGTAGTTCGAGATCCCGATCGCCTTTTGGATCGATGAAAATAACCACTGCGTTAGCGGCAATGGCTTGAGTAACCAGGACTTCATAAAGACGGGTTTTCCCACTACCTGTTGTGCCAACAATCAAGGTATGGCCAGCTAGTGCCTCCAGCATGGCATAAATATTGGTATCACGTGTTTCCAGTCCATGAATTCTGGGGTTCCCGATTGTCTCTTCAGGAGCTCTGGTATGACCGAATATTTTTAGCATCCATTTGGGAACAGTTGGCATTTCATCATCATTTTTTGCGAACAGTTCCCTGCATAAACGTGCATGTCTTGGTTGCCACTTCCATCCCAATCCCAAAAACATTCCATCCGGATCCAAAGAAGATATATTTAAAAGTTCCTGACGAGTCATGGTTATAATGCCAGCATTTCCAGAGAGAGAGACTCTTTGTTCAATTAACCGCTTGGCCTGAAAAAAACGCCTGATGCCAGCAATTGCAGCAATCAACGCAATAATCATGGCCGTATAATCATCTATTCCATAAAAAACAAGAGTCAGCCCACTGGCGGCTAGCCAGGCCAGGGCGGCATAGCCTTCGTACGGTATGCGCCAGATGTTGGCATATTTGGAAAGGGCCATTATTTGGATTTCCTGAAAATCACTGATGATGCTTCATGACTGATGATGATGTGTGTTCTGGTTTGCTCTATCATGATTCCCGATCGTTTTAATCCATCCAGCACCACTGCCTTGACTACCCCATACCCTGCAATCAAGGCCAGAGGTATTGCAATGCCAGATTCTGAAGGCTTGATTTGTTCAGCCACTTCCGGTTTTCTTTCAGTATCCTCGGCAATGGATTGAAATAGTGCAGCCGTGGCTTCCCCCATTGATTTATATAAATCTTCGGCTTTCAATCCGGATTGGGATTGTTCCTTTTTATCTGGGTGTGGAGTAGTAATGAGCTCAGCTTTTACAGTTGGAGTTTCTTTTGTTTTTGCCGAGACATTTTCCAGATTAATTTGTTGAGCAACAGGTTTGTCCACAGGTATGGTTGATTGGGATTTATACTGGCTGATGACACGTTCCATAGAAGTAGAAACAACCTGTTGAAGGCGGGATAATGGTTTTTCGGGGGCAATGGCAGCCAGCATTTCAAACAGGATCGATGGATTGGCCTCATTTAAATAACTGATTACCGGTTCGGGAATGTGTCTCGATACAATCCATAGCGCCGATTCTCGCGTTACCCCAGACCAGACAAGATGAAAATCTCCATTACGTAATACAAAGTCATGCAAAGGCTCATTCATGGGCGACCATATCTTGTCTTCGCTCATGACCTGGGCACTGGCCAGGGAGGGCAGGTTTGAAAAAAGTCCCGCAATAAATGCCGCATACCGATAACGGGGTTCTAACACTCTTCTCTTTTCAGAGGACTCAAGCCCAGTGAATAATGTTCCATCAGCAATTTTAGAAGCGACTATGGCTGTATCAACAGATTGCAGGGCAAGGCCGTATTTGGCATCGTCCTGATACCGTGGGGCATAGGAAACCCACTTCAGAAGCAGGTTTACAGGATCAATAATCAGCGGCCGATCGACAATTAATGTGTCCAGCAAAACTTTTATTTTTTCATCGAGGGCGCACCGGATATCATGAGGCATCGAACCAGGCAGCCCAGTCAAAACAGGTGACACACCAGGCTTATTCCCTTCATGGACAATTATTGACCCCTGTTTTTTATTAAAAAAGGATAGGATATTCATGTCGAATATTCTGGTTACATTAAAACAATTAATGATTTTGAAAAACGCTGTATATTTAATACGTTTTAATTCAGCATTACTTGATACGTGTACATACCTGATTTTTCATAAACAAATAATATCAATAAGTTACAATTATCATAGAAAAATGGGCACGGTGCCCATTTTACGAATTTTTGATAACCTGTTGATTTTATTATATGGTGACGTGTACACGTTTTAGGCTTGTTATCAGTACAATCCAGCATTACTTTCCCGAAATTCTTTTTTCCAGCCAATCGGTTTTTAGCTCGACAACCAGAATTTTTACCTCCCTTGACAAAAAAAAATAATGGCTATGATGAAGCTTGAGTTTTTGATTGATGCGCTTTTTTTTGCATCATTCATCCGCTTCATGCACTTATTTTTTTGCAAAATGCACTAAGGCATATTCAAAAGGAGGTTGTATGAAAGAAGCAGTCGTCAGCACTGAAAATAACTCAGCTCTTGTGGTATTCGATTTCAATTCCATTCCTGTGCAAGACAGGGAACACATCATCAGCATCACTTATCGTCTTCGTTCGCTAAATAAATCAGTGGCTGAATCCATTATTGAAATTGGCAATTTACTGATTGAGGCAAGACGGCGGTTACCAGAAAAGAAATTCATGACATGGGCAGAAGCAGAGTTTGGATATTCGCGTCGTTCCATGCAGCGCTATATTGCAGTAGCCGAAAAATTTCATAATGTACCGATGCAGAATATGGCTTTACCAGCAAAGATACTCTACGAATTGGTAGAAACAGCCCCAGCGGAAGTTCTAGATTCCACCATCGAAAGATTAGAAAGCGGTGAAAGCATTAATGCAGATGAAATACGCAGACAAATTGAAGCTGCAAAAGAAGAAGCCATAAAGGAAATGGATGTCGATGTAAAAATCCAGCTTCGGAAAATGACGGAACAAATTAAAGTACTTGAAAAGGAACGCGACACTGCACACCAGAATATAGATGGGCTTTCTGCAAAAGGGATTGAAATCCATACGCGACTGCAGGAAGTATCCAAGGAGTTGGAAAGACTAAAAAATGCCGGTAAAGAAGATGAGGACAAGGTTAAAGTCCTGAGAGAAGAGGCCAAACGCCTTGAACGAGAAAAAATTACCTGCTCCAGCGAAATTGCAAAGCTTGCAAAACAACGCGATGAACTTCAAAACGATATTTCCAAACAAAAACTTGATCGCCAACGCCAACGTGCGTTGACTGACAAGCTTATCAATTATCGAAACAAACTCAGCGAAGTGCTGGCCTGGTCACAGGAAGCCAACCTGATATCTGCGAGTGGCGATTTATCCAAAGAAATGATTGGTGAATTCAAAAGCATTCTCCAGGTAATAAACAGTCACTCGATCCAGATAAAGGCTGTAATCGATTCAATCGAGAAAATTAAATGACATCATCCATCCCACCTGAATCCTTGGGTGGAATGGAATCTGGCCGCACCACCAAATCTCGGCAATACGATTCTGCCAAAGAAAGGCAACGTTTAAATGAATACCAGAATCAGGGCCGAAAGAATGTGCACGTTATTTTGTCTGAAGCGGCCAGCCGAGCACTCAAGGATATAGAAGCCATGAATGGCTGGAAAAATCGAATGATTATTGAACAGGCAATTTTGAGTTTCCGGGACAAATTGCAAGCTATTAGCAATATTAACCTGAGTAACGAGGGAGATATTTGAAATGGTTACTGCATTATTAAGTGGTGAAGTAAAACAGCAAATTGAAACAATATCTCGGCAGGTTTCGCAATTCAACATGGTTGGATTGCAAACATTGAGCAGTTTATCCATGACGCATGTGGATGATGCCAATACACTGATTGGCAGAGCCAACGGGACAGGGCTGATTGAAGTTTATAGCTCCCTCGACTATTCAACCAAATGCAAGCTGGCCCAACGCGGAATCATGTTGTTTACACCCAGGCTGCATGATTTGGATTTGTTGAGAAAAATTGTTGCAAACCAGGAAAATGGTGATATCAACGCGAAAATTGATGAAATTGTCCGTGCCTTGATCATTGCCAAGGACTAACACGATGGAACAGCTTAATCACCAAAAATACAAGATTGCAGAACGCATGATTTATGCCGGAGCAAGATCGCCTACCATTGCCCAAGCCTTGGGCTTATCGATTGCCCGAGCCAGGAAAATGCATAAATTTATTTCAAATCGCTCATCCACAAGCGGCCAATCGCCATGGGATGCAAAATTCTTTCTTGGCCCCATGGTCATGCAATCAAGTGCCTTTGCTAATCTTTTTGATAAGGTGTGTACAACGCATCCTGATGACATGGAAGCGGAAAGGGTGTTGAGAGCTTATATAAGTTATATTTTGATATACGGCTCTAATGCGCAGATCCCCTTTGACAGGGCATGGAACCTGACGATCCATATGCGGACCAAAAAGCTTAAACTTGTTCCATGTCGATGTTGTTCCATGAAAGTTATTGTCAGCCAACTCTATCCACGGGACATAACCATATGCCCGATTTGTGATCAGTGAATTTTCTTGATTATGAAAACATATGATCTTGTCGAGGCGGCTGAGATATTAAAAATCCATCCAAAAACATTAACTGAATTAGCCCAGTCTGGAGAACTATACGCGGCCAAGATTGGGCGAGCCTGGGTTTTCATGGAACGAGACCTTGAAACTTATTTACGAATGAAATCCCGTGAGCAGACTAAAGAAAGGCGTAATCATCAAGATGAGATTACAGGAGTGGAAAGTCTGTTGAGAAAAGATAGAAAACCAAGGGGCTGGAAGCCTGATTTGGACAAAACCTGATTACCACATCCTGGCAGCCAGATCGCTTCCCCTCAAATTTGCGTAGCGTTTCAACATCCGTAAATCTTTATGTCCGGTAATCAGGGCAATCTGCAAGTCACTCAAAGTTGTTCGTTCATACAAACGGCATGTGAATTCATGGCGCAAGTCGTGGAAATGCAAATCTTGACAAGCTGCTGCATTAAAAATTCTTGCAAATTGCCGCGATAATCTTGAAGTCGTTTTTCTGAGCGAAAGATCCTTACCATCCCACCATGGAAATAATAACTGCTGGGCATGCATTGTAACGTGCCCTTTTAACATTTCAATTGCTGTGGTTGACAAAGGCACCTGTCTCTTGTCCCCGTTTTTTGTTTTATCCAGAAATATGGTTCTTTTGATGATATCAATCTGCTTCATGGAAAGTGTAAACATTTCTCTTAACCTCATTCCTGACTCCAGGGCAAGATCAAAAAGCAATATCAGCATTTCCTTATTTTTCAGCTCTAAAGATCTTTGACGGTTTTCTGGCTTGTTACCAGCAAGAATACAGCGTATACGGATTTCTTCTTCAAGCGTCAGTCGCCGGTCTCGTTCGATATCCATTCGATAATCATTGGAGGATTTACTTGGCTTGTAACTGGCATATCTTTTAGGAAGCAGTCGAATAGGGTTGAATGGAAGTGTGGCTGGATATTTTCGGACTACCCAATCCAGACACCTTGCAAGGGCACCAACATGATGCCTGATTGTATCCGGGGCAAGAGGGCGGGCAATTTTGTTGTTAGAATTCCTATTGTAAATCTGAGGTTTTTTCATGGATGAAATATAATTCTCTACCCATGAATAAGTTATAGCTGAAAGTTTAACATCACCTATACGCTCAATTGCGACACCTAATAACTGATTATCGGAATCAGAAATGGTATTGAATTTAACGTATTCACGAATAACATCGGCAACATAAACCAGACGGGTTAGGTTTTCCTTTAAATTATCTGGAACAATTCCTCGTTCAAGCATGTTTTCGAGACGCGCGACATATTCATCCCCTTCACTTTCATCCTTAAATGTCAGGTATAACGGGCGTGGCAAAACCTTACCGTTTTTAACGGTATATCGCCAAGAATTATTCCGGAATCTTTTGGTTGCCATTCAACAAACTCGCGTATACGGCCACACAGCCGAATTCATGGTAGTTTGCCACCTTTTCTTGGGTGGCGATAGGCTCCTTTAGGCTCCCTTATACTCCATTACTAGGGTATTTTCAAGATTTATTGAATTATAAGTCGTTGATTTTAATGGAGGCGGGGGTCGGAATCGAACCGGCGTCCACGGCTTTGCAGGCCGCTGCATAACCACTCTGCCACCCCGCCATTAACATATGAACCCAATGAAAAAAGGGAAAGCCTTTTAGCTTCCCCCAACGAGTTGGAGCGGGAAACGAGGTTCGAACTCGCGACCCCAACCTTGGCAAGGTTGTGCTCTACCACTGAGCTATTCCCGCGCTGTCAATCCGGCCATTATATCCGACGGAAACAGCCTGTCAAGCGACTATCCGGCCGATTGGCGGCTAACTAGCTCTGGCATGGCAATGCGTAAATAATAAATCATTGACCATAAGGTCAATATGGCAGCAACATAAATAAGTAAAGTCCCTAATAATTGAGCCTTAATACCCCCAATAATAGGATCATGATAAAGAAGAAGGGAAATGGCAACCATTTGAGATGCGGTTTTAATTTTACCTATAAAGCTTACAGCCACACTTTTTCGCTTACCAATCTGGGCCATCCACTCTCGCAGAGCAGATATTGCGATTTCACGGCCAATAATAATTAGGGCAATAAATGCCCCAACCCTATTAATTTCAACTAAAATTATCAGAGCGGCTGCAACCATAAGCTTGTCAGCAACAGGATCTAGAAATGCACCAAATGCAGACATCTGATTTAATTTTCGTGCAAGATAACCATCCAGCCAATCCGTTAATGCCGCTAAAATAAAAGTAATGGATCCAAGTGTATTTACCCAGTGGGGGGCTAGCCATGTTCCTGGAAGATAAAATACGGCGGTAAAGACCGGTACCAACAAAATTCGTAGGTAGGTCAGAAGGTTAGGTATATTTAAAGGCATGTAGGGCCTAATGCAGTTCCCTGTATATGGTTTCAGCAAGTGCTCTACTTATGCCATTTACGTGCATAAGATCATCAACACTCGCTGCTTTAACCCCCCTGATGCCGCCAAACGCTGATAAAAGCTTCTGACGACGTTTTGCTCCTACACCCGCGATATCCTCAAGAGAAGATTGTGTACGCGATTTACCCCGTTTCGCACGATGTCCCGTAATGGCAAAACGATGGGCTTCATCACGAATTGTCTGAATTAGTAACAACCCCGGGTGATCTTTTGGTAATTGTAACGGGTTTTGGCGATCTGGAAAAATCAATTGTTCAAGACCTACTTTTCTATCAGGCCCTTTTGATACTCCTAACACAGCAATATGGCTTAAACCCGTATCGTTTAGGACATTGACAGCCGTGTTAACCTGTCCCCTACCCCCGTCAACCAGTATTAAATCAGGGGCCTGCTCCATACCCGATACAATTTTACGGTACCGTCGTGTAAGCGCGTCTTTCATAGCTGCGAAATCATCACCTGGGGTAATCCCAGTTATATTGTACCGTCGATACTGAGATGGTTGCAGCGTAAGATTATCATAAACAACACAGGAGGCAACTGTTGCTTCACCCATCATATGGCTGATATCGAAGCATTCTATCCGGTTTGTTTTCGCTGGTAGTCCCAGGGCTTTCTGGAGGGCTAAAAGTCGGTCACCCTGGGTTGAAATTTGTGTATTGCGATGAGTAATGGCAAGTTCAGCATTTTTTTGTGCCATTTCTATCCAGATACGTTTCTCACCCTGGAGTTTTGATACAATACGAACACGGTATCCACTGTGATTGCCAAGAATTTCTTCTAGTAAAGTAACATCGAAGTCTTCATTAACAAGAATAAGGGGTGGGGCTGGTTTGGAAAGATAATATTGGCTAATAAAGGATTCAGCAATTGATGATTCGATAGCCTCACCTACATGCCCAGGAAAAAAACTTTTATCTCCGAGATGTTGGCCATTGCGTATCATGACAAGGTTGACACATGCCTGCCCTTTATGCATGACGGAGCCAATAACATCAATATCCCGGTTATTTCCAGAAGCTACAAACTGTTTCTCCTGTATTTTGCGTAAAGAAAAAATCTGATCCCTAATCTGGGCGGCTGTTTCAAAATGCTGTTCAACTGCAGCTTTGTACATTTTGATACCGAGATTATCTATAACCTCGTTTTGTTTTCCATGTAAAAATAACTCTGCGTGCTTTACATCTTCGCCATAAGAAAATTTGCTAATTAAATTAGTGCAAGGTGCAGAGCACCGTTTTATCTGATAAAGCATACATGGGCGAGAGCGATTACTAAATACAGAATCCTCGCATGTTCGTAACCGAAAAACTTTCTGTAACAGGTGCACACTTTCTCTGACTGCCCCGGCATTTGGAAATGGGCCAAAACAATGATTGGGTTTTTCCGGAGTACCGCGAAAAATACCAAGTTTTGGAAAATCATGCCCAGTTAAAATAACGTATGGGTAGGATTTATCGTCACGAAATAATATATTAAAACGGGGACTAAAAGACTTGATCAGATTATTTTCTAGTAAAAGAGCTTCAGATTCAGAACGGGTCACAGTTATTTCAATATTGTTTATTCTGGAAACCATTAGTTGAGTACGTGCAGTCAATCCAGATTTTCGGAAATAGGAGGCAACACGTTTTTTCAGATTCTTGGCTTTGCCGACATATATTACCTCCCCTTGTTTATTTATCATTCGATATACCCCTGGTAAAGAGGTTAGTTCTAAAAGAAATGATTTATGATCAAACATGGTAGGAATATAAAAAACCTGATTGGTAACTAATATCAAGGTATTGATTATAACCACAGCAAAAGGATTTTTGCTGTATTTGTATTAAAAATACCGGGGCTTTAGCAAGCTACGTTTTAATGGATAATATTAACTTAATCAAATAGATCAAATCTAAAAATACAAAAGCCGTTAACTTCCTTTTATCATAATCAGTCGATCAGATAATCATAAAGCCAGAAAATAATGGCACTTTGGACAAAAACAAATCGGAGTAGTCAAATTTCATAAAGTTATTAAAAGTTAGAGATTTCCCACAATGTCATTATAAGAAGGTTTATCAGCACATTGATTAAGCCGGGATAGCTCAAGCTTGGCTTCAGCATATTGGGATGCAATATTTTTTGTTTTAATACCCTCTAGTCTCGCTCTGCGCATACCAGCAAGGCGTTTAGCGCTGGCTGTGTGGCTATCACCATCGACAGTAAAACTAGCAAGCACTTGCTCGGCCAGGTCAGGTTGATTGCATATTAAAATCATGTCACAACCCGCTTGAACTGCAGTTTTAGCACGTTCAACTATATTTCCAGCTATGGCTGCACCAGCCATACCCAGATCATCGCTAAAAATCACCCCTTCAAATCCCATTTCACCACGTAAAATTCTCTTGAGCCAGATATTTGAGAAACCGGCAGGCATAATTTTATCAACAGATGGATAAAGGACATGAGCTGGCATAATGGAGTCGAGGTGAGAATGGGCAAGCATTTTATAGGGAAGCAAATCCTGATTTTCGATTTCAGGCCAGGAACGCTGGTCTACGGGAAGTGTTAAATGTGAATCAGCCTTCGCGTAGCCATGCCCTGGAAAATGTTTGGCACAGCATTTCATGCCATTTGCGTGCATACCATCAATCAGATAACCGGCAAGTTCCCCAACAGTTTCTGGGGCTGATGAAAAGGCGCGATTTCCGATCACCTTACTACGCCCAAAATCTATATCCAAAACAGGTGTAAAACTAAAATCAATATCATACTGGCTTAATTCATAGCTCAATACATATCCAGCAGAAAATGCGAGTTTTTTTGCATAGGGGAGAGGTTGCTCCCCTATCTGCCCCATAGAAGGTATTAAGGTGAAACCCTGCCTGAAACGCTGTACTCTTCCTCCTTCATGATCAACAGCAATCAGTAATTCAGGTCTTAAGCTCCTGATTTCCGTAATCAAGTTACGAAGCTGCTCCGGAGTATCAAAATTGCGTGTGAAGAAAATAAGCCCACCGGTCAATGGGTGCATCAATCGTTGACGTTCTTTCTGGTTCAGCTTTGTTGAAACAATATCTAGCATTATCGTGCCAGGTGGGCATTTCATAGTTTTTCAAGCACAACAAATGCCATCGCATGGCTTATTTCATCAGTAATGGATAATAACGAACGCTTAATGCCTAATTTTGCCAAATGCTTGTTGAGGGTATCATCAAGAATAAAGTTTGGCGCGCCAAGTATATCATGTTCGATTCCTATGCTTTTCAGGTTAACTGGTGAACGTAATCCTGAACCTATTGCCTTGGCAAAGGCTTCTTTTGCTGCAAAATGTTTGGCAAGGAAAACTGATGGTCTTTTTGTTTCATCGTATTCAATCAGCTCAAGCCTTGTGAGTATCCGCGATGCAAAACGGCGGCCATAACGGTTTACGAGGTCGTCCATTCGGGAAATAGCTACCAGGTCTGTGCCAATACCATAAATCATGAATGGATTTCCAATATGAGTTGCTTCATGTCATGAACAGCCTGACCAAGGCCACAAAAAACTGCTTGGGCAATAATGGCATGTCCAATATTTAGTTCAGAAAAAAACCCTAAGGATGCAATGTCAGAGACATTATGATAATTCAGGCCATGGCCAGCATTAACCTTTAAGCCTAAATCTCTAGCAAGTAGAGCTGCCTTGCGTATACGTTCCAGTTCTGCTTCACGAAAAACATCATCTACTGCATCTGCATACTGACCTGTGTGAATTTCAACTGTATGAGCACCAGCTTCATGAGAAGCGCGGATCTGTTCTAGATCAGGCTCAATAAAAAGTGAAACTCGTACGCCAGCACCAGAGAAACGGTTTACGGCTGCTTTCACAGAATTGATACACTGTACTACATCAAGTCCACCTTCAGTTGTACGCTCCTCACGTTTTTCAGGAACTAAACAAACATCCTGGGGTAATATGGTCAAGGCGTGCTCAATCATTTCCTCTGTCAAGGCAAGCTCAAGATTCATGTGTGTTGAAATGGATTCACGTATCAATAAAACATCTCGGTCCTGAATATGGCGCCTATCCTCTCTGAGATGTAATGTAATAAAATCTGCCCCATGCTGTTCAGCTATAAGCGCTGCGGCAAGTGGACTTGGGTATATGGTTTTGCGCACTTCACGTAAAGTTGCCACATGATCAATGTTGACACCGAGTTTTAACATTTTAAGTCCAATAAAGTATTTTGCTAAATAGAGACATTGACCATTTTAGTCTTATTTCCATTCTTTCAGATCCTTCATTAATTGCACTGTCCGTAAAGACTGTCCATCCAGATAATGTGCTATGACTTGGCGTAATAGCTGTCTGGCTTCTTTAAGAGAGCGGGCACTTTCATATTGTTCATGATGCATGTCAATCAAAGTCTGTCCGATAACCAGCAGGCTGGTGCTAAGTGTTTGTGAACTACGTATCGGACCTTGTTCGATGAAATAGTCATATAAAGCAGCAGGATCAATAGAATGGTTTGTAAATGCTTCTGCATCTAGAAGAAGTCCATACCCCAATGCACTGAGAAGGCGGGTTTCAAATCTTCTTAGCACTGCTGACTGATTCTGGCTGTTTTCTCCGAGTGATTTGAGGGTGGATTCATACTCATCAAATAGTGTTTCATGAGCATCATGCCGCATCATTAACTTGAGCAAGATTTCATTTAGATAAAAGCCGCAAAATAATGCTTGTCCTGTCAGTAATTTTTGCCCGCCTATCCACTCAGCCCGGGTAAGGGTTAATAATTCTCCTTTTCCACGAGCACTTAGAAGTAGAGGTTGAAATGGCATTAACAAGCCACGTAAATCTGACTTAGGTCTTCTGGCTCCTCTTGCGACCATCCCAACACGGCCGATATTTCGTCCAAAAATTTCAACAATATAGCTTGTTTCCCGATATGCATAGGTGTGCAGCACAAAGGAAGGCTCATTATCAACCCTTATCTGCTCCAAAACGCCTCCTAGGATTCAAAACCCAGGCTTTTTAGTGCCCGATCACTATCAGCCCAGCCGCCTTTAATTTTTACCCAAAGGTTCAGATGTACCTTACCCCCAAAAAGTTTTTCCATATCCAGCCGGGCTTCCGTACCAATTTGCTTCAACCTTGTTCCCTTTTCCCCGATCAACATTGCTTTCTGTCCTGATCGTTCTACCGTAATAGTGGCGTGGATATGGCGCAAGTTACCAATTTCTTCAAAGGACACGATTTCAACAAAAGTGCTATAAGGCACCTCATCGCCTAAACTACGAAAAATTTTTTCGCGAATAATCTCTGCCGCCAGAAAACGTTCACTCCGATCGGTTATACAATCGCTTTCGAAAACTGGTTCACGTAAGGGTAGATATGTTTCTATATCATTTAAAACAGTATCAAGTTGTATATCTGAAGCTGCGCTAACTGGTATAATTCCAGCAAATTCAAATTTATGGCTTAAATCATAAATAAAAGGCAACAGACGAGATTTATTCGATATTTTATCAATTTTGTTGATTATGAGAAGGACAGGCACATTCTTTGGAAGAAGTTTTAATATCTCATCGTCGGCATGGGTGTATTTGAGTGCCTCTATTACCCAAAGCACCAGATCAATATCCTGTAAAGTCTGGATTACCGAGCGATTTAAACTGCGGTTCAAGGCATTAAGATGAACCCGTTGGAAACCGGGTGTATCCACAAATACAAACTGTGTCATCCTCCGCGTCAAGATGCCATGGATGCGATGTCTGGTTGTTTGTACTCGTCTTGAAGTGATTGATAGTTTTGTGCCAATCAGATGGTTCATCAGCGTGGATTTGCCAACATTGGGCCGACCTACTATACTAATGTACCCAGTTCGCCATTCTGAATTCTCTATATTCAAGGCTGTTGCACTCTGTCATAAGCGGATTGGGCTGCAGCTTGTTCCGCGGTCCTTCTGCTAGACCCTTCTCCTTTGGTACGTAAATTAAAGGCAGCCACATAGCATTCGACCTCAAAATGCTGATCGTGAGCCTGCCCACTTACCTCGATAACGGAATAGACAGGTAACCCGATGTGCTTGTTCTGCAAATATTCCTGTAAAGTGGTTTTTGCATCTTTACTTAAGCTGACAGGATCTACAGCATCGATACGTGAAGCATAAAGTTTTAATATTGCCTGTCGTGCCGCATCAAAACCCGCATCAAGAAAAATCGCGCCGATAAGGGCTTCAAGGGTATCGGATAATATAGACTGTCGGCGGAACCCACCACTTTTGAGCTCACCCTCACCTAATTTTAGATAATTACCAAGATCGAGGTCCTGTGCAATACTATAAAGAGTTTCTGCGCAGACAAGGTGAGCACGTAGACGACTGAGATCTCCTTCTGAAAGCTTGGGATAGCGCACATAAATATGTTCAGCCATAACCATGTTAAGCACGCTATCCCCAAGAAATTCCATACGTTCATTGTTAGGCATGCCAAGGGAACGATGAGTCAGCGCCAGACTAAACAATACTGGATCGCTAAATTGATGTCCAAGATGACGGATTAAACGTTCCTCGATTTGCATTAGGCTCCTTCAGGGGCATGTGCCGTAAAATCCATAACAAGACTAAAGCGACTGAACAAAGGTGCCTTGACATGATAGTGGACAGTTATGGACAGATGTCCATTGGTTTCAGTGATATGGATATCTTTATCATGGACATGTTTTACATTGTTAATATTCAATCGTTTTTTAAGATCAAGAAGTATGGTATCGTGAGATTGAGTAGCTTCCAATGGATCGTTAACAATACTTTTGACTGATGTATTGACTGCATAGAACTCAATGTAGGCAGGAATAACCCGAATCGCAATAATCCCACCAATAACAAGTACAAATAGCCACAAAATAACAGTCAGTATCCCACCATTCTGTGTCCGCATTGATCCCCCTTAGTGAATAATCGTCCCAATTCTTCTGGGCTCCTTGAAATTAAACCAAATCAAAAAGGCCTTACCGATTAAGTCGCTGTCAGGCACAAACCCCCAATAACGGGAATCCCGGCTGTCATCGCGGTTATCTCCGAGCATCAGGTACTCGTGAGCAGGCACCTTGCACGTAAACCCTCCATTGGAGTAGGTACAATGATTTTTGTCAGGAAAATTGACCACATCCCCGGGCCTAACTGTTGGCTCATCCGGATTCAGAATGATGTCATGTGTTACATTGCCAAGCTTTTCATGATATCGCACAGTTGAGACATAGTTATACCCTGGAGTGGAATAGCTGTATCCACCAGCTTTTTCAAGTGTGACAGGTACGCCATTGATGGAAAGATTCTTATGATGATAGCTTACTACATCCCCAGGCAGTCCAATAAGACGTTTAATAAAATCAACATTGATATCATCAGGGTAGCGAAAAACGACAACATCACCACGTTGCGGTTTGTGAACATTGAAAATTTTCCAGTTAAGTACAGGAACACGGATACCATAATCAAACTTGTTAACCAGGATGAAATCTCCAGGTATCAAAGTGGGCATCATTGATCCAGATGGTATCTTAAACGGCTCAACCAAAAATGAGCGCAGAAGAAAAACCACAAGGATAACGGGGAAAAAACTTCGAGAATACTCGACAATAATGGGCTCATGTTCACTGGGAGCACGTTTTCTCTTGAA
Source organism: Pseudomonadota bacterium (assembly GCA_028873515.1). GTDB lineage: Bacteria > Pseudomonadota > Gammaproteobacteria > Burkholderiales > REEB80 > REEB80. The sequence goes on along the minus strand of JAGWIG010000009.1, from coordinate 35,763 downwards.
TATCAAGGAATCAAAAAGCCAGATTGCGCCAGTAACAATAAGTGCAATGATCATGAACAGGGCAAAATCCATGTCTACTCCAAGAGTTATTTATCAACCTGCAAAACCGCGAGAAAGGCTTCCTGAGGAATTTCCACATTACCGACCTGTTTCATCCGTTTTTTGCCGGCTTTCTGTTTTTCAAGAAGTTTACGTTTACGCGTAATATCTCCACCATAACATTTGGCAAGCACATTTTTACGCAACGCTTTGATATTTTCACGTGCAATAATATGGGAACCAATCGCAGCTTGAACGGCAATGTCAAACATTTGTCGAGGGATCAGCACGCGCATCTTAGCTGCAATTTCCCGTCCACGGAATGGGGCATTGGCGCGATGTACTATCACTGACAAGGCATCTACCTTTTCCCCATTAATAAGAATATCCAGTTTAACCAGATCACCAGGTTTAAATGCAGCCAGTTCATAATCCATCGATGCATAACCTCGGGATACCGATTTTAAGCGATCAAAAAAATCCATAACGACTTCATTAAGCGGAAGTTCATAGGTTAGCATGACCTGACGACCCAAATATTGCAGGTTCTTTTGAGTTCCACGCTTGGACTCACAAAGTGTCATTACGGGACCAAGATATTCCTGCGGCATCAGGATTCGGGCCAAGATTACTGGCTCACGGATTTCATTGATTTTAGAAAGATCAGGCAACCTGGAAGGGTTTTCGATTTCCATGATGGTGCCGTCATGAAGTTCAACTTGATATACAACGGTTGGCGCTGTCGTTACCAGATCCATATCGTACTCACGTTCCAACCGTTCCTGCACGATATCCATATGCAACAGGCCAAGAAAACCACAACGAAACCCGAAACCTAAAGCTTGTGAAGTTTCGGGTTCGTACATCAGCGACGCATCATTTAGCTTCAATTTCTCGAGTGCATCACGCAAGGCATCATACTGGTTTGATTCTACCGGATATAATCCGGCAAAAACCTGGGGCTTGATTTCTTTGAACCCTGCCAAAGGCTCAGTTGCGGGTTTGTCGACAAGGGTTACAGTATCGCCCACCTTCGCAGCTTTAAGTTCTTTTATGCCAGCGATGACAAAACCGACTTCGCCCGCAGAAAGTTGAGAACGCGTGACAGCCTTTGGTGTAAATATACCAACCTGCTCACAAATGTAGCTAGCACTTGTTGCCATAAGCTTGATTTTATCACGCGTCTTAATTGTTCCATCAAATACACGCACAAGCATGACCACTCCAACATAATTATCAAACCAGGAGTCAATGATTAATGCCTTAAGTGGCCCATTGGTTTTCCCAGCAGGAGGCGGAATCATTGCAATAACGGCTTCTAACACGTCTTCAACACCTTCGCCAGTTTTTGCTGAACAACGAACTGCATTTTGTGCATCTATACCTATTACATCCTCGATTTCTTCAATAACTCTTTCCGGATCTGCAGCAGGTAAATCAATTTTGTTTAGTACCGGTATGACTTCAATGCCCTGTTCGATTGCGGTATAGCAATTCGCGACTGTTTGTGCCTCTACACCCTGGGAAACATCCACAACAAGTAATGCCCCCTCACAAGCTGCAAGAGAACGCGAAACTTCGTAAGAAAAATCAACATGCCCTGGAGTATCAATTAGGTTAAGATGATAAGTCTCACCGTCTCGAGCTCGATATTGAAGTGCAGCAGTCTGCGCTTTTATGGTAATTCCACGTTCGCGCTCAAGTTCCATTGAATCCAGTACCTGTGCCTCCATTTCACGAGCACTAAGCCCACCGCAATATTGAATGAATCGATCTGCAAGAGTAGATTTGCCATGATCAATATGGGCGATAATGGAAAAATTACGGATTCGGTTCATGAAAATCTGGAATGTCCGGAAAAAGTAGGTAATTGTATCTTATTTTTACCGGTTCTGGCTTCTTCAGTCATAGGAACAGGAGATATTGACAAATTAAATTAACAGTTCTCAAGCCATTGTTCCAGCTTTATAGTATCCATGCCATACCGGAACAATTCATTATCCCCATCAAGGACGACCGGGATAAGCAGGCCATATTCCTGCGCGAGGCCTTCATTGGTGTCCACATCTATAATTTCAACAGTAAAGGTAGCTAAAGCCGCTGCCATCTGTGCTAGTGGTTCAATTACCTTATCGCACAGATGGCAACCTTTTCGACTTAAAATTCTCAGGTTTCGGCTCAATGACCTGGCACTTCCAAAGGTACATAAATGGAGGTATTTCCGCGCATGATCAATAAGGCTATATTCTTTCCTGGAGCCGCCTTGGCAACCAATTGATTGAACATTTCAACATTACTTATACTCGTATTGTTGATTGCAAGAATTACATCACCTGCTTCAATCCCTACATTGGCTGCAATACCTTTGACACGAACTACTACTACCCCATGCTTAATATTTAATTTTTGCCGTTCATCTTTTGTCAGGATGCGCACTGCTAATCCGAGACGATCAACCTTAGCAGCTTTTTGAACGGCTGGAGACGGCGCATTGCCAGAACTGAGCGCTCCAACAGTTACCTCAACGTTCAACTGATGGCCATGCCGCCATAAACCCACGCTGACTTTGGTGCCAGGTCTGGTATCGCCAACGAGCCGAGGCAAATCAGTTGCATCACGAATATTATGACCATTGTAGGAAAGAATGATATCACTTACCTTAATGCCTGCTTTGGCAGCCGGGCCATGAGGATCAACACTGGACACCAGCGCCCCACGAGATTGTGCCAATCCAAAGGATTGAGCAAGTTCCGGTGTAACTTCCTGGATACCTACGCCTAGCTTGCCATGGCTTGCTTTTCCATATTGACGCAACTGCTGGCTAACATTAAGGGCTACATCAATCGGGATGGCAAAACTTAAACCCATGTACCCCCCTGTTTTGGAATATATCTGAGAATTGATACCCACTACTTCACCATCTAAATTAAATAATGGCCCTCCTGAATTACCCGGGTTTATAGGCACGTCAGTTTGAATAAACGGAACGTAATTGTCATCTGGCAAAGAACGTCCGAGTGCACTGACTACGCCTGCAGTAACACTGTTATCAAACCCGAACGGAGCGCCAATCGCAACCACCCACTGGCCAGGCTTCAATGTGGCAGGATTACCGATTTTAACCGTAGGCAAATTTTTAGCATTAATCTTAACGAGAGCCACATCGGTACGCTTATCTTCACCGATAAGCTTACCCTTGAACTGTCGTCTGTCAGTCAGTTTAACAACGATCGAATCTGCCCCATCAACAACATGAGCATTGGTAAGAATGTAGCCATCTGGGCTGATAATGAACCCTGAACCAAGCGAGCGTTCAGTAACATTGTGGGGCTGATTCATCTCTGGGGGTATCAGTTGTTTAAACAGCTGGGCAAAAGGATCTCCTTCCGGGAAGTTAAATTCAGGAATACCCTGTTCACGAATAGTCTGGGTTGTGCTGATATTGACGACAGCATTACCATATTTCTGCACAATCGAAGTAAAATCCGGCAAGGTATTCGCAAAAACCGTCACTGGTAAAACCAGGATCAAGAACGCCAAAATACGACCATATTGACTCATGGCATTTCTCATCGTTGTAAGGCCCTTCCTAAAGTATAAATTTTACAAAAACTGCTGACCATCTTTACCCAGTTCAACTTAATTATAAGATGAACTTATTATCCTTGAGGATTAAGATATTTAACTACTCTAAAAACAGTCAATTAACTTGTTAAATTAATGAACTGCTTTAATCAATCTAGTGTAAATTTCCTTCAGGTGAGTTCAAGGTCACTGCCCTGGCAAATTTTTTCACCGTAACAGCAGGTACTTCCCCAAGCGCAGTAATGGTATAGCCATTTTCGATACGGGTATAAACATGAATTACACCTGCACATGACAAACCAATCCTGAAAACAGGGTTTGCACCAGAAGGTTCTATGAAAAGAGAAACAGCAGTCAAACCATCTGTATAAATCAGGTGTTCGACAGGTTGCGAACGACCCGGCATATCCCGCATCATCTCAGCTACTTTATGAAAACCGGCGGGAAGTGGTTCCAGCTTGAAATCCACGCTACCTTTCATGTTTTCATTAAGGGATGATTTTTTGATTTGCCAGGTACCGCCCAGTCCTTCGAAAATGTCTGACTTCTTGATATTACCACCTATGGCAAGCTCAGTAAAAGTCAGGTTCTCAACCGGTTTATGTTTACTGTTCAATACGCTATCATGCAGCAGCAGGCCACTGCCAAGCCCTATGCACATATGTCTTGCATAACGTAAATTATCAATTGGGGTTAACTTCACCATCTGACATGGTAAACCACTATATCGTGACAGCGGGCCAAGTGCGATATTGTAATAATTGGACAGACGAGACATTTGCTCTGGAAAAATAGCTGGAAATGCATTATCTGATGGTAAAGGCTCCACCATCTCAATTCGTTGATCAAGATTATAATAACGGATATTTTGGCTGGTGCGGATAATAACCCGTGGAGTGCGGTCAAGGGATTCAAGACGTTCTAATTCCCCTGATTGTCCAATTCTGTGAAGAATGCGTGAAGTTTCAGTATAATGCCCGTGCTGATAGACAAATATGCCCTGATAATTAAGGTTATGCGCAGCAAGTGCACTCTTTTCCAACCAGCCTAGCCCATCTTTAGGTTGGACCACAGTGTTTGCACCAAAAGCAAATGCAGGTGCAAGAAACAAAAAAAGGACAGAACCAAAAACCAGTTTCATTGTGACGCACCCGCCTGAAAGGAAACAGAGCGTATATATGTCTCAGCACCCTGTATTTCCGAGGCAGGTGTAAATTCCTCATGAGCTAAAAGATAGGGACTAATATCAGCTTTCGGGTTGGCTGCTGCAGATGGCAAAGCTTCTGATGATAGCCTGGTTTGTCCAGGTGATGGAGAGCCTCCAAGAACTACCCAGGTTCCTGCGACAAAGATTGCAACTGAAGCGGCTGCGGAAAGATAAAGAAGCGGCTGACGCAAACGCAATTTCCGCGGTGCAACGATAGCAGGTTCCAGCATTAACTGCTTTTCAATTTTCTTGCTTAAATTGCAGGGATAGGACAGGTGTTGACGAAGACTATCACCAATAAGGTGATATAGTTCCCATTTCCTGCCTAATTCTTCATCTATGCATAACTGACTGATAAGTTGCATTGCATCTCTTGATGAAATTTCACCGTCCACCAGCATGGAGATCTGCTCTTTCATTTCATAAACTCCGAATTGCCGCTTATATCCAGCATTTACGTCAAAATCATATTGCACTTACAAACAAAACATAAAAAATCCATTTTAGGCTACCATCTCTTCTTGTCGTGAGTATTAAGTACCGGTTTCAATTCATCAGCAATTACTTCACGTGCCCGGTAAATCCTTGAGCGAACTGTTCCAACAGGACAACCCATCATGTTAGCAATATCTTCATAAGTCATTCCTTCGATTTCACGAAGCGTAATAGCTGTCCGCAAATCTTCTGGTAACTTGTCCATCGCAGCATTGACAGTCTGAACTATCTGTTTACTCATCAACTCCGTCTCAGGTGTCGAATAGTTTCTAAGCAATTCTCCACCTTCAAATCCTTCGGCTTCTTCAGCATCAAACTCTGTCACGGTCGGTGGGCGACGATTTCGAGCGACGAGGTAGTTTTTAGCTGTATTAATGCCAATCCGATAAAGCCATGTGTAGAAAGCACTTTCATTACGAAATGCTGGTAGAGCCCTATATGCCCGAATAAAAGTTTCTTGCGTGACATCCTCTATGTCCGAGGAATCCGGTACAAAACGAGATAGGAGCCTACCTAACTTGTGCTGATATTTTTCGACAAGTAGGCCAAAAGCTCTTTTATCTCCTCGCTGGACGCGTTCGACCAGTTTCTGATCGACTTCACGCTGCCCCATTGACCCATCCTCTCCTGATCGAATTAATGTCCAGTATACCCTATATCGATTAGGGGCAATGCAGGGTCAATTAGCCTTTCGACAGCCAATGCGTGAAATAGTTCATTCCGGAGCAAATATCGCTTGATGTTCTGATCGCGGCATCTGCCATGTTCATGCTGAATTGATTATCACAATCCTTATTACAAAAATACGTATTTATTTTATTGGTTTTTTTATTTCAAGCTATAAAATAAATTCTCTAGTTTTTTTCTAGAAGAATAATACGGTTTGTGAGAGTACCATCCTGATTGTTGCCTATGCCCCAGATATTGGCAGTCTTGGTAAAATGTTGAACATTGATTAATAGTGCGCGCGGTATAAATCCAGCTTTGTGTGCGCTGGGCAAAAGGTTGTCTTCCAAACGAACACTTCCACACCGCACTTCACCAACTTCAAAAGCAACAAAACCACCAAAGCATGTGATTCGAAATAATTCGTGAAAAACTTCTGCCATTATCGATGACCAGTTGTCAAGTGAACGGGACAGAGTCATTCTGGATAAAATTGCTTCTTCATCCAATTCATTAAACCATAGACGTAACCAGTTATCATTTCCATAATGAACTATATCCAGAAATGGTGGGGAAGTAATGGTCAGTTTGATCGATTCATTAGCAATTTCAGGAGTGTTTCGAGCATCATTAGAAAGAATAATAGCATCTTTGTTTCTGATATTAAGAACCTGCCTGATATTATTGTCTACATCACGCAAAAGCTGTCGTGATTTTTTCAATATCAATTCGGCAACTGGGCGATATGTGGGCATCTGGTTGCGGGCAAGATTGATTTTGCGTTGCCTTTCAGGAAGAACAGCTTGATTAGGCGGTAGCGTATACACTGAAAAAAATCCGGGGGAATGACCAGACAAGCGGTTGGTTGCTACCATGCGTATCCAGGTATCCAGACTGTCTTCAACTCCTGCAAGACGCCTTTCTGAAAGATAGGCGCGCAAATTAAGCAATTCAAGCAATGTCTGTTCATGATAAAACATTGAAAGATCAAAATCAGGTTTCAATTCATGAGTCCAGGTCAAACCATCAAGCCTTTTTTTTATTTCATCAAATGAAGGCGGATTTAGTCGAGGCGAATAAAGAATCGGGGATAACGGATTAATGTCGTTGGCAGCAATACGTCGATTTTTTAATGCTGCTTCAATAGGAGTTGTACCACGACCTGAAAAGGGGTCATAAACCCTGTCTCCAGCTTCACTTAATGCATCGATAAAAAATGCCGGCAACTGGGGTTTGAAGCAGGCTCGATATGAAATTTCCTGCAGGCTGGAGGCCTGTCGTTGTTTTGGCGTCCAAAATGAGTGCGAGAATACGGGTAAGCTTCGCCCATTTCCAGTTGCTTCTGATTTGAGGGCTCCTTCTCTTTCCATACGAAAAAATAATTTATCGACTGTTAACATACGTGAACCGCGATGTGCTGTTGCAGACATTTATCGAATCCCGGAGTGAACATATTTATTATTTTAAGGTAACGAACCTGTTTTCGAGTTTTTTTCTAGCATTCCTGCATATAGATAGAAATATTGCAAGTTTTGGCTTCATCATGACAGGTTGCAAGCAGTTAGACAGATCCATGTTCAATCCTGTTCTTTCCTTCAGTCTCTCATGCATGAACTCATGACTGCCTCCTATATAATTTGATAATGGCGTTCATTAAGCCGGTAGCATAAACTTAAAGCCCGCGGGAGCGCAGGCGCATACTTGCATATATATCCTGATAGCTGGTTCCTCGAGGAAGCAGATCAACCAGATGTTCCCCAGAAAAAGCAATATTTCACAGATCTGCTCCTGATAACAGACAAGATAATCGATTCGGCCCGACTAGGTGCAATATTTCTATTATTGGCATCCACCAAATACCTTCATCATGCATTCAATAAAAACATGGTCGCCTGAATATTGGAAAGTGTAAAACTCAGAGGTAAGTTAGCTGATAAAATTGAGCACCCATGGATGCAAAGAGGTTTTAAATCCCGATACCTTGCAATAAAGTATTTTTAACATAATCATATCAGATGAAATTGTAAAAAAGGGAGAGCTCGTTTCCATTTTAATTTAAACAGGGATAAAACAGCCATCAATCACGGGATAAGTATACCTATTACTTTATGCTTATAGCTAGTTAGCCGGATGCAGGCATACTCGAAGACATGTTAAACTACAACGTTATTTTTATCAGGATGAAACAGTGCTTCGTTTTGATGTTGTCATAATTGGTAGCGGGCTTGCAGGTCTGACAAGTGCCCTTAATCTTGCCGATCATAAAAAAGTCGCGTTGATAACCAAAAGACTGCTACTGGATGGGTCAAGTAATTGGGCCCAGGGTGGCATCGCAGCTGCAGTTGGAGAAAACGACAGCATTGAATCACATATAAATGATACGCTCATTGCAGGTGCCGGACTGAGTGACCCTCAAATTTCCCGTCTTGTAGCAACTGCTGCACCAAAAGCCATAAACTGGCTAATAAATAATGGTGTTGAGTTTGATAGAGAAACTGATGTTTCCAAGCATCTACATCTCACGAGGGAAGGAGGGCATAGCCAAAGGAGAATTGTTCATTCAGCTGATGCGACGGGGGGAGCGGTACAGCATGCATTGGCTAAAAAGGTTATTGCTCACCCTAATATCAGTATTTTTGAGCATCATATCGCTATTGATCTTATTACAGGAAACAAGCTTGGCCTGCCAGAAAATCGTTGCTTTGGAGCTTATATTTTTAACAGCAGATCAGGTAAGGTCATCACTTTTCAATCGGATTACACCATCCTTGCTACAGGAGGTGCTGGAAAAGTTTATCTTTACACAACCAATCCTGACGTATCAACTGGTGATGGAATTGCCATGGGTTGGCGAGCTGGCTGTGATGTTGCAAACATGGAATTTATCCAGTTTCATCCAACTTGCCTTTATCATCCTCATGCCAAATCCTTTTTGATTTCAGAATCTGTGCGTGGAGAAGGAGGTATTCTCAGGTTGCCAGATGGTGAGCGCTTCATGCCTTGGCATGATGAGCGTGGAGAGCTTGCGCCTCGCGATATTGTTGCCAGGGCTATTGACTTTGAAATGAAGAAGCGAGGGCTTGATTGTGTCTATCTAGACATTACACATAAAGGTGAGGAATTTATTAAAGCTCACTTTCCAACTATTTATGCACGCTGCCTTACCTTTGGCATCGATATTACTAATGTTCCAATCCCAGTAGTACCTGCTGCTCATTATCTATGCGGAGGGCTTTTAACCGATGAAAAGGCCTGCACCAGCATTCCAAACCTCTATGCCGTAGGTGAAGTCGCCTGCACAGGCTTGCATGGTGCGAACCGCCTAGCATCAAATTCCTTGCTTGAATGCATAGTTTTTTCTTTCTCGGCAGTACAAGATATTCTTGGATCATCTAAACCGGCCCGACCTGTTCTTCCTCCATGGGATGAAAGCCGCGTCACTGATGCAGACGAGGAAATTGTAATTGCCCATAATTGGGAAGAACTTCGACGTTTCATGTGGGATTACGTCGGAATTGTTCGCACTACAAAACGTCTTACCCGGGCAATGCACCGGATTGAGCTTTTACGTGAAGAAATTGATGAATTCTACAGCAACTATAGAGTTAGTCATGATTTACTGGAATTACGTAATTTGGTAGTCACAGCAGATTTGATTGTTCGCTCAGCACTTGCAAGAAAGGAAAGCCGAGGACTGCATTATAGTCGGGATTACCCTCATCAACTTGAAATAGCCCTTCCTACCATTCTTCATTCTCTACCTGAAATATCCAAAAGCATAAGTTTTGTTTGAAGGAAAATTCATGCCCCTAAAGCAGGAACATCAGTCTCAATCTCTTAATCAGCATAATTCAAGCGTTAGCATGATAACTGTTCTTGATCACCTGGGAGTATTGGTTTTTTCTGATCAAGATGCACAGAAGTTTCTACATAGTCAATTAACCTGCGATGTGGCGGGATTATCAAAGGATCACGCCACACCGGGCGGTTATCTAACTGCAAAAGGTCGGCTTTTATGTACATTCATGCTTTGGCGTATGGGTGATGAATTCATGATGCAATTGCCCAAGTCTCTTCTTGAACCAGTTATGGCTCATTTTAAAAAGTTCGTCTTACGGGACAAAGTTGGCATTCGAAATGCCTCTGACGAAATTTCGTGCTACGGACTTATAAAAGCTGAGCCACTTCTAGCCAAAGACTTCTGTTTTCCCAGTGTAAATCATACCTTGTGTAGCTTCAAAAATATAAGCATATTACGGCTTACCCATGAAAGGGTTGAAATCATTGGAAATCAGGTCACAACCAAGGATATCCAACCAGTTATGGATAACATGCTTAAAGTTGGATCGAATATCTGGAGAAAAATGGATATTGAAAGAGGTTGGCCTGTTATTCTTCCAGAAACACAGGGTTTATTTGTTCCGCAAATGGTCAACCTGGAAAAATCAGGAGGTATAAGTTTCAAAAAAGGGTGCTACCCCGGGCAGGAAATTGTTGCGCGTATGCAATACAGGGGGACGCCAGGTAGAATCATGTATCGTATAAGCGCTGTGGAAGGCATTGCAAAACCTGGAGATCCAGTCATGAAACATGACTCCCAGATTGGACATGTCGTCAATGCAGAGCCTGAAGCATTAGGTTACACTGCACTTGCCGTATTACCAGTAGATACTAGAATTAGTGGCTTGAAAATTAATGATAAGTATATCAACACCCTGAAAATAATAGACGAATTTACATTACAAGACTGATTGATTCTTGTGTCTCTGTTTACCAAATCAATCTTTAGCCTGTTTAATGGCTAACACACAAAAAAATTATTGGAGGATCTATGGCAAATAAAGAGGGTATCTACCACTACTTTATCTATTATTCTCTTGGTGCGCGTGATGAAGACGAAGTTTTTAATCTTACCTTGAGTCTGATGCAAAATATCCTGCACAGAACAGGGGTTAGTGGCCGATTGCTCAAAAAGAATGATTTAGCAAATACCTGGCTTGAAATATACGAAGGAATTTCAGATCCTGAAACATTTGAAATTGAAATGGAAACCGTCTCTAAAGACTGGCGCAATGCCTATGACACCATGGGTCTTGAAAGGGTAACAGAAAAATTTACTGAGTTTGCTTGTTTGTTTTCAAAGAATTAGCTGCTATTTCAGCAACATTTGCAGGCGGTGCGCTTATCGGATCACCAATTATCTGTACAAATTTTTCATTCCTTTTAACCATCCCTAACTCATAACGCGCACGTTCTTCAATTGCCGAATAACCTGTTTTAAGATCAACGACTTCAGCCGCAAGAGCTTCATTTCGCCGATCAAGCGCTGCATTTAAAGTTTTCTGATCTGCTATCTGCCGCTTTAAGCTGTAGACATGTATCCAACCCCCTTTGCCAAGCCACAATGGGTATTGTATGGCAGCAAGCAAAACTAGCAATGTCAGAGTCAACCAGCGCAAAGGGCCCCACTCCCTATGATACTTAATAAATATTAAATCTGATGAAAAGCATCTCGTCCGGCGTATCGCCCAGTACTGCCCAATTGTTCTTCAATCCGTAATAGCTGGTTATATTTTGCAAGCCTATCTGTTCGGGAAAGTGATCCTGTCTTGATTTGCTTGCAGTTAAGCGCAACAGAAATATCAGCAATTATCGTGTCCTCAGTTTCGCCAGATCGATGAGAAATAATTGAGGTATATCCCGCACTTTTTGCTATATCAACCGCCGCAAAAGTTTCTGAGAGTGTGCCGATTTGGTTGATTTTAATTAAAACCGAATTGGCAATTCCAGCATCAATACCCTCTCGAATAATACGTGGATTAGTAACAAAGATATCGTCTGCCACAAGCTGCACACGTTTTCCAAGCTTTTCTGTCAATAGCTTCCAACCGGCCCAATCATGTTCAGACATGCCATCTTCAATCGACAAAATTGGATATTTATCCACCCAATTACATAGATATTCAGCAAAAGCTGCTGGTTCCAGAGACGAATTATCTGCTTCAAGATGATATCGACCCTCCCGAAAAAATTCTGAACTTGCACAGTCAAGACCGATTGCCACATCCATCCCGGGAACAAAACCAGCCGCTTCAATCGCTTCAACAACAAGTTTAATGGCTGATTCATTGTCAGTCAGGTTTGGGGCAAATCCGCCTTCATCTCCAACTGTGGTGGAAAGCCCGTTGCTTTCGAGCAATTTTTTCAAAGCATGAAAAATTTCTGCACCCCAGCGAACCGCATCAGCAAAACTTCTTGCCCCTACTGGAATAACCATGAATTCCTGGATATCGACACGATTGTTGGCATGAGCTCCTCCATTGATGATGTTCATCATTGGAACTGGTAAAGATAAGGGCCCTATCCCTCCAAGGTATCGATAAAGAGGGAGTCTGGCTTCTACCGCGGCAGCTTTTGCTGAAGCCAATGAAACGGCGAGAATTGAGTTTGCGCCCAGTCTTGATTTATTTTCAGTTCCATCAAGCTCGATCAGGGCCTGATCAATTTCGGCCTGATTTTCAACATCCAGACCAATAACTGTCTCGGCAATTTCAGTATTCACATACTCGACCGCCTTCAGAACACCTTTTCCGTTGTACCTAGTTTTGTCAAAATCACGTAGTTCCACGGCCTCGCGTGTGCCGGTAGAGGCTCCAGAAGGTACAGAAGCACGACCCTTTACCCCGGTTTCGAGCATTACATCAGCCTCAACGGTTGGATTGCCACGGGAATCGAGAATTTCACGGGCTACGACATCCACAATAGCAGTCATTAAATCTTTCCCTGTAAAATTGGCCTGGTTACCTGGTTAATGGGCCTGATTTAAAATTATAACGTATTTTCCAGAAATCCCGCACGCTTAACCAGCGAATCAACTTCTTTAAGAGTTTTTAACAAAGCAGCCATTTTTTGAAGTGGCCAGGCATTTGGACCGTCCGATAATGCTTTTTCCGGATTGGGATGGGTTTCCATAAAAATACCTGAGATTCCTGTAGCAACAGCTGCTCGTGCAAGCACCGGTACAAACTCGCGCTGCCCCCCGCTGGTTTCCCCTTGACCACCTGGTAGTTGAACGGAATGTGTGGCGTCAAAAACTACTGGGCAGCCGGTATTTCGCATAATCATGAGACTCCGCATATCGGATATCAGGTTATTGTATCCAAACGACACGCCGCGTTCACAAATCATGATATTATCGTCACCTCCAGCTTCCTTGGCCTTCATAACAACATTGAGCATGTCTCCGGGTGCCAGAAACTGCCCTTTTTTGATATTAACCGGGCGACCCGACATTGCGACAGCACGAATGAAATCCGTCTGCCTGCATAGAAAAGCTGGAGTTTGCAGCACATCTACAACTGCAGCCACTTCATTGATTTCATCAATGGCATGCACATCAGTTAATACAGGAACTCCAATAGTGGTTCGTACGTCATCGAGAATACTGAGCCCCTCTTCAATTCCAAGTCCACGATAAGATTTGCCAGAACTACGGTTAGCTTTGTCGTATGAAGATTTATAAATAAATGGAATTCCTAACGATAAGCATATTTCCTTGAGCTGCCCAGCCGTTTCAATTGCAAGTTCACGTGACTCAATTACACATGGTCCTGCAATTAAAAAAAGGGGATGTGATAAACCCACTTCAAAACCGCATAATTTCATTTCTTCTCCTGGGCAAGTTCAACTGCTGCTTGAACAAAAGATTTAAACAGTGGGTGCCCATTGCGTGGATTACTTGTGAATTCCGGATGAAATTGGCTTGCCACAAACCAAGGATGCCCAGGAATTTCAACTACTTCACATAAATCCTCAACGGAAGATCTACCGCTGATCCGTAGCCCTGCATCTTCAAGTTTCTGAATATAGAGATTGTTAACTTCATAACGATGGCGATGACGTTCAATGATAATATCTTGGCCGTAGATGGAGTGAACCTTACTTCCAGATTTCAGCGCACAAGACTGGCCACCAAGGCGCATTGTCCCCCCCATATTTGAATTTATATCACGCCGTTCGATTCGCCCATCACTTTCTTTCCACTCAGAAATCAACCCAACGACCGGAAAGGGTGTGTCCGGATCAAATTCAGTGCTATGGGCGCCAACAAGATTCGCCTGATGTCGTGCAAATTCAATCACGGCAAGTTGCATACCTAGGCAGATACCCAGATAGGGCACCTTCTTTTCTCGAGCGAACCGGATAGCTGAAATTTTGCCTTCCACTCCCCGCTTGCCGAAACCACCTGGCACCAGAATGGCATGCATTTTTTCCAAGGATTTTATACCATCCTGTTCAATGGATTCGGAATCAATGTAATGAATGTTGATTTTGGAACGGGTGTGGATCCCGGCATGAGTTAAAGCCTCAGATAATGATTTATACGATTCGGTCAGATCAACATATTTTCCTACTAACGCAATCTCAATTACCTGAAGTGGATTCTCAAGTGCAACAATAAGTCTATTCCATACATCCAGATCAGCTGGGAGAGGATCGAGTTCAAGCTTACGACAGACAATATCGTCTAATTGCTGAGCATGCAAAAGCCCGGGAATTTTATAGATGCAGTCAACATCTACAGCTGAGATCACCGCTTCGGCTTGAACATTTGTAAAAAGAGCTATTTTACTTCGCTGATCATCGGGCAAGGATCGATCGGCCCGACATAGCAATATATCTGGCTGAATCCCAATTTCACGCAATTCTTTCACCGAATGCTGAGTAGGTTTAGTTTTAATTTCTCCAGCTGAGGCGATATACGGAACAAGTGTCAGGTGAAGATAACAGGTATTCTGGCGTCCAAGCTCAACACCCATTTGGCGAATTGCTTCAAGAAAAGGTAATGATTCAATATCACCAACTGTCCCGCCAATTTCGACAATCGCTACATCTGCATCTCCGCGATCATGCATGATGGCATGCTTGATTTCATCGGTAATATGAGGAATGACCTGAACAGTTCCTCCGAGGTAATCTCCTCTTCTTTCCTTACGGATAACACTTTCATAGATTCGACCAGTGGTAAAGTTATTGGCCTTACCCATACGGGCACTTACAAAACGTTCATAATGGCCAAGATCCAGATCAGTTTCAGCCCCGTCTTCTGTAACAAAAACTTCCCCATGCTGGAAAGGGCTCATCGTACCGGGATCAACATTAATATAGGGATCGAGCTTTAGCATCGTTACCTTGAGTCCGCGCGACTCAAGGATAGCCCCAAGAGAGGCTGCAGCTATACCTTTACCAAGACTGGACACTACACCGCCCGTAACAAAAATATACTTCATTGCAATCCGCTCAGATAATTGTACAGACGGGAGTTCATTTTACCTGAAAGTCCCCTCCCCCACAATGAAACGCGCTAAGGTAGCGATACCCATCAGGTTTTATTGCCGGTTACAGAAGACTTGATTAGACTACACATACTTGGGAATCAAAGGAGACTTCATGAGCCGGTTGATCAAATATATTACGATACTTGTTATTCTTCCAACTTTGCTTAGTGGGTGTCTCGCCGTTGCTGCGGGAGGAGTTGCGGGCTATGAATTAGGAAAACACGTTGATGTCTCAACCCATTAATCATCTTAAAATCTACTATTGCACTCAATGCAATTGGATGTTGCGTGCTACATGGATGGCACAGGAAATACTTTCAACCTTCTCTGATGAACTAAATGAAGTTTCACTTATTCCGGCATCAGGTGGCTTATTTGAAATTTGGATAAATAATAAAAAAATATGGGACAGAAAAGAAACTGGGAAATTCCCTGAAGCACGTGAAATCAAGCAAGCCATACGAGACCATGTTAACCCAGAACGTTCTCTTGGGCACAGTGACAACTCGACTCATCAGCAGAAAAAACAGACTGAAGGCAACAGTCGTAACTGAAGCGCTATTTAGCACGAGTTATCAATCCATTTAGAAATTTTTATAAAAAATGGAAAAAACAATCCCGTGAAATAAAAAACTTATCAATCAAGCAGCTAGATGTAACCGAAGATTTTCTGCCAGTGCAAGTCTTTCGGAGGCTGGTAAAAATGTGGCGATAGGCCATTCTTTACCATGCGAACGCAATAAGATTGAAGGATCATCAAAATGATGAATGACCAAAACCTGTACCCAGTATCGGTTATATTCGCGACGCACTGAATGACCGGCAATAGTTTGAACAACTGTTAGAATGTCCCCACAAAGCTGTATGGATTCGATATCATCATCATGGCGGGCAACTAGTCTGAAGGCCACAACCAAGGCGGTCATTTCAATAATACTGTAAGGCAATACCAGCCAGTAACCATGAAGCAAATAAAATAATCCAACAGCAAACGACCAAAACAGGGTTACCATCAAAAATATGCTTCTCTGAATTGGTGTCATGGATACATTACGATGTAAAAGCACACTAAAATCATCTGTCCCGAGCTGTCTGATTAATAGAGGCTGATGGCTCATGAGTTCAGTTATCCGATTCAGCGAATACTGGAATTTACTAAAATATTGCGCAAAATGCTGAAGAAAAACAAGATGCTTTTATTGCTTTAATGTAGAAACAAGTTCATGTATTTGATTTTTAAGCTATCTCAATCATTCATAAATCAAGCATGATTTAAAAAACATGAAGGATAATTGATCTTTGGATGAAGCCAGTTGAATTTATATTGTTGCTGGGGATAATCTATCATAATTTATGGTTTATAAAAATAATACGAAAAAACTGCTTAATTAAAAACAAGAGGCACGATATGCTAATTCTGTTATCCCCCTCAAAAACCCAGGATTTTGTCCATGCTCATTCCTACCCAGAAACCAGTTTGCCTCGTCAGCTAGATGAATCGGAAATACTGATTAATCAACTCAGAAAGTTTTCACCAGCAGCAATAGCTAATATTATGAATATAAGCGATAAACTTTCAAACCTCAATCATGACCGATTCAAGAATTGGTCAAGGCCATTTACAGTAAACAATTCGAAGCCGGCTTTATTTGCATTTAAAGGAGATGTTTATGATGGTCTAAATGCTGAACATCTTGACACGAGTGAAATTCAGTTCGCTCAAATTCATTTGCGTATTCTTTCAGGACTTTACGGAGTATTAAGGCCACTTGATCTTATTCAGCCATACCGGCTGGAAATGGGAATAAAACTCCCTAATCCTCAAGGTAAGGATTTATATGCTTACTGGAAAAAAACAATCAGCAAGATAGTCCAACAGGATCTTGCTCATCAGGGAGATGACATCCTTATCAATCTTGCGTCGCAAGAATATTATGTTTCAATTGACTTCTCAAAAATTAACGCACGTGTTGTGACACCCAAGTTTCTTGATGGTATGGATGGGCGTTACCGGATGATTTCATTTTATGCAAAATATGCTCGAGGACTCATGACACGATGGATCCTTCAAAATAAACCGACAGGTATTGAAGATCTTGCTGCTTTTAGTGCTGAAGGCTACCATCTCGAGTCGCACACCTCAAATACGTCAAATCCTGTTTATGTGCGCCCTTAGTTTTTCAATTGCCGTACACACTCAAAAAGGCAAATAGCTACCGAAGCAGCTACATTCAGTGACTCCATTTTTCCTGCCATAGGAATTTTAATTTGCTTAGCTGCCAATGCCATAAGTGAAGGGCTGATACCAGAGCCTTCGTTACCAAAAACAAATGCCACAGGCGCAATAAAATTCGTGTCGAACAAAGAGGTACCGTTAATTGGAGAGGTTGCATAAAGTTTACCGTTAAAGGCATTTCCTACCTTTAACAGATTTTGCTGTTCTTGAATGGAAAGAAAAAAATGAGCACCCTGCCCTGCCCGAAGTGCGCGGGATGAATAAGCATCGGCACAACCGCTGGATAGGTAAACAGTATCGACACCCGCTGCGGCTGCAGTTCTTAATATGTTCCCAAGGTTTCCCGGATCCTGGATTTCTTCGAGAAGAAGCACGAATGACTCTGTTATTGACCTTATCACAGGGCGCTCAATACGGCTGATAAGCCCAACTTCCGGGTGAGTGGAGGACAGGGTTAAAAATAAATGATCTGATAATTCAATAATATCCCCTTGATAGTGTGCTAATTGAGCAGCCACCTCAGGATGATTACGCGATCGAGCCGTAATTACTAACAAATCAGGTTTAAGCCCGGCCTCCCGGGCCGCAACTAACAAATGGATTCCGTCAAGAAGAACATGGTTGGACTGTTTGCGAAACCGATGTGATCCTGCAAGTTTATGAAGTCTTTTATAGAGTACGTTTTCAGATGAGGCAATTTGCTTAAATACGCTCATTTATGCGAATTTCTATAGATGTTGATAAACAATCTTTTACTGATGAAATCATTTATTCTCACAAAAATGCTTACTTATCAAAGTATTATTCAATTTAAAAAATATTGTTATAAAAAACAGGGGATCAAAGCCCCGGAAATGAATTCCCATAAATTCTTCAACAATTAATCAATACGCTAAAATGGCATATTTTAACTTGCAGCTGAAAACTAAATTTTTCCAGATGTACGTTTGCGAATGGATGTCTCAAGCCCCAATAATCTTTTGGCCTCATCTACATGCAAATTTTCAATAAACCAACCTTCTACGGTTGCCACACCTTGACCCTTTCGTTGGGCCTCATCCCATGCCTTGCAAACCTTATGCGCCCATTCGATTTCATGGATAGAAACACTATATTCTTCGTTAGCAATCGCCACTTGAGAAGGATGTATCAGTGTCACGCCATCAAAACCTAGATTTCTTCCTTGGTTACAGTAATTCTTAAACCCATCTAAATCTTGCAGATTGGAATAAACCCCGTCCAGTACCGCGAGACCATTTGCTCGTCCAGCTAAAATTACCTTTGAAAATGAATACAAAAAAGGGATTCGACCAGGAATATGTCGGGAATGCAATGCATAACCTAAATCATTAGTGCCCATAACAAGGCATTTTACGCGCCTGTTTTGTGCAAGTTTATCAATGTTTATTACGGCTGACGGTGTTTCAATCATTAACCATACTGGAAATGAAACGTGGCTTATTGCGTCTAATTTTTTCAGTGTTTTATTTAGTTCATCTGGCGTGTTGATTTTGGTTAACAATAGTGCATCAGGATTTATCTTGGCAGCCAGGTGTATGTCTTCATCTACATAAGGTGTAGTAGGCCCATTAATACGCAGAACTTTCAAACGAAAGCCATAATTTTCTGAAAATGCATCGGCTACAATCTTACGGGCCTCATTTTTTTTTATCAACGCTACTCCGTCTTCGAGATCTGCAATGATGGCATCTATATCTAGACTATGGGCTTTTTCAAGTGCACGAACATTTACTGCTGGCATATATAAGGACGATCGCAATAAAAGTGGTTTCATGATATTTCCAGTGATATTCCAAAAAATGTAGGCCGGTAGAAAACACTATAAATTATCTGTATAAATATGGTAAGCAACTTGCTCATTCTATGGAAACTTTGAAGAATCTGTTACTATAAAACGTAGTACATGGTACAACCTTACCCGTACAGGAGGCGATTATGCTTATCCGCGATATCCTGCTTACAAAATCCCCTGACATACATGGTATTTATCCAGATGAGCCTGTAAGTGTTGCCATTGATAAAATGGTAAAACTTGATATAGGCTCACTTGTCGTTTTGCAGGAAGCACGTATGGTCGGTTTATTGACTTTACGTGAAATACTGCGAGGTTTTAGCCACTATGGTCGTGAATTCGGTGATATGCATGTCTCTGAAATCATGCAAAAAAATCCAGTTATTGGCGCACCAGATAGTAGTGTTGAATATGTACGTGCGGTCATGACTGATAATCATGTTTCACATCTACCTGTTCTGGAAGGCGAACATTTAATTGGTGTCATCTCCTTACATGACGTGGCACGAGCTTGCCTGAATGAGGCGGAATATGAGAATACAATGCTTAAACGCTACATTGCGATGTAGCCTCGGCCAGCATATGCTCTACTACGCCAGCGGCACGGTTCGCTGCGCCCTGGCGTAACTCATTATGAATCAATGAAAACTTGAATTTAAGCTCATTCACAGTCTTTTTATCATTAAAATAGTCCAAAACAGCGTCAGCTATGGCTTGGGGTGTTGCTGCCTTTTGCAAAAATTCTGGAACCAGTGTTTCCTTTGCAAGGATATTTGGTAACCCGACCCAAGGAAGGTAGGCTTTATGGCGCAACATTAACCATGATAGCCTAGGCATCTTATATGCTATTACCATAGGTCTTCCAATAAGGGCTGCTTCAAGGCTTGCAGTACCGGATGCCAGCAAAACAACATTTGCTGCTGTCATTGCTTCATGTGCATGACCAAACATGAGGTACATTTTTTGAGGAGAGTTGTCGACATTACTGAGTGCCTGTTCAAACCGACGGCGTGTTTCCTGATTAATAAAAGGGAGTAGAAACTGCACATCCGGTAATCGAGCCTCAATTTCACTCATTGCCTTAATAAATACCAAAGCAAGATGATCAATTTCCGCAAGACGGCTGCCGGGCAAAACTGCAATTACCGGCGAAGCAACATCAAGCCGGAGTGTTTTTCTTGCTTGCAAGATGTCCCCTTGTAGTGGGAGGATGTCGGCGAGGGGATGCCCTACATAGGTTGAAGTAATGCCAGCTTTGTCATAAAGAGTTTTTTCAAATGGAAAAAGTGTTAAAACATGATCGGCTGCTGCTTTCATGTCATGAAGCCGTTCTTTTCTCCATGCCCATATGCTCGGACTTACGTAATGTAAAACTGGAATACCTCGGGCTTTAAGTCGTGTTTCAAGGCCAAGGTTAAAATCTGGGGCATCGATACCAATAAAAAGATCTGGTGGATTATTAAGAAAGTATTGTTTAAGACTCTTACGTATTTTAAAAATCTGTTTAAGATTACGTAAAACTTCAACATACCCACGTACCGATAAGGTATCCATTGGATAAAGCGATTCCCCGCCTTGCGCCTGCATTTTCGGACCGCAGATCCCAATAAAGCGGACTCCTGGGATCCGTGTCTTTACCGCTGCAATCAGATTCGATCCCAGTAGATCGCCTGAAGCTTCACCAGCAACTATGCCTATTTTAATATTCCGCATAATCTATCGGATAATTCCACGTTGGCTATGACCGACAAATTCGGCAAATAACCGTACATCTGTATCCGCATTACCGCGATTCTCAAGCTCAACTTGAGCTTCTTTTAAGCTCATGCCGGATTTGTAAAGAATCTTGTATGCCTGTTTAAGGCGAGACAATTGTTCGGAAGAATATTGTCGACGCTTCAGACCTTCAATATTGATGCCAAATGGTTTTGCAGGATGGCCTGCAGCAGTAATAAAGGGTGGGACATCCTGTGTAATCCCTGATCCCATCCCAATCATGACATGCGCGCCAATGCGACAAAATTGATGCACAAGAGTGAAACCACCCAAAACTGCCCAGTCTCCAATTTCAGCATGACCAGCTAAGGATGCATTATTTGAAAAAGTGACATGATTACCTACCTGGCAATCATGTGCGATATGAACATAAGCCATAATCCAGTTATCAGAGCCAACCCGGGTTATCCCTCCTCCCTGTACAGTGCCAGTATTCAAAGTACAGAACTCACGGATGAGGTTACGATCTCCAATCTCGAGTATTGTATCTTCATGACCATATTTTTTATCTTGAGGAATTTCACCGATTGACGCGAACTGAAAAATCCGATTATGAGACCCGATTCGGGTATGTCCAACTATGACGGTATGTGGGCCAATAACTGTTCCCGAGCCTACTTCGACATGAGGGCCAATAATGGAATATGCCCCAATTTCAACATCAGGAGCAATGCGTGCCCCTTCATTGACTATAGCAGTATTGTGAATCTTCACGCTAAATTGCCCGGATTGTGCACATGAGTTCCGCTTCAGCTACAACTTGATTTTCTACAAGTGCCTGCGCTGTATACTTCCAGACGCCACGAACTTGGCGATTAATAATAACGGAAAGCTTCAACACATCTCCTGCGGTTACAGGTTTTTTAAAACGGGCATTATCAATCCCCACAAAATAGTAAACTGAATCTGGATCAGGATAGATATTCATTGTCCTAAAAGATAAAATTGCTGCTGCCTGCGCCAGAGCTTCAATAATCAACACTCCGGGCATAACTGGATGATTGGGAAAATGGCCATTAAAAAAAGGCTCGTTTATAGTTACATTCTTTTGTGCCAGAATGGATTTTCCTGGCTCCAGCCCAATTACCCGATCTACCAAAAGAAACGGGTAACGATGCGGTAAATATTTTCGAATTTCATGGATGTCCATACTCATTGGTTTTTCCTTTCCAGCGCCAGCAATTTTTGTTCTAGCTCTTTTATTTTTTCACTCATCAGATCAAGGTGGCGCAATTTTACGGCGTTACGGCGCCAAGCTTCGTGTTCTGAAAAGGGCATAAGCGAAGTATAGATACCAGGTTTTGCAATTGATTTGGTAATTGCTGTTGCAGCCGATATCTGAACCTTATCACAGATCTCAATATGACCATGAATCATGGCAGCACCCCCAATTGTACAATGGCTACCAATTTTAGTGCTACCTGCAATACCTACACATCCTGCAATAGCTGTATGATTACCAATTATAACGTTATGACCCACCTGAATAAGATTATCGAGCTTAACCCCATCTCCGATAACTGTGTCACCAAGAGTGCCTCGATCAATAGTTGTATTTGCACCAATTTCAACGTCACATCCAATGACGACACGTCCAGTTTGGGGTATCTTTTTCCATTCACCATTTTCTGGCGCAAGACCAAAACCATCTCCGCCAATAATTGCCCCACCAAAGATCATTGCCCTGTCGCCCAGGATACAACTATGCCCAATTAGGGTATGTGGGCCGATTCGGCTGTCTTTACCGACTTTTGCATCATCGCCAATTGCTGCAAAAGCCTCAATGCGAGTGCCAGAGGCAATGACTGCATCTTTACCTATATAAGCGAACGCATCAATCTGGACATCGGGCTCAATATGAGCAGTCTGATGCACAAAAGCCTGTGGGCTGATACCTGCCTTGACGGGCAGTAATGGAGAAAAAAACAGTGCAACCTGACGAAATGCAGAATATGGATCTGGAACTACGAGACGAACAAGATTTGTACAGTCCCTGTCATCTTTACCTACTATAACAGCACTGGCACCACAGGTTAAAAGTTGATTACGGTAATGGGGATTGGACAAAAAAGTCAGGTCACCTTCCCTGGCTTCTTGAATAGACGCTATCCTAGAGACCAAAAGCATAGCATTCCCAATAAGCTCAGCATCCAGTAACCGGGCAATTTCACCAAGGGTTACAGACTGATGTGAATGAGCATTTAATGGATGGATCATTATTTGCTCGCAAGGGCTGCGATTACCTTATTGGTAATATCGATCTTGGGGTTAGCATAAAAAACACCTTCATAAAGAACAAGATCCAGTTTATTTTGCTGTGCAACCTGTAGAATTGCTTGTTTAACTCGATCCTGTAAACTGGCTATTTCTTCATTACGCCTCATATTTAGATCTTCTCTGAACTGCCGTTGGGCCCGTTCAAACTGTTCGCTCAAAGCTGCAAGCTGGCGTTCACGTGCATTTCGATCTACAACAGACATGGATGATCCATGAAGTTCCAAATCAGACTGTAAATCTTTAGCCTGCTGTGCAAGTTTTTGTAGGGATTGATCGCGGGGAGCAAATTCCTTTTCAAGCTTTTTTTCAGCCCTAATCGCAGGTGCGGATTCTCGGAACACTCGATCAGTATTTACGACACCAATCGTAATATTAAGCGAGCCAGCTAAAGCCATTAGTGGCGATAGCATAAAGGCCAGAAAAAAAACCCATCTAGTTTTACTTGATAGCAGTCTTTTGTATAGTAAATTGTTTGCCATTTTATCCCCTAGCCCAGCTAGAAGCTTGATCCAATATTGAATTGAAACTCCTGTATCTGATCTCCGGGAAATTTTCGAATCGGATATGCATAACTGAATGTAATAGGTCCTACAGGAGAACGCCAGTCAAGTGCTATGCCTGTCGAAACACGCAACTTAGCCAAATTAACTTTTTCATTCTGGCCATAAGCATCTCCAGAATCAACAAAAGCTGAAATTCTAAGTGCCTGGCTATGTTCAAACCCAGGGAAAGGTAATAATAAATCAGCACTTGCAAGAACTTGTTTATTCCCTCCCAGGCCAAATCCATTTTCCTGGGGTCCTATGCCTCCATAGGCAAATCCACGTACTGAACCGGGCCCGCCAACATAAAAATTCTTGAAAAAAGGGATAGGCTTATTAAGATATCCATTAATATATCCAAGTTGACCGTTTAACATTAAGGAAACATTGGTTGACAGGGGTTGCAGATATTGATCTTTGTAGTTAAGCATGTAATAGGTTAAGTCAGCTCCAGGTAAACCTACCTGGCCAGTCAGGCTCTCAAGGTGACCTTTTGTAGGAAATAAAACAGAATCACGTGTATCACGCGTCCATCCCAAAGTGGCAGTTACATCAGTAACCGTAACACTATTCACCCCACCAAACTGATGAACAAAATCAATATATGGTTGAATAGAATTGACATCAATTCCGATATTGGTACTTTCCGCACCCAACCCAAGGGTTGCATTGCTGGTCTCAGTCAGAGGAACACCAAAGGTAACATCACCCCCAGTAGTATCAGAATTATAATCCCCGAAGCTTTGCCCTATCGTGTCATATTTTCGTTTATAAATATCAAAACCGCGACTAATACCATTATCTGTAAAATATGGGTTGTTATAGGAAAGTTCATAATCTCGCACAATCTGGCTCGTCGTTGCCTGTACCGACAAGGCATTACCGGTACCAAACAGATTGTTCTGGCTAATGGAGCCATTTAAAAGAACTCCCAATTGATTGGAATAACCTATTCCAGCCATGATGGTTCCCGTTGAACGTTCAGTTACACCAACGTCAATGTCCACCTCATCTGGTGATCCAGGAACAGGCTTGGCATTAATATCTACATTTGAAAAAAATCCTAATCTATCAAGCCGCTGTTTGGATCGTTTAATCCGTTGTTGGGAATACCAAGAAGATTCGAGCTGTCGTAACTCGCGGCGAATAACTTCATCCTTGGTTCGTACATTACCATGTATGTCAATACGACGTACATAGATGCGATCTCCTGGATCTATGAGAATAGTAAAACTGGCAGTCCCATTCTTTTTGTCCAGTTCTGGTACCGCCTGAATATTCGCGTATGCGTACCCTTCATCCCCATATAAATTAGTGAGTTTATTAACGGAATCTGTGAGTTTTTTGCGAGAAAACACTTCACCAGGTTTAAGTTCAAGCGCTGCCTGTAATTTTTTTATTGGTAACAAAAGATTGCCGCTGAAATTAAAAGCCGTAACTTTGTAGCGGCGACCTTCATGCAGGTTGATTGTAAGATCAACACCATTTTTCTGGGGAGACATAACAACCTGAGTTGATACAATCTGAAAATCAAGATAACCTTGATCCATATAAAAGGACCTTAATGCTTCCAGATCAGCGCCGAATTTTTCCCGCGAGTATTGATCATCATCCGTGAACCAAGTGGTATATCCCGGCGTCCTCAGGGTCATCACACCACGGAGGTCAGATGTCGAGAAATCATGATTTCCTACGATATTAATATGTTGAATCTTGGCAACTTTTCCTTCAAGTATATGTAAATTAATACTTACTCTGTTACGAGGAAGATAAGTTACCGTAGAAGTTACCTGAACTCCATACTTGCCTTTTGAAAAATAACCTTCCTTGATATCCGTAATTACACGTTGAAGCTGTCTGCGATCAAATATACGCGCCCTGACAAGGCCATCATCCTTTAGAAGTCCATCCAATACCTTTTTATTAAATGTATGGTTACCACTAAAGCTAATATTGGCTATAGCCGGACGTTCATGAACCTTAACGACGAGCACACCATGATCATCTGCCAAATCCACATTGGTAAAGAACCCGGTTGCGTAAAGGCTATGAATAGCTTCAGAAGCCTTGCTTCCTGTCATGGTTTGACCAACCTTGACAGGAAGGTAATTAAAGATCGTTCCAGGTTCAATACGCTGGATACCTTCAACCCGGATATCCTTAACAGTAAAATCTGAAAATGCGTAAGCGCAAAGGGCATGAGTGCCCAGCAGCAAAAGGGCAAGAGGTTTAAATTTCATGTTATGCAGCGTACGCTTTGGCCAGACACCTACCTAACCCAAAGCAAACGGCTCTTTCCTTAATAAATGCAGGTCTTCGGCATGATACAACAAAGGTTTACCCGATGTCGCACCCCTAGAGTAATTAGCCATGCAATCGTCACATTCACACAAGTACATTTTTTCCACTTAAAAAAATTTAAAAGGAAAAATAAAAACAGTTGCTCTATGGCTATTTGATAAACAAGTGCAAAAAAAATTATCATCCGTTTCCAGTAAAACGGTCTAACCAATGAAAATCCGGTTAATGTCGTTATAAAAAGCAAACACCATCAAAACAACCAGCAAAACACCACCAATGCGCTGGCCAATTGCCTGTGCTTTATCGGAAACTGGCCCACCCTTCACAATCTCAGCCATATAATACAACAGATGCCCTCCATCCAATAAGGGAATAGGTAATAAATTTAAGATGCCCAGGCTGATGCTCACAAGTGCCAGGAAAGTCAGATAAGGGATTATTCCCATTCTCGCTGACTGGCCTGCATAATCGGCTATAGTCAAGGGTCCGGATAAATTACTTAATGCGGCATTCCCCATAACGAGTTTAGCTATCATTTCTAGGGTAAACCAGGACATGGATAGGGTACGAGTCACTCCATGTATGCTGGCATCAATAAAACCATAATGTTCAGTTGTGCGAAGTGCTTTGATTTGAGCGGGATCGATGAGGGGTCCTGCACCAATCCAGCCTATATTACGTCCCCCAGTTTTGACTGACTTGGGTTTTATGGTCAAATATTCAATCTTGTTTCCATGATTTACCACTAATTTTAAAGGCTTTCCAGGGTGGGAACGTACGGCCTGTACCAAATCCTCCCAACCTGTATACGCTTGACCTTCAATCATCATAATCTTATCGCCTGGAACAAGGCCTGATTGATTAGCCGGGCTCCCTGGCTCAATTTCACCTAGTACTCCTGATACAAAAGGTTCAGGCGGTAAAAAACCTAATCGTTCAATCAGTCCTGAATTAATTGAGGAAGAACCAATTCCAGAAAAATTAAGTCTGAAATTTTGTTTAACTCCATGTCTAGCTGCGGTAACAATCACTGTCTTACCGTTCGCAGCTGCCTCACTTAAATGTACGCTCATTGATTGCCAGGTTGATATTCGATGGCCTCCTATCGTATCAACCACATCACCAGGAGCCAAATGAGCCTCGGCAGCGATGCTATGGGGGGGCACGAATCCAAGAACGGGTCGTATCCCAGGAATGCCATGAATGAATAAAACCGTGTATATAAATGATGCCAAAAATAAATTAGCTACAGGACCGGCAATAACTATCAATATTCGACGTATAACGTGCTGGCGATTAAAAGCCCGATGCAATTCCTCTGGAAATACTTCACCTTCGCGCTCATCAAGCATGCGTACGAACCCGCCAAGGGGAAGCAGGCACACGGCCAACTCGGTGGAATCCTTGCCAAATTTCCTAATCCAAAGTGGCTTACCAAAACCAATTGAAAATCTTAGAACCTTGACATTACATAGTCTTGCCACCAAATAATGACCAAATTCATGAAAAACGACCAGAACGCCAATCGCTACCAGAAAGGCTGCGATGGTGACTACAATTCCCAAGCTTATCTCCTCAATGTACGGT
The DNA here is from genome assembly GCA_028873515.1 of Pseudomonadota bacterium. Taxonomy (GTDB): domain Bacteria; phylum Pseudomonadota; class Gammaproteobacteria; order Burkholderiales; family REEB80; genus REEB80. Next base: position 7,901 of record JAGWIG010000009.1, on the reverse strand, counting down.
TGCGCGATCAATAAACATCATTGCTGCGTGGCGGGCTGCCGCATCCACTTCGATAATTTCTTCAATCGTACTTACTTCTGGGCAGGATACCATATCCAGGACATCTTCAATGAGTAAAGGGATAGATGTGAAAGATAGTCGGTTTTCAAGAAATGCAGCAACAGCAATTTCATTCGCTGCATTTAGGGCTGTTGGGGCAGAGCCGCCAGCATTAAGAGCAGCATAAGCAAGATTAAGACATGGAAAGCGATTCGGATCAGGTGAGGTAAAAGTAAGTTTGCCATGGCGAATTAAATCAAGAAAATCTGCACCTGAAGTAAGTCTTTCAGGATAGCCCAATGCATGTGCAATAGGGACTCGCATATCTGGATTTCCAAGCTCAGCTATCACAGAACCATCAATGTATTCCACTAGAGAGTGGATAATACTTTGTGGATGGACAATCACTTCTATCTTATTAGCCGGAACTCCAAAAAGCCAATGGGCTTCAATTACTTCCAGACCCTTATTCATAAGACTTGCGGAATCGACCGAAATTTTTCTGCCCATGACCCAATTTGGATGTCGAACTGCGGCATCAGGAGTTACTTCAGCAAGCATATCCTCGCTATGATTTAAAAATGGTCCTCCTGAAGCTGTCAGTAGGATTCGACGAACACCTAGAGGCGAAGCTCGATCGAAATGGGCAGGCAAAGACTGAAAAACAGCGTTGTGTTCAGAATCAATCGGTAAAAGCTTTGCTTGATTGGAGTTCACAGCATCCATAAAAATCTTACCAGACATTACAAGTGCTTCCTTATTGGCAAGCAACACTCTTTTACCAGCCTTGGCTGCAGCAAGAGTTGGCTTCAGTCCTGCTGCACCAACAATAGCCGCCATCACAGTATCTGCCTGGCTATCCGAAGCTGCGGCAATCAACCCTTCTTCTCCGTAGAGAACTTCTGTATCAAGCCCGGCCGATTTCAAGATGTTTGAGAGCGCTCTGGCCTGCTGGGGTGTGGATACAACTGCAATTGTGGGGTTATAGGCAAGACAGCACTGTTCAAGGCGATCCATCTGGTTATAGGCCGTAACAGCAAACACCTTATATCGATCAGGATGAAGCTTAATAACTTCAAGAGTACTGGCACCAATTGAACCAGTTGCACCAAGAATAGTGATATAACGCATTTATCATTACCTGATTAAAAGAAGTGCTAGCGGCAGTGCCGCAATCTGGGAATCCAAGCGGTCAAGAAGTCCCCCATGACCCGGTAGAAGATTACCGCTATCTTTAACATTTGCGTATCTTTTTATTTTTGATTCAAAAAGATCACCAATAATTCCAATGACAGCCATTGCAAGCATACCACAGGTCTGAAAAAAACCGGATAACGGCCAATTTACAATGATTGCGTAAAGTCCTACAGCGAACATGCCTCCAGCGACCCCTTCCCATGTCTTGCCCGGACTAATTGCAGGTGCAAGCTTGTGATATCCTACAGCACGTCCAGAAAAGTAAGCGAAACTATCAGAAACCCACAATACTGCCATGTAACGTAAAAGCCTTACCGGTGATATATCTCTCAAAAGAATAAGGCTTAATGCGAAAGGAATAAACAAAAAAATACCGAGTAAAGCAAGAAACCAGCCACGAAACATGATAGGTTTAACTAGCCAGAAAGGTGCCAGGACTATCCAGAAAACAAGGTCAGAATAAATCAACCAGCGCCATTTGACAAACTCAACATTGCCTATAAAAAAGAATAGAATCAGTGCAAAAATGGTAGCTGTCAATGTAATTGAAAGCAGCCTCCACCCTGCATATCCACACAATTTAATCCATTCTGAAACACAACCTGCAAACCCGGCCAAGACAACTGTAACCCATAATATACGAGGCGCGAAAAAAAGAATGACAGCAAAAAGGAGCCCGGCTAAGAGCGCAGTCCGGATGCGCTCAGACATTTTCTTTTAACTGCTCACTGGTACGGCCAAAACGTCTTTCCCTGCTCTGGTAGGAAACAATGGCATCATTCAATGCCACTCTATCGAAATCAGGCCACAGGATAGGTGTAAAATATAGTTCTGTATAAGCCAGCTGCCATAAGAGAAAATTTGAGATGCGCATTTCACCACCGGTTCTTATGAACAAATCAGGCTCTGGTGCATAATGCATTGAAAGGTAAGGTGAAAGATCAGATTCTGTCAACTCTGCGTATGGTTCAGTGCGCCCCTTGGCAAACTTTTTCATGGCTTGCATGATATCCCAGCGCCCACCATAGTTCGCGGCAATAGTCAAGGTTAGGCCAAGATTACTTTGTGTACAACGCATGCCTTCTTGAATAAGTTCCTGTAGTCTTGGGGCAAATATCTCAATATCACCAATAATCTTAAGGCGTATGTTATTTTCATGCATCGCCTCAATTTCAGCTTCTAGGGAACGAACAAACAAATCCATCAGGAGATTGACTTCTTCTTTTGGGCGACGCCAATTTTCACTGCTAAAAGCGAAAAGCGTTAAATAATCAACACCAAATTCAGCGCATGCGCGAATAGTTTCACGAACAGCAACTACACCCTGGCGATGGCCCGCTACTCTTGGCAAAAAACGTTTTTTTGCCCATCGACCATTACCGTCCATAATAATTGCAATATGTTGCGGAACGCATCGGGCCAGAGGCACGTGCTGAGTAGAGCTTCCAAATAAAGTCAAATTAATGCCCCGTCAGTCAGACAGCGAGCAGGTCCATTTCCTTGGCCTGCAGTGTTTTATCGATTTCCTGAATGAAATGATCCGTCAGTTTCTGAATCTCGTCCTGCCCTCGCCGCTCATCATCTTCATTAATTTGTTTAGATTTCATCATTTCTTTTAGATGGGCATTGGCATCTCGGCGAATATTACGCACAGCTATTCTGGCATTTTCAGCTTCATTCCTAACCACTTTAATTAGTTCGCGTCGTCTCTCTTCTGTCAAAGATGGCATTGGTACACGTATGGTTTCGCCAAAGGTTGAGGGGTTCAGTCCCAAATCTGCATCACGAATCGCTTTTTCTACTGCGCCAACTAATTTTTTTTCCCAAGGTTGAACTGTAATTGTCCGCGAATCACTTAAAGACAAATTGGCAACTTGTCCCAGAGGAACATGATTGCCATAATAATCAATAGTCACATGATCCAACAAACCTGTATGCGCTCTACCTGTTCGTACTTTCGATAATTCTGCACGCAATGACTCGATAGACTTCTGCATTTTTTGTTCAGCTGACTTCTTGACTTCTGCAATCATCAATAAACCCTCAAATCGCATCACCAGGCAATACACTACGGACCAAAGTTCCTTCAGCCTCACCCATTACCACCCTCTTCAATGCACCTGGCTTAAAGATAGAAAAAACACAAAGTGGCATATTGTAATCCCGGCATAAAGTGAGCGCGGTTGCGTCCATCACTTTCAGGTTTCGAGAAATGGCTTCGTCGAAGGTTAGGCAATCATAACGAACAGCCTTGTTATCCCGCAATGGATCTGACGTATATACCCCATCAACTTTAGTTGCTTTAAGAACAATATTCACATTCATTTCCATGCCACGTAACGCAGCAGCTGTATCGGTGGTAAAAAAGGGATTACCTGTACCGGCGCCAAATATAACCACACGGCCTTCTTCGAGGTATCTCATTGCCTTGCCTCGCACGTAGGGCTCCGCAACCTGTTGAATAGTCAGGGCGGATTGAACCCTCGATACGATTTCAACCCTACGTAGCGCATCCTGCAAAGCAAGTGCATTCATGACGGTGGCCAGCATACCCATGTAATCTGCAGTTGCACGATCCATACCTGCTGCAGCTGGGGCAACACCTCTGAAAATATTACCACCTCCTATCACTATTGCAATCTGGACACCAAGACGAACCACTTCACGGATCTCCAGAACAATCCTTTCAATGACATCTCGATTAATCCCATAAGCGTCGTCACCCATCAAGGCTTCGCCGCTCAATTTCAAGAGAATACGCTTATAGATAGGCGTTACATTCATCTTATTGCGCCAGTAGTTAGGAGCACAACATAAAGCTCAAAATTATAAAACAGGTTTCTTACGCTATCCTGCCTGTCCCGCCTGCGCTGCAACCTCGGCAGCAAAATCACTCGCTTTTTTTTCAATCCCTTCACCAACCGTATACATCGCAAAACGGTAAACTTTTGCTGTTTTTGATGCGAGTAATTTTTCTACAGTCATATCTGGATTCTTGACAAAAGGCTGTCCAAGAAGCGTCACTTCAGCAAGGTATTTTGAAATACGCCCATCAACCATGCGCGCAGCTATCTCCGGTGATTTTCCAGATTCTGCAGCCTGCGCCGTATAAATTTCACGTTCACGCGCAATCAAATTACTTGGAACCTCATTAGGCGATACACAAACTGGTTTAGATGCTGCAACATGCATCGCAATATCCTTACCTAATTGTTCATCACCATCAAATTCCACCATGACCCCAATCCTGCTCCCGTGAAGATAGCTAGCAAGCTTATGCCCACCTTGGAAGCGAATAAATCGGCGTATATTGATATTTTCCCCCAACTTCATGACCAAAGTTTTACGGTGTTCTTCCACATTTACACCATTGATGGATGCATTCAAAAGGGCCTCTACATCAGCAGGATTATTTTTAGCTACAAGTTCTGCCAGATTTTTCGCAAAAACGAGAAAATCATCATTTTTAGCAACAAAGTCTGTTTCACAGTTTACTTCAATCAATGCACCAACAGAAGATACTGAATCAATATAACAGGTTATTACACCTTCAGCCGCAACCCGCGATGCCGCCTTACCTGCTTTAGCACCTGATTTGATGCGAAGCAAGCTTTCAGCTGCATCCATGTCACCATCAGTTTCGATAAGAGCTTTTTTGCACTCCATCATGCCAAGATCTGTACGTTCACGCAATTGTTTAACCATCGATGCGGTGATGTCGACCATTTCTGACTCCTTACATACCGCCGACTAGAGAGTCGGAAAAATCAAGATAAAAAAAGGGGGCGACAACCGCCCCAATAAAGCAGTTCGATTAATTAGGAGCAGATTCACTCTCATTAACTTCTACGAATTCTTCACCAGTAATCTCCTGCATGGACTGGCTCCGCCCTTCCAGAATCGCATCAGCAGCACCACGAGCATAAAGCCTGATAGCCCGGGAAGAATCATCGTTACCAGGAATAACATAATCCACCTCTGTTGGTGAATGATTGGTATCGACTACTCCAATAACAGGAATACCCAATTTCTTTGCCTCAGTTACAGCGCCGGACTCGTAACCAACGTCAATCACAAAAATTGCATCAGGCAAGCCATTCATATCCTTGATTCCGCCAAGAGAGCGTTCAAGTTTCACAAGTTCTCTTTGGAACATAAGAGCTTCTTTCTTGCTCATGCGCTCAATGCCGCCATCAGTCAAGGCTGCCTGCATTTCATGCAAACGTTTGATAGACTGTTTAACAGTCTTAAAATTAGTAAGCATTCCGCCTAGCCAGCGGTGATCTACAAAAGGAGCACCAGCCCGAATCGCTTCTTCACGGATAATTTCCCGTGCCTGTCGCTTGGTGCTTACAAAAAGAACCGTTCCCTTGTTTGCAATAAGCCGACGAATATAGGACATGGCTTCAACAAATAAAGGTAGGGATTTTTCCAGATTGATGATATGAATTTTATTACGATCGCCGAATATATACGGCGCCATCTTGGGATTCCAGTAACGGGTCTGATGCCCGAAATGGACGCCAGCTTCAAGCATCTGGCGCATGGTAACGGCCATTATTTATCTCCAGTTAAGGGTTAAGCCTCCACCTGCCTAAATTCACCCCTTGGGGCACCCTCATATGGGGCAGATGTGCGAAATATGCGTCCTTGGATAATATAATACATCTCTTACATTATCATCTTGACGCGTGCGGATTATAACATATCCAGCATACGTCTCAAAACAATCAAGCGAGAAACTGCAATAACTGCGTAAATGAATCCTTAAATTTCTGAACACCCTCTTCCTGAAGAACTTCCCCCACTGCATTCATATTAATATCATTCTGCTCAATAGATGAATAAGTGGCACGGGCCATCTCCACGTCCCGTGTCAGGGTCAGGCTTACTTTGCCATCTCTTTCAAAAGTGGCAAGGGTTTCATCTGGCATCGTATTGACGGTCTGAGGACCAATTAGTGGTTCAACATAATGAAGAGGGTCGTACGTCGGATTCTTTGTGCCTGTGCTGGCCCAGAGAAGGTACTGCGGCCTTGCTCCAGCTGTACGCAAGTCTGAAAAATCAGGACCATTAAATATTTCCAAATAACGTTGGTAAGCAAGTTTTGCTAACGAAATCGCTGCTTTGCCACGAAGAGCGAGTGCCTCGGCGGTCCCAATGGATTCCAGCTTTTTATCCACATGTGTATCCACACGGCTTAAAAACAGGCTTGAAACTGACTTGATATGGGAAATATCACCGCCAGAAGCCAACCTACGCTGTAACCCACGTAAATAGGCAGCAGCAACAGTTGAAACATGTGAAAGTGAAAACATGAGAGTCACATTGACACTGATACCTTCAAAAATAAGTTCTTCAAATGCCTTGATACCCTCAGGAGTAGCAGGAACTTTAACCAGCAGATTGTCACGCGAAACAGAGTGGTATAGCCGCTTGCCTGCAGCAATAGTACCCGTCTCATCATAGGCCAAATCAGGAGAAACTTCGAGGCTCACATAACCATCTTCGCCGTGGCTGGCCAAATACACAGGGGAAAATAAATCACACGCCGATTGAATATCAGGAATAGCCAAAATTTCAAAGCGATCCTCGGTCCGAGCAGCGGTGGTTTTAAGATGTTTAAGGTCTTCTCTATAATATGGGGAATGGGTAATAGAATTCAAAAAAATGCTTGGATTAGATGTTACTCCAGCTAACCCTCGAGAAATCAAAGCAGCAAGTTCACCTTCTTTGAGCAGAGTGCGCGACAGGTTATCGAGCCAAATTCCCTGACCATAACGATTGGCATCATTCATAGAACTCATATCCCCTCCTTGTGTGGATTCTTAAACTTCAACATCGCAAAAAACCCTAAAGGGGGTTATTCGTTTCCTGTGCCGTAACTATCCCTGGGGTAGGTAAATCTATGTCTGAACTACAGGTAGTCGACTCTTGGTTGCTTGGTACACCAGGGTAGAAATTAGTCCCCAGTAGTTGCATGGCCTGAGACCAGGCCTGTGCACGATCGTCCGTATCGGTCAAGAGTGCATGAATACGATCCACAGCATTAAGAGGTAAATTGGTATTAGCGTGAACTATTGTTCTGGCAACATAGAAAACACAATCTAAAGCATGCCCTTCGTCAATGTCTCCTGCATAGGCAGCCTGGGGCGTTTTAACAAACATGAATTTTTCGCTTGTTTTAGCATAATCCATCAAGGCCTGGGCAAATAATTTTTGCGATCCATAATTATTTTCTATATAACGATCTGCTGCCTCTAAAACAACATCTGAGCCAGGATGCTGAAATCCTGTGGCTGGTGCCAGAGCTGCTTGTGCGTTGGTAATTGGGGCATGTCCAAGTTTATCAGACGAATGCTCTATTTGGCCAGCAACGATCACGGCTATCAGGAAAAAAACGCCAACGTAAAGAGGAGATACTTTCATCAATAGAAACACTAACAGAATGTGAATCAGTTATTGTGAGCTATTTTAGCTCGCGATCTTAACTTATACTAGTGCAAAACCAATATTTGTAGAGAGCAAATAAACTGTCCGGTGTTGTAGCACGTAATCTGTCCGGTTTTATCCAATCCCCGAAGGGGGTGAAAAATGAGACCGGCAGAGTGGCACCAGGAGACACGGAAGATGAGGTTTGAAGAAGCGTTATCGGGTTGGCGGTC
>JAGWIG010000275.1 GCA_028873515.1 Pseudomonadota bacterium | reverse complement strand
GGAAATTTGTGTGGGTAGTGAAAATTGTACTGAAAAAGTGGGCAAATGAAAAGAAAACTTAAATTTTCGAGCTTATATGCAGTGCACTAGAGTGCGGGTGCTCGAAACAGAGAAATTTCCGGAAGGAACAATAGAAAATCCTTGAAATCCAAGCAGTTCTTTGATAATCCTATTGCGTCATAGGAAATCAAAGAAAAGCTTTGGAAAACTAGGGATTCCACTAGGAATTCAGTGGATTTGTGTACACGGAGGGCAACGAGCTATGTGTGGGTGCTCGGAATAGTGAGAAACCCGCAAGATACTAAAGGAAATCATTGAAATTCAACAAGTACTTTGGAATTCCAATGACGTCCTTAGTATTTGATTGAAAATTCTTCAAAATCCTGTGAAAACCTTACGAAACCTTTTAATTTTTGAACCCTATACACAGTGCACTAGAGTGCGGGTGGGATGAACGGGTTGTAGGGTTTGTTCTTGTGGGTACAATCGAAAGAATTGTACGTTCTTTGAAATTTCAATTAGGTTCTTAGACCTAGTTAGAAAATTGCGAAAAACTGCCTGTCAGCAGTGGAAAACGAGCAAATTCCGATAGGAATTACAGATGCCCAGTGGCGACTGTCAATGCTCGGCGAGATTTTGGAAAAGAATCTCGTGAAAACTCCTTGCCAAATCCCTGTTTTCTCTGCTGAAAAATGTGTTTGAGTAAGCAGAAAATGCAGGAATTTGGAAGGGTTTCTCCAATGTGGGACCTCGAATACAGTCGAGTGCTGTGTATCGGTGCTGAAATAAGTGGGGAAAAGTGAAAAATGAGAAAGGTCAACTAAGGACATTGGAATGAAAAGGAAGTTGTTTGGAAATTTGTGTGGGTAGTGAAAATTGTACTGAAAAAGTGGGCAAATGAAAAGAAAACTTAAATTTTCGAGCTTATATGCAGTGCACTAGAGTGCGGGTGCTCGAAACAGAGAAATTTCCGGAAGGAACAATAGAAAATCCTTGAAATC
>JAGWIG010000008.1 GCA_028873515.1 Pseudomonadota bacterium | reverse complement strand
TTCTTTCTGAACACCCTTCCCGGACAATAACTGCCGGACACCGCGCAGGGCAATAACCTTTGCCGCATTGTGATCCGCATGGTCGGTGTTCCCGCAGCTCAGGCAGACGAATCGGGATTGTGATACCCGGTTGTCCTGGTGAACGTGGCCGCATAGGGCACATTCCTGCGAAGAATAGAACGGGGGCACGTCGATAACCAGCTTGCCCTGACGGCGAGCCTTGTACTGCAGATACGCTTTTGTCTGCCCCCGGGTGGAAGCCAGAATGGACTTGTTAAGACCGGATTTGGCGGCCGCGCCATTCTTGACCCGGCGGCCTTGCCCGTCCTGCTTCGGTTTCGGCTTGGCCGTCATGTTCCGCACCTTGAGGGCTTCGAACACAAACAGCCTGTAACGCGGATCGACGGCAAGCGCATGGCTGGACTGATGGGCCACATCCCGGCGCACATCCGCACCGTAACGCTGGTAACGCGCTACACGGCGCTTCGCCTTGACCCAGCCTGCCGAACCCCTGGTTCGGCGTGCCTGACGGCGTTGCCAGCGCTTTTTGTGTTGCTCCTGGGCAAGCAGGCGTTTCTTCTGGGCTTCCGAGAAATTAAATTGCTGGTGGTCGCTCCCGGCCAACGGCAGGTTTACGCCCCGATCCAGCCCGGCAGTCATTTTGCGCAATTCTGCTTCGTCGAACTGAATCAGCCAGTCGGTTGTGTCCTTGTCGCTGGGTTCTGGAATACCATCATCATGATTGAACGAGACATGCCAGCGCCCGGCATGAATGCTGATATGCAGCGAGGCGGGAAGCTTGTAATCCTTGTGGGCCTTGAAAGCCAGTACGCCAACGGGGAATTTCCTGGTGCCGATATGAAGCAGGTGTCCGGTGATTTCTCCCGTACCGGTATCGGCAACCGGCACAAACCTGAACATTTCCGATGTGAGCCACACGGCCTGCCTGCCGTGTTTCCTGTGTATGACCGGACGCCCGCCCAGCCTGGAGAAATAACGGCTGCAGGCTTGCTTCCACAGCACTGCGCCATTGCGCAGCACAACACCTGGCACTTCGGACAGGTATGGCGTGAGTCCGGTCTTGAAATGGGCGTACTGCTGGTCTATCGGGGCAACCTGCCCGGCATGCTGCAAAGACTTCTGCGCAAAGCGGCGGAAATACCGGTCTTCGCGCACCTTGGCGTTGTAGATGAAACGCTGGCAGCCGATCCACCGCAACAGGGTCTGTTCCTGTGCGGGAGTGGGATAACAGCGAAATTTATGACCAGTCTGCATAAATGAGATGCTACTACAATCCGTTAAAGGCGCAAGCATGGACAACGCTAATAAATCCAGTTCGCACGCGGTATTTAACATTAAGCTGCATATCGTCCTGGTGACGAAATATCGACGCAAAACACGGACACCGGAACTGCTGGAATATCTTGAAACCGCCTTTGGCGACATACCCGAAGGATGGCGCTGCAATGCTGATTGAATCCGGTGGCGAACCGGATCATGTGCATCTGCTGATCGACATCCACCCCGCACTGGACATTCCGGTGCTGATTAACAATCTCAAAACCGCCAGCGCACGCAGAACAAGAAACAGGTTTACCGAACATCTGGTAAAGTTTTACTGCGCCAAGCCATTGTTCTGGCACCGGGCATACTTTGTCGGCAGCGTTGGCGGAGCTGCGCTTGAGACGGTGCGGGCTTATGTGGATGCCCAGGGAACGGAAGAGCATGCACGCAAGGCCAAAGCCAAGTCAAAAACCAAACCGTCCGCTTGACCCCCTGCTGGTGCAAGACTGGTTCGGAACTCACCTGGCAAGGGGAATGCGCGGACAGGTGTTCAGATTGAAAAACAAGAAGGAATCGCAGAACCCATAAACCGGCCCTACCCTCGTCTCCACCTTGTTTTTCATGACATGGGGCGCAGAAATTGCTGCAGCCTCAACTTTTTACCTTGGCCGATTCCATCTTCAGGATATGTAACTCTTTCAACTGGGCTTCACTAACGGTATTGGGTGCCTGGGTCAAAAGACAGGCTGCACGCTGGGTCTTTGGAAACGCAATCACATCACGAATTGACTCAACCTGCGCCATCAAGGCCACGAGACGATCTAGCCCGAATGCAAGCCCCCCATGGGGAGGGGCGCCAAAAGACAGGGCTTCTAGCAGGAAGCCAAATTTTTCATTCGCTTCTTCTGACGAAATGCCCAGTGCATCAAACACCTTAGCCTGGACTTCAGCTTGATGAATACGTACCGAGCCCCCGCCAATTTCCCAACCGTTCAGGACCATGTCATAAGCACGGGACAAGGCACGGCCAGGATCAGAGACCAGATAATCCTCATGCCCTGTCTTGGGACTTGTAAAGGGATGATGAAGCGCAACCCAGCGCTGCCCCTCATCGTCATATTCAAACATGGGAAAATCCACAACCCACAAGGGCTTCCATCCCTGGGAAGCATATCCTTTTTCATGACCAATCCGGTTCCGCAATGCGCCCAGGGCTTCATTAACCACTTTCGCACGATCCGCTCCGAAAAACAGGATATCCCCATCCTTGGCCCCACTGTGCTCCAGTATCTGCTGCATGACCGGCATGAGAAACTTGACTATGGGGGACTGGAGTCCTTCTTCTCCTTTGGAGAGATCGTTAATCTTGATCCAGGCGAGTCCCCTGGCTCCATAAATTTTGACAAATTCCGTCCAGCCATCAATTTCCGAGCGGGAAAATATGGCCCCACCTGGCACTTTCAAGGCTGCAACCCGTCCATCCTGCAGATTTGCCGCTTCACGAAAAACCTTGAACTCAACATCCTTCATCAGGTGGGTCAACTCAGTCAGTTCCAGGTTGACCCTTAAATCAGGCTTATCAGATCCATAACGCCCCATGGCTTCATGCCAGGTCATGCGTGGGAAAGGGGCTTCAAGCTCGACGTTTTGTACTTGCCTGAACAGGCGCCGTATTCCCTCCTCGACCAGCTTCATGATTCCTTCTTCGTCCATGAATGCGGTCTCGATATCCACCTGGGTGAATTCAGGTTGTCGATCAGCACGTAAATCCTCATCCCTGAAACAGCGTGCAATCTGGAAATACCGATCAAAACCAGCCACCATCAACATCTGCTTGAAAAGCTGCGGTGACTGGGGAAGGGCGAAAAAAAGGCCCGGATGCACACGTGAAGGAACGAGATAATCCCGCGCCCCCTCAGGTGTGGAACGGGTAAGCATCGGGGTTTCAATTTCAATGAAACCCTGTTCATCCAGATAACGCCGCAAAGTTTTGGATACATCATACCTGAGCTTCAGGTTGGCCTGCATGGAAGGACGGCGCAAATCCAGATAGCGGTGGGCAAGCCGTGTATTTTCATTCAGGTTCTCCTCGTCAAGCAGAAAAGGAGGGGTAACCGAAGGATTAAGAATCTCGATTTCGCGAGCGATGACTTCAATTTCTCCACTGGGCATATTCGGATTAAGCGTTCCTTCCGGGCGTTCGCGCACCACACCGGCAATCCTGAGCACGAATTCATTACGCACACTTTCAGCAGCCTTGAACATCAGGCTGTCATCAGGATTGCAAACTATCTGGGCAATCCCTGATCGATCACGCAAATCAATAAAAATCACCCCGCCATGATCACGGCGGCGATTGGCCCAGCCACAGAGCGTGACCGTCTGGTTCAGCTGTTCACGGTTCAATTCACCGCAATAATGAGTTCGCATAGTCAACCTGTTAAATTACGGCTTTGGCTCGCCGGATTGCGGTGGCAAGTGTCCAGGCGCCACCACCCCCATCGAAATAATGTATTTGAGTGCCTCATCAACACTCATGTCGAGTTCAATCACTTCATTTCTGGGGAGCATGAGAAAAAACCCGCTGGTTGGATTCGGAGTGGTCGGCACATAAACACTGACATAATCCGACTCCAGATGAGACTTGACCACGGATGCGGGCTGTCCAGTCAGAAAAGCGATGGTATAAACACCCGATCTCGGATATTCAATCAGCAAAGCCTTGCGAAACGCCTCTCCACTTCCGGACAGAAGTGTATCGGAAACCTGCTTGACTGAAGTGTAAATCGTCTTGACAACCGGGATGCGGGTAAGCAGGGTTTCACCTATCTTCACCAGGCTTCGGCCGAACAGGTTTGTAGTAAATACACCAGTCAAAAATACAACCGCAACCGTCAACACCACACCAAGACCTGGAATATCAAAACCAAAAAGGTTATCCGGGCGTAAGGATTTAGGGAGCACCAGCAGGGTCTCATCCAGGGTGCCCAGCAATAAATGCAGGATCCAGAAAGTGATACCCAGCGGCACCCAGATTAATAGTCCGGTGATAAAATATTTTTTAATCAGATGCTTGTTCATTTGGCTTCTGCACTGGTCTTGCTTTCAGCAGGACCATCAGCTGCCGCCGAAGCAGACGGGGCGGGTGTGGCTGCGGCAGGAGTAGCCTCTGATTCTGTTTTAACCGGTTTCGACGGATTCTTTCCCTTGAAATCGGTGGCATACCAGCCACTTCCCTTCAACTGAAAACCCGGAGCAGATAATAGTTTTGCCAAACTCTCAGCATGGCACTCAGGGCATACTCTCAAGGGTGCTTCCCCGATTTTTTGCAGAAATTCCTTCTGAAACCCACAGGCACTGCAACGATACTCATAAATCGGCATTTTTATCTCCAAAACCAGAGTCAAGTCATCATCCAGCTAAAAAATTCATCCGCAGAATATTTGGTTGACCAGAACAAAATCAAGAGGCAGAACCTGAATAACCCAAACTTCACACCGCTTTCAAAAATCCCGGCAATCGACTCTCAACCCAGTTTAAAACAAGGCATTATACAGCATCCATGAACGGGAAATGAGACTTTTTAGATCCAGGCCAAGGGGAAGCGTCACTCCTGAACAGCTGCCCGCACCTTTCCCCTGCCAGATGGATACGAAGCCAGTCTTGCGCCATGCAGGGGTCAAGCGGGCAGCTCTGGTGTCTGGTTTCCCTGGGTTTGTGAACATGTTTTCCGTTGCCCGGGCATCCCATCCAGACAAGGACCGTTTCCGGCGTTGCGCTGGCCCTCTTAAGGCTGTTAATCGGCGGGATACGGCCATTGGGTTCCAATTCACCCAGCGTTCTGGTCGTAGATCCGGGAGCCCCCTCTGCGGGAATTGAGAGGCAAAAGATCTTCATTCGTAACTTGCGCAAAAATCATATTTCGGCTATAAATAAATCTTCATACAAGACGGAGCATGACACTTTACATATGGATATTTTCAGTAGCATGGAACTGGATCATGAAGCAGTTCGGGCCCAGTTCCTAAAACTTCAAAACCTTCCCCTAACCCAGCATCACGCCCGCGCAGAACAGTTTGGACAGTTGAAGGATGCTTTAAGCCTTCATCTGGATACCGAAGAGCAGGTTCTGTATTCGACGCTGAGCAGGATTCTGCCGCAGTCCCGTATTCTTCATGATGCCCTGGAGCAACACAAGAAAATCCGTCTCGCACTGAATGAACTGGATCATATTCCTGTCGAATCCCAGGTATGGATGGACCGTTTTAACTCGTTGTCTGATCTGTTCATCCGACACACCCTGCAAGAAGAGATCGATCTCTTCCCGCAAGCCTGGGACATGCTTGAAGAGGCGACCCTTAAAAACCTCATGCAACGGACTGCCAATCTGGGCCAGGTCAAGTTGCCTGACCGGTTATAGGATGCCTGTTTAACTCAGGACATGGCTTTTACCCGCATCCACCCAGACAAGAAGCCCTTGGGCATTCAGGCGCACGTCTCCTTCGAGAAGCTGCAGCATCCGGGCTTTCTCAAGCTTTGAACCATGTTTTTGAAGCCGGGTTAAAAGAAACTGCATCAACTCCTCATAAAGAACCTGTTCACGACGTTTTCCTGAACCTGGAACCTGCAGGGCAAGTTCTGCAAAGGCATCCAGAAATTCATGCATCTGCTGCGCCAGATGGCTTGTTGCTGGAATCCGGCTGTAATGCATGAGATAAAAATACTTTGGATTATGGCCCATCAGCCGATCAATCGAAGTATGGGCAGCCTCAAGATCAAAATGTGCCGGACTTGTCGTCGGAAAAATAAAAGGCCCAAAATCAGTATCAAATTCCCGAAATGACACCCCAAACGTATCACCAGCAAATATGGACTGACTACTCGCATCAACAATGCTGCAATGGTGCCGCGCATGCCCTGGCGTATCGAGGAACTTAAGCTTCCTGCCATGGAAATCAAGCTCGAATCCATCTGGAGCATGGATGATTCGTGATGCTTCTACAGGAATGATCGGACCATAATGTGCCTCGATTTTTTCTGAACCATATATCTCAATGGTGGCTTCAATGAGGCGGGAAGGGTTTACCATATGCCTGGCGCCAAGAGGATGCAAGACCAGCCGGGCCTCAGGTGCGAGCCGCATGAATTTTCCAGCACCACTTGCATGATCAAGATGTATATGGGTAAGCAGGACATAATCCACCTTTTCCAGCGGGATTTGAGCCTGTTTCAGGGCCAAAACGATCTCATCAACTGAGTAGGCTGTCCCCACATCAACCACAAGGGCCCGTCCTGATTCGATCAGGACATGGGCGCAAGCCATGCCTTGCCTCATGAACCGGCAATCGACACCGAAAATTCCGTCCGGATAAAAATGAATAATGGGTTCGGCCTTCATTCTGCTTCACTCATGCACTGTTCGAGCGCAAGCTGCCAGGCGGGGAGCCTGATACCAAAATCCTGTTCGAATTTACGGGAGTCAAGCATGGAGTTAAGCGGCCGCATTACTTTTGAACCCTGCTCTACCGTTGAGACCGGGACAAGATGGGCAAGCGTTCTGCATCCACCTTTACCAAGGATAGAGGAAATTTCCCGAGCGAGATCAAACCAGCTTGCCTCCCCGGATGAACCCAGGTGATACAGTCCCCGATGCTCCCGGACATAACCGTTATGCCAGGCTTCTCTGGAAAGAAGGGCCAGGACTGCTTCCGCAGCATGTCTAACCCAGACTGGATTGCCCAACTGATCATCAACAATCCTGATTTCCTGTTCGCAAGGCAGCCGGTTTTTCATGCCCAGAACAAAATTTGCCCGTCGCAGGCTGTAACGCCACCCTGTCCTGAGCAGCAGATAGTCACACCCTGAAGCGGCTATGCCTTGTTCAGCAAGCCACTGGCTTTGTCCATAACTATTGATGGGATTAGGGGTATCCGTTTCCACATAGGCCTGCTTTTTACTCCCGTCAAAAACATATCCGGTTGTGAAGTGAATCAGCAGTCCTCCAGTTTTCTTCAGCTCTTCAGCAGCAAGGATCGGGGACTCGGTGTTGATAGCCAGAACCTGTCGTGAATTTTCTTCTGCTGCCTCAACAGCCATGTAAGCGGCCGTGTTCACTACCCAGTCTGGTTTTACCTGACGGATTGCACGGCGCACTGACAAAGGTTCACTCATATCCAGTTCACTGCGGTGAAGCAGAATCAAATCACCCAGCAAACCAAGGCTGCGTGCCAGCTCATAACCCAGCTGGCCACTGGCTCCGGTCAACAGGATCCGCCTTCTCATCGGGCTGCTTTCAAACCAAGCGCCCTGTCATGAGGAAGGGGGGGCCTTGCACCGAACAGGTTTTGCCTCATTGGTCACCCCGTGAGGCACATGGCCGGTTGCAACATGGCGGCTTGCAGAATCACAGTGACGGACCTGATCATCAAAAAAGATATCTGCGCCGAAAGCCTTGAGGAATTCTCCTTTGGGGAGTCCTCCCAGGAATATCGACTCATCGATCCGGATATCCCATGCACGAAGGGTACGCACCACCCGTTCATGACTTGGTGCAGAACGCGCTGTTATAAGAGCCGTGCGAATCGGCGAAGCCTCTGCAGGAAATTCTGACTGGATATGATGAAGCATGGCCAGAAAATTCTTGAACGGACCCCCGGAAAGCGGTTCTCTGGCCGCATTGATTTCATTGCTGGTAAATGCCTCAAGCCCATTCATCTGATAGATACGCTCAGATTCATCCGAAAAGAGTACGGCGTCTCCATCAAAAGCAATACGCAACTCCTCTCCGGCACTCGGTTTGACCGCAGAAGGAAGAATGGTCGCTGCAGCATGGCCATGGCCTAACGCCTGGCGTACATCCTCCGGATCTGCTGAAAGAAAAAGATGGGCTCCGAATGGCGCGACATAAGTCCAGGTCGAAACCCCTCCGGTGAAGGCCGCACGCGTAATTCCAAGCTGGTAATGCCGGATGGAATTGAAGATGCGCAGCCCGGTATCGGAACTGTTACGGGAAAGCAGGATAACTTCAACCCTGGGCCCGCCTGAAAGCCTGCCATTAATCGCAAGCAGTTTTTGCACCATGGGAAAAGCCACACCGGGATCAAGGATCTCATCCTCATGATCGAGCTGGTAGCGCCGGTAAGCTTCTACACCATGCGTCTCGAAAACCGCATGAGACGCACTCAGATCAAAAAGCGCCCGACTGGATATGGCTACCACCAGCTGGGTTCTCAGACTCTCCGACATGCTTTCACTCTCTGGAATGCCCCGTCAATAATCATGCTCCCAAAACTTCTGCTGCACAAGAAATCCTGACTGCAGCCCCTTTCTTCCTTACCCACAAGCTTTTCTTCCCTGAATCCTGAACTTCCTCTAGAATCGCTGATTCTCAACCCACCAAACCTGTCATACTTCTCATGGCCATTTCCTTCAAACCCTTGCACAGCGACAGCATTCCCAACGCCGTTCTGCTGGCACTTCGTGCCTCACTGGCCAGTGTTCTAGCCGTAGGTACAACCAGACTTCTTCATCTGGCCTATCCCATCTATGCTCTCATTGCTGCAGTCATCGTCACCGATACTTCCAACACCACAACCCGGAAGCTGGGAGGTTACCGGATACTCGGCACCGCTTTTGGAGCCCTCTTCGGAGCATTTTTAAGCGTATACCTTGAACATTCACTCCTGGCCATTGGCCTGGGGGTCGGCGTCATGGTCCTGCTGCTGGTCCTGGCGGGATTCAATGAAGCCGCCAAGCTGGCCGGCTACGTCGCCGCCCTGGTCGTACTCGATCACAGTTCCCGACCCTGGATTTATGCCCTGGATCGTTTTATTGAAACAACCCTGGGTATTATCGCCGCAATTGCTGTCAGTTATTGCATTCCGGGAAGCACGAAAACCTTAAAAACCCCGAAATGACCCTGACGTACTGATGAACCAGGCTTACCTTGCCAAATTTTCAGCCCAGTCGATAACCGGGTGGATCCTTTTGGGCAACAGCTTCCTCGCATCTGAAAAACTGACCCAGCGAAATTCATCATGCTCAGGGCGACCCAGCTCTACGCTGACGGGTAGATCCACTTTATCAGTATCATTTCGGGCCAGATAGTAACGGGCTGTCTTGCCCTGATTATAAGGGAGCGTTTCCCGGAACGCATGGCCCCAATCAAATGCGAGGTTTGCTATCGTGGTTTCTTCCTCGACTTCCCGTCTGGCTGCCGTAAAATCATCCTCACCCGGCTCCACATGTCCCTTTGGAAAATCCCAATAGGCATAAGCCCTTAAAACAAGACAAAAAAAACCTTCGGGAAACTTCCGTACAACCACCACCCCTGCAGACAGATTCATTACTAATGCCAGCTATGCTTAATCCTGGCCCGATCATACTGCTTTGGCCAGACCATCTCTGCCCCAAGTCTATGCGCTGCATGCAGCGCCCAGTATGGATCACGAAGGGCTTCACGCGCAAGGAAGACAACATCCGCCTCACCTGTCGCCACAATGGCTTCTGCGTGCTCGGCTTCCGTGATGAAGCCAACTGCTCCGGTAGCCACTCCCGCCTCCCGCCGCACCTTGGCACTAAATGGCACCTGGAATCCTGGCCCGGCAGGAATTCTGGCATGAGGAACCAGACCTCCGGTCGAACAATCAATCAAATCAACGCCCAGCGTCTTGAGCCTGCGTGCCAGTTGAACTGAATCCTCACCGCTCCAGCCCCCATCAACCCAGTCGGTTGCAGAAATCCTTACAAATAAGGGCAGATTCTCCGGCCAGACGGCCCTGACGGCCCGGGTGACATCCAGTGGATATCGAAGACGCTGTTCAAACCCTCCCCCATAACCATCCGCGCGATGATTGGATAAGGGAGAAAGAAACTCATGCAGCAGGTAGCCATGTGCCATATGGATTTCAAGCACCTGAAAACCCGCATCCAGGCTGAATTGTGCAGACTGCACAAAAGCTTCCTTGACTGATTTCAGTTGGGCTTCTGTCATGGCCAGAGGTTCCGGGTAGCCGTTGTCAAAAGCGAATGCTGACGGAGCCATAGGCTGCCAGCCCCGACTGGCTTCGCCCAGAGGACCGCCCCCAAGCCATGGAGCTGCAGTGGAGGCTTTACGTCCAGCATGGGCTATCTGGATACCTGGTACCGCACCCTGTTCAGAAATAAACCGGGTAATAGGCTTGAACGCTTCCGCATGCCTTGCTGACCAGATCCCGGAATCATCAGGACTGATACGTCCTTCAGGGCTGACTGCACTGGCTTCGACCATCACCATGCCAAAACCACCTATGGCCCGGCTACCCAGATGAACCAGATGCCAGTCCGCAGGCAAACCCTCATTACTTGAGTATTGACACATGGGAGAAACAAATGCGCGATTACGGAATGTCACATCACGCAATACAAGAGGTTCAAATAGTTTACTCATTTTATTCTTCCGGGTTTTAAAGTTCTCTCAGGGAGCAGGGTTGGGAATATCGGCATGAATCGCCTCTATCCTGGCGAAAACATTCTCATCAAGATGTATGTTGAGGCTCTGGAGGTTTTCTTCAAGCTGGATCATGGACGTTGCACCAATAATGCAGCTGGTGACAAACCAGCGCGTGCGAACAAATGCCAGGGCAAGCTGGGCCGGGGTCACGCCAATTTCTCGGGCCAGTGCGACATAATGCGAGACTGCCCGTGCCACATTCGGTTTACGGTACCTGAGCCCAAACGCAGGAAACAGATTCAGCCGTCCCACAGCATCTGCAGCGTCGTATTTACCACTTAGCATTCCAAAGCCCAGAGGGCTATAAGCCATCATCCCGACATCATGATGGCGGCACATCTCCGAAAGACCATATTCAAAATGCCGGTTAATGAGATTATACGGGTTCTGGATGCTCACCACACGGGGCCAGCCTCCAGATTCCGCCAGCTTCACGAACTCACTGACTCCATATGGAGTCTCATTGCTCAGGCCCACATGACGAATCTTGCCTTCACGAACACATTCGGCAAGGGCTTCAAGTTGTTCACTGAAGGAAGTGCAGGCCTTTTCCCTGGACAGCTCATAGGAGGATTCCCCGAACATGGGCACATAACGATCAGGCCAGTGAATCTGGTAGAGATCCAGATACTCTGTCTGCAAACGTTTAAGCGAACCATGCAGGGCAGCCCTGATATTTTCCCGGTTCACGGCGTGGGGTCCGCCCCGTATCCAGTTAAACCCCCTGGAAGGCCCAGTCACCTTGCTTGCCAGAATAATCTTCGACCGATCCTGATGCATCAGCCAGCTTCCAATAAAACATTCACTTCTCCCCTGGGTTTCCGGTTTGCCTGGCACCGGATACATTTCTGCAGTATCAATAAAATTGATGCCCTGTGCAAAGGCCATGTCAAGCTGTTGATGTGCTTCATCCTCAGAATTCTGCTGCCCGAATGTCATGCTCCCAAGACACAAAGGCGAGACATGAAGATCACTGTTTCCCAATCGGTACATTTTCATGAATTTTTAACCTCGAAAACAGGCAAACGCCCTTCATCCGTGTTTCTGGCCAGCCCCTAATAACTGTCAGGTTTCTACAGCACTGAAAAAAACCTATGTCCGCCTCTCAGCTCGCCTGGTTCCAGCCAAGCAGGGCGCGGGTTTCCCGCTCATACCCCAATTTGCTGAGCGAACCTGCACTCAACACGAAAAGCTGTCCGGCCTGTGCAGGCAAATCGAGCCAGCATGCAGCCATGACCCTCAGGATATGGGCATGGGCAAAAAGCAGGCTCTGCCCTCCCGCCGCAACACATCGATCAATTACCGCACGCGCCCGGTGTTCGACCTGCTCAAGACTTTCCCCGTCAGGAGTCCCATCTTTCCAGACAGACCAGCCAGGATGCTGGTTACGGATTTCAAAGGTCGTACGGCCTTCATAGATTCCATAATCCCATTCCAGAAGGGCCTCTTCCACCTGCGCCTTGTTGCCATACCCTGCAATATTGCATGTCTCACGGGCACGCTGCATGGGAGAAGTCAAGACCAGGCTGAAGGTACGGTGCTGAAGTCGGTCAACAAGAGACCTGGCCTGCTTCCTGCCCTCTTCGGTCAGGGAAATATCCGTATGGCTTGTATGCGCACCGGACAGGCTCCATTCCGTTTCACCATGGCGAACCAGCCATAACTGCACATTACCCATAACCTGACTGCTCCTGAATGATTAAACCCACGATAAAACCCATCCATTATCCGGATTTGAATGAGCCAAACATTTTAACCACAACCCATTTGTTTCAATCCATTGAACCTAGAGTCATCTCAAATTCAACAGGCATCCTGATAAAGAAAATATCCAGACCTTCCTTCCTTAGATCAGACAGAAACTGCTCCGATTGTTCGGAAGACACCGCGAACACCACTTCAACGGGCAGATCTCCTTGCAGCTCGAAAAATCGGTCTTCATGCAACTTGTGATGACGGCCATAACCTGCAATGGTCCGAAACGCCGAACCCCCATTTATACCCGATTTCTTGGCATGCTCAAGCAACCACTCATACACGGGCATATGTTGATGCATCTGTTTTTCAAGAACAAAAAACTTCAAATAGATTCCATTCATTCTTTTCTCCAGATCAGGCCAGCATCATGATCAGCTTGATGCCTGCGAAAGTCATCATCAATGAGCCTGCAACATGTATCAGTATTTCAGTACTCGCCCATAAAAATTCACGATTGACCAGCAGTGAGGTGGTTTCTGCCGAAAAAGTGGAAAACGTGGTCAGCCCACCCAGAAACCCGGTTGTGACAAAAAGCTTGAACTCTGTGGACAAGGAAGTATTCAAGGCAAAATACCCGATAGCCAGCCCCATGATGAATGCCCCGAACAGGTTAGCAGACAGGGTCCCAAGAGGGATTGTCGGGAATACGGCATTTAACAGGTTAGAGAGGAGCCAGCGCAACAGGGCGCCTAGCCCTGCACCTGAAGCAACAGCTATTATTGATATTAAGTTCATGATATTCCCCATAAAAATTTCGGGGGAGAGGTCAAACAAAAACCTGCTTCCCCGAAACGGGATCAAGCAGGCATCATCAGCGGTATGCGGTTATAAGGAGGAATGCCATCTCCTGGTCCCTATACTAACCAGAGTTCAAGATACATTCAAGTCCTGTTTTGAACTGTTTTGTCCACTCAATCCTGAGCTTTTCTAGACGGGACAAATACAAAAAAAAAGCCGGACACCGGAATTTCTTCCAGTGACCGGCCAGCACTCCCGCGCCGGGGGGCGTCGTTCCGTCCTGATGGGGCTATCAGATGGGAACGATAGGGGATTTTGACTTTTCAGGCAGCATAAATGGCTGACGTCATGCCTGGATTGCCGAACATTTCTCTTTCAGGAGGGGCCACACCCTTGAGATTATCCATTAACAAGGATGTACACTGGCTTACTCCCACGAATTCGTCTCCTGTTTCCCGGGATGTAGCAAGCCGGCCTTTCGCGGCGTGAATACCACGCAAGGCGCTGAGAATGGCAGCCTGGGACGCAAACAGGCATGGAGTACTGAATATGACGACTGAAACCCCTGCCTTTCCCAGTTCCTCAACCGTCACAGCGGGAGATTTCCCGCCTGCGATCTGATTGAAAAGCAAGGGCTTGCCCTGGGCCGCAGACTTAAGTTCCTTGAGCAACCCCAGGTCTTTCATTCCATCGGCCAGGATAATATCAGCATCAGTACGGGCAAAGGCCGCCACCCTGCGAAGAATTTCATTCTTTTCCACTGCATCGGTCCGGGCAATGACCAGCATTTCTTTACGCGCTTGCAGAACCTGTTGAAGCTTGTCGAGGTATTCGGGCAGTTCCAGGATTTCCTTGCCATCAAAGTGCCCGCATTTTCTGGGGCGCTTCTGATCTTCAAGCTTGACCGCTGAAGCTCCAACCGCCTCCATCTGCTTGACGACCTGAACGGCAACGGCTGGATCACAGTACCCATCATCAATATCAACGAGAATATGGTGTCTGGGCAAGATATTGCGAATGCGCCGGACAAAATCAACCATGTCAGGCCAGGCAATGAAACCGATATCAGGCAATCCGTAATGACTTGCCGCAAAACCAAAGCCACTCACAAATATATGGCCATATCGTCCAGCAATACTCGCTGAAAACACATCATGCACCCCAATCAGGGTTAGGATTTCATTGGCCCGGATATCCCGGATAAATTCACTGCCGTAACTCGCGTTTTTCATGTCTATCCTTTATGGAGTCATCGGGTTATGGCCAGAGCAGATCACCACAACCCCTGCATCATTCATCTATCAAATCGTCTCATTCTCCAAACAGCTTTTATCAGCATCGCAACCCGGACACGGCTCCCTCTCCGTCTACACACATTCTCAGGCGGGTCACCATGAAAAAACATTTCAACCCCTGGCATTCTGGCGGAAATTCCCCGGGTCCAGATGGGAGCCAGCAGCAACCGTTTTCCATTACGCAGCATTTATCCATAAGAGTGTGCGAATCAGCTTTGACGAGATATAAAAATATAGGAATTTTTTAATGATGAACAATCAGAAGTTTTTATGAAAACAATAAGGTGTTTTCCCAGACACTGCCAGACCATACCGGATGCAGGATAACAATCCATGCAAAAGAACTCTGGACAAGCCAAGGCGCCAGCCCGGCTTGCAGGCTTCATGTCCAGAAAAGCCCATGCTATCTGGGAGGAATAACCCCATACGGATGCAAAGGGTGATGAAGGATTTCAAGAAACCGGTAATGACGGCTCGTGGCCAGCCCCCAATGTCGATATACAGCTATTTTTGTCCAATCGGTCACAAAAGACCAGGTAATGGAATAACCCCAGATCAGCGCAACCTTGCCCCATGAAATGGGTGTAACCAGCCCAAGTCCATAAACACACAGCAATGTCGCAGCCACCTTGGTAGCCACTGCCGACCAAATCATCACTGGTGCAGGGTAAGGCTTGCTCACATAGGATCCCCTGGAACGAGAGACGAACAAGGTCAGATGGCCTGCTACAGCCATCTTAAGAAAGATGTAGGTCTGCACTTTCGGAATGCTCAGATGCAGCCAGTGCAAAGCCAGATACAGCATCAGGAAACTGCCAGCCGTACCCGTAATCCCCATTACCGTAGCCACCGTGATAACAAGTGGCATATCCCAGCGGACAGGCCCGGGATCAACCCGCGTATGGTCATAGGCAATTGTCATGATGGGTACATCGTTAAAGAAAGCCAAAAGAATAATCATGACTGCAGTGATAGGATAAAAACCAAAAGCGATCATGGCGGCAACCACAAACACCATGATGCGGATTGTTTCCGTAATGCGGTAGACCGCGTAAGAATGCATGCGCTCGAAAATCCGGCGGGCTTCTTCCACTGCATTGACAATCACAGACAGCCCCGGGGCTGTCAGAATCAGATCGGATGCTGCCCGCGCTGCATCAGTCGCACCGGATACGGCAATACCCACATCGGCCTGTTTCAGGGCAGGCGCATCGTTTACGCCATCTCCTGTCATGGCAACCAGATGGCCCCGCCCCTGAAGCGCCTTGACAATCCCATACTTGTGTTCAGGAAAAACCTGGGCAAAGCCATCTGCAGTTTCGATGCTTCTGGCAGCTGATTCACTAAGATGTTCCGGCATTTCCTTGTCAAACAGGCCAACCACGGGCTGAATATCCCTGCCCAGCCCAATCTGGCCTGCAATTTCGCGGGCAATGGCCACATCATCTCCAGTAATCATCTTGACCTTGATACCATGTGCCTGGGCCTGGGCTATGGTTTCCCTGGAGTCAGAACGCGGAGGATCAGATAAGGGAAGTATACCCAGAAAGACCCATTTCCCCTTTTCCATGCTTCGTGCCACACCAAGGGTCCGGTATCCCTTTTCAGCGAATTCCTCAATAACGCTGTTCGCCCTTGCTGCCTGCGCTTTATCCACCGCTGCAAGAGCAACGATGACCTGCGGTGCCCCCTTGCTGACACGGAAACTCATGCCATCCGGGCCAGTGACTTGTGCCTCGGTCCGCTTGGTAACAGGATCAAAGGGCACAAAACGGGTCTGGTTATACCCAGACAAAAGAGTCTTTCCATTCAGGGCAGCAAGAATGGCCAGATCAATTGGGTCCGCATCTTCTTCCTTGGAAGCCAGCGCTGCGGCAAGAATGAGATCCTGAACATTTTCTGCTTCGAATACCACTGGATTACCCAGGGCCAGCCTGTTTTGTGTAAGGGTACCCGTTTTGTCTGAACACAGAATATCAATTCCCGCCATTTCCTCAATTGCCTCAAGCCGTGAAACAATGGCTTTTTTGCGTGATAAGGCCATGGCTCCAACAGCCATAGTCACGGAAAGCACAGCTGGCATGGCTACGGGTATGGATGCGACCGTCAGGATCAGGGCAAACTGAACCAGTTCCAGAAGAGGCGCGCCACGAAAGAGCTGCACCAGCATCAAAACCACTACAAGCCCCAAACTCATGTATATCAGGTAATCCCCTATGGAAAGGACTGCCTTCTGGAAATGGGAGGCATTACCTGCTGACTCCACCAATCCGGCCGTTCGGCCAAAATAAGTCTTTTCCCCCGTAGAGATAACCAGTGCGAGCATTTCACCCTGTTTGACGACAGAACCCGAATAGGCCACATCTCCAGTCTTTTTGCTAACCGGCAGGGACTCGCCTGTGAGCGTAGATTGATCGATGGAAAGATACTCCCCTTCAGCCAGTTTCAGATCAGCAGGGATAATATCCCCCAGACGGATACGGATCATGTCCCCTGGCACCAGCTCCAGGGCTGCAATTTCGGCCCAGATACCATCCCTCAAAACCCTGGCCTTGAGAGCCAGCTGTTTTTTCAGTGCTTCCAAAGCATTGGCAGCCTTGTATTCCTGCCAGAATCCGACCCCGGCATTAAAAAAGAGAAGGACACAAATAATGGTGAAATCATCCCAATGTCGAACCAGGGCTGACAGGATGGCAGCGATTTCTATCATCCAGGGAATAGGGCCCCAGAAGTAGCCTAGAAACCTGAGAAAGGGACTATGTTTTGTTTCCTTTAACGCGTTAGGCCCGTAGGATAGAGCTCTGTGATGGGCTTCTTCATCTGTAAGCCCTTGTGAACCAGTATCCATCTGGTGATACAAATCCTGTAGGTCAAGATGTTCAGCTTGCCTGGAATCAATGACAGGGTATGGGTTCATTCATTTCTCCCAGCGTGACGGTATGGAATATGCTGACTTCAATACACTGTGCAGACAGGTTAAATGATAAACCATTCTGGTCATTTGTTATGGATCAAGCCTAATCCTGGTAATTTCGAGCAAAGCCACCAGCTTTTTACCTGGCCCAACCAGATATTGCCATCATGACCTGACTGGCGCCTAACATTTCCAGCGAGGGATTTTATAAAGCTGACAAGAGTGCTGCTCACGAAATCCTCAAGTACGCGAGAGATGCAGCGATGGATAGTTATGGCGTAAATTAAAGTGGTTTTCTCGTATTTTTTCTGTGGGGGAAGCACCAGGGTCCAGGTGTAAAGACAGGAGTCATCGCAATGCCCAGGACGTTTACCCTGTCCAGTCAATCCTTGATTCTGAAATCCCTGGGCCCATCCATGAAAATCAGGGTGGATAACTCATGAAAATCCATGGTTTCTCCACCCTTAACCGACTTCAGTCACTTATTTGTAGACACCACAACCAATAACAAAATCATCAACTTTTTGTATGAAGGACGTCTTTTGTTCAACCTGGCCACTATCCGGATTGACAAACTGGTAGTCCTGCCAGCCCAGACCCTTGGTCATGGCCATCTGAATGCGGTCCTGAATGAACAGCTTGCCGTTGGCATCACGTGAATCACGCATATCCTTCCCGATTAGCGAAGCATTGCCACCGTGCGCCAATACCCGTCCATCCAGGCTATAGACAAAAATATACATATCCCGCTGGACAAACTCTCCAGTTGGATCACTAAAGGTCGAAAACGCCTTGTTACGGCCTTGGGCATGGTAATACTGAACAGCTTTTTCAACAAAATTTTTGGCTTCATTGGCCGTGCCACCAACAAACTGGCTAATGGATTTTTTTAGTGATTCGGCTATCTGGTCAAGTTGTTTTGCTTCTGCAAGCATCTTGTCCACGTACCCTGAATTTTCTTCTGACATCTGGGAGATCCGGATGACATGGCTGGCAATTTCCTCACTTGCCGTACTCTGCTCCTTGATGGCTGCAGCAATGTCATGCACCATCCCGACCATCTTCTGCGACCCCTCATTAATTCTCTTCAGGGAATCGCCAGCCTGCAGAGCCAGATCTACCCCGGCCTGAACTTGGGATGCTCCCGACTCCATGCTGACCACGGCAGTTTTGGTTTCATTCTGGATGGAGAGTATCATTTCGCCAATTTCCAATGTGGCATTGCTTGTACGTTCCGCCAGTTTTCGCACCTCATCAGCCACCACGGCAAAGCCCCTGCCCTGCTCTCCGGCACGCGCAGCCTCAATCGCTGCATTCAGGGCCAGCAGATTGGTTTGATCCGCAATATCACGGATCACTTTCACAATTCCCGAAATTTCATTTGAACGCTGACCCAGGCCTGAGATCCGCACTGCTGTTTCCTTGACCGATGTATCAAGCCTGTGCATTTCAGATGAAGCCTGCAGCACCACCCCTTCGCCATGCTTTGAAATTTCACTGGTCTCATTCGAGACAATTTCAGCCTCAGCAGTATGATCGGCAACAGTATGGATGCTCGCCGCCATTTCCTCGACACTAGCTGCTGTACTCATCGCTGCCTGACTTTGTTCCTGAGAGCCCCTCGCCACTTCGCCTGCCTGATCGCTGAACTGATGGGCAGCTTCTGCAACCGTCATGGCATGGGAAGAAACATTGGCGATCATGCGACGGATCTCCCGTGCCATTTCATTGAAACCATTGGCAACCTGGACCATCTCATCCCGAGTGGACAATTTGATCCGGGCAGATAAATCACCCTTTGCCATCCGCATGATGGAAACCTTGAAGGTGTCAATGGTTTCGCATATCGCGTGATAAAGCGAACTCAGCAGATAGATATCCAGCACCACCCCGGCAAGTGCAATCCCTCCTACTACATAGCGCACCAGATTGGTTAATGAACCACCCCAGATCAGCATGGCTATGACACTTGCAGCCGGTATAGCCATAACACAGGATACCAGCCAGAATTTTCCACTGTAACTTAGCCGGTTATTCAATGCCACGCCTGGTGCGAATAATCCCTTCATGCTCTTCTCCGCTTATTGGGTAATTTTCTAATTGTTTTGATTCGTTATCGGCACCAGCACTATTTACTTGAGCCATAATTCATAAAAAAAAGGGCTAATTTCAACGCAGGATAACAATGTATCGTCAGTATTTATCCGTATCCGGCCGGTAAGCTCAGGATGTATAATGTTTCTCCTGCCGGCTTCAACCCATCCTGCAAACAAAAATTTACTTGCGAGGGACATCCTTTAAAAATACAATCGGCAATAATTGCAAACAGTACCGGTTTACTGTGCCGGAAATGATTTTGACCTGACAACAAATAATAAATAATCATAATTCGGCGTACAAGATGATGAAAGCTTCTGCCAGCCCCACAGAAATTGCCCGTGAGACATTAAGGCTACTAACCGCAAGAAAACTTGTACCCACCCCGGAAAACTATCTCTCCATCTACAATGAAGTTGCGGGCAATGACCAAACCGGCTTTACCCCAAACCAGGCCATCCAGAATATCATTCACGCCCTTCCGAAAGCCAGCACGAAACAGGCCCGTATTGCCGCCAATCTGGAAAAACTCGCCCAGGAACACCACTGGCGTGAAGTAGGCCAGGCCTTGGGAGAGGTCGTTCGCGCAACCGCCCTGCAGGCAGATAATAAACCCTGGCCTCCTCTCTTGCTCGAACTGGTAAAGCATTGGGCCCTCCCTCATGCAGGTCTGACCCAGAAACACAAGACGGAAGAACTGCAAAAAGCTTTTGAAGGGGCAGGAGACAACGTCCTGGAACTCTATAACAATATTCATGTCATGCTGCAGAACTGGTCAGAAATTCCCCTGACCAAGCAATCCCTCACGTTTACCGAAGAACATGACAAAGCAACAGCGGTCAAAATGGACAAAGCGCACAGTGAAGACATGGCAGTCTGTGCAAAACTTGTCCAGCAGATTATAAAAAACGGCCTTGCACAGCAACTGGAACATGCTCCGGAACTCAAGGAAGCAGCCCTTCAACTATCTGATACCGCAAGCTTATGCCTAAGCATGAATGACTTCAGGCAGCTGGAATCAAAACTCAAGTCCTTCTGGATGAGGCTCGCAATTGAAGAGCAGACCCACATGGCTGTCCAGGAGGGCCTGCTTAGGCTGCTAAGACTGCTCATCGACAACATCACTGAGCTCCTCTCCGATGATCAGTGGCTCAAAAGCCAGCTTGTCCTGCTCCGCTCGTTGACCAATCAGCACATCAATCTTGAACTGATTGAGAATGCAGAACGCAATATTACCGAAATCATTTACAAGCAGGGCCTGCTCAAACATAGCCTGAATGAAGCCCGTTCAACCATGAAAAACATGCTTACCATGTTCATAGAACGTTTAGGTTCGCTATCCACCTCAACCGGTGAGCATCACAAGAAGCTGGATCGGTACGCTAAGCAGATCCGCCAGACTGAAGACATTCGTAAACTTCATGATCTACTTGATGAGCTATTGCATGAAACCGGGGGCATCCAGCTTGACATGGTCCGTTCCCACGAAGATCTCTCAAACATGAGAAAACGGGTTGATGAAGCCCATGAGCGGATCAGGAATCTTGAATCCGAGCTCGAACATATCGGTGAAAAGGTTCGCGAAGATCAGCTTACAAGCGCATTCAACCGCCGGGGACTGGCGTCAGAGTTTGAACGTGAGTCAGCCCGCGCATCCAGAAATGGCTCTCCCCTCTGCCTTGCCATGCTCGATATCGACAATTTCAAGGCACTCAATGATACTTATGGCCACAAGGTTGGAGACGATGCCCTGCTGCATCTGGTTTCAGTCATGCAGTCTGTCTTGAGGCCCAGTGACATCATTGCACGTTACGGAGGCGAAGAATTCGTCATCCTCCTGACTGATACCCCCTTGAATGAAAGCATCAAAATCATCACCCGGGTACAGCGCCAGCTGACCAAGCAGTTTTTCCTGCACAACAACGAACGCATGCTTATCACCTTCAGTGCAGGCATCACAACCGTTAATCCGCTGGAACCCCAGGAAGTTGCCATTGAACGCGCCGATCAGGCGATGTATGAGGCCAAGCATACCGGGAAAAACCGGGTAGTGGCTGCAAGACCTGTCGCAGAAAACCCGTGAAGGCAACCCTGGTCCATCACACCCGCTTCATCACTCATCTTCCGGATTCTGCTGCCAGAGGCCCGGCACTCCCATCGTGGCCAAATCCAGCCAGATCCTCCAGGCCTGCCTGTTTTAATCAAATTTCCATCAGTTCTTTGCACCAGGTTAAGGCAGCGCTACAATTGGTCAGGAACTAAAACAGAAAGGCTTCGAAATGGCCTACGGAACCCTGCCGGAAAATGTCATCAAAACGTTTGATATCCAGTGCTGGGACGAACCCATCCCTGAAACAGCATGCGAGGATGCTTTATGCGCCCTTGAATCAGGCCAAGCCCTGTATTTTCCCCACCTTGATTTCGCCCTGGAACCCGGCGAAACCCGTTTCCTTGATCCCGGGTGGGCGGATCCAAAATCCAAGAATATCAGTTTCAGCAAGACAACGAGACAACTTAAAGGGGCACTGGGAAGTATGGCGGATCAAGCTGAATTGGCCCGCATGATCGAACGCTACTCAGACTCCACCAAAACCTTGCTACGCGCGCTTTTCCCCCATTACGGAGAAAACCTGAAACTCGCCCGGACCAGCTTTCGTCCTGCAGAAGTCAGCCAGCGTATCCTAAGTCCCCGCAAGGATGATAGCCGGCTTCATGTGGACTCGTTTCCGACTTCCCCTACTGGAGGCACACGTATACTTCGTGTCTTTACCAATGTCAATCCAAACGGGCAAAGCCGGCAATGGCGGCTGGGAGAACCTTTTGAGCAGGTGGCAAAACAGTTTCTGCCCCATATTCACGCACCCTCACCCATTCTCGCCTCGCTCATGCAAAAGCTGGGAATTACCCGGGGTTACCGGACTGCTTACGATCACTACATGCTCCATCTGCATGACAGCATGAAAGCCGATGAAGCCTACCAGGTCCGTGCCCACCAGGTTTCCTTCAGCTTTCCTCCTCACAGCAGTTGGATAGTGTATACCGATCAGGTTTCCCATGCGGCCATGGCTGGACAGTTCGCATTTGAGCAAACCTGTCATTTACCAAGTACGGCACAGACCAGCCGTGCCCAGACCCCACTTGGAATCCTTGAACAGCTGCTCGACCGGAAACTAGCCTGATCCATGGCTATCGACGCGGTATACAAACACCCCCTTCTGACCATCAACCGGCGTCTCGGGGTTGGGCTGGCCGCCGCCCTGGTTACCTACCTTATCTTACCCACCTCGCTCCCGATATCAATCCAGATCTTCGTAGCCTGGGATCTGGGTTGCTTCACATTTCTGGGTCTCACCCTTTACGTCCTGAGCCGCTACCATTCAAACGCCATGCACCATATTTTCAAGGAAAACGATGCCAGTCTCATGGCCATCCGCACCCTGGTCGTCACGGCTGCCTGCATGAGCCTTCTAGCCATTGCCATATTGCTCGGCAGCGCCCATAGGCTTCCCACATCCATCCAGATCTTCCGGGTGATCCTGGGGTTGATGGCTGTCATCTTTTCATGGATGCTTGTTCATACCATGTTCGCCACCCATTATGCCCATCGATATTACGGTGATGATACACAAACTAAAGCCCAGGACATGGCTAAAGGGCTTCGGTTCCCTGGAGGCAAGGAGCCAAATTTTTTCGATTTCCTGTATTTTTCTTTTGTCATCGGCATGACAGCGCAGGTCTCGGACGTACAGATCACCTCTTCAACCATGCGCCGGCTTGCCCTCATCCATGGCATGCTCTCATTTTTCTTCTATGCTTTCATTCTGGCCCTGACCATCAACATGGTCGCAAGCCTCATGTAACCCGGCACCCCAAAAAATCCCAGGGATTATTTCATCCGGCTCAATGTGGCAAGAAGCATAGGCCCCCGTTTTTCAGAGGGATCCAGCTTGATGACCTTTTCAGCCATTTCCCGACCCTCATGCAGCAAACGGGAACTCTTGCCATGCTTTTGCATATAAAGGGCAATGACCTGGCAGTAATTAAGAAGGATCCGGGGATTGTCAGGAAGTTTTGATGCGGCCTGCCGTAACAGCTCCAGGGCATCCTCAAGCTTACCATCCTTGGCAAGCATTACCCCCTTGTTATTGATTTCCACCACTTCCTTGCGCGAAGACTCAATGAGTTTCTGACCTTCCTCCTGCATGTCTGCCTCAATGAAAATATCCTTGACCTGGGCAATCACATCCTCATTATCGGAATTGTTCTTGATGACCTGGGAAAATACGGTACTGGCCCGATCCCTATCGCCCAGATCGAGCAGAACCCTTGCCGCATCAAGTGCAACAGGAGTTGCAACCTTCCCTCCCAGACGCTCCATGACCTTCATGGCCTCTTCAATGGACTGACGGGCCTTTTCCTTGTCTCCTGTCCGGTTCAGGATATCCCCTGCGGTAACAGCCGCATGCAGTTCAACCTCTGCGTTACCCTTGAATTCCCCACGAGCCTCTTCCAG
Source organism: Pseudomonadota bacterium (assembly GCA_028873515.1). Taxonomy (GTDB): domain Bacteria; phylum Pseudomonadota; class Gammaproteobacteria; order Burkholderiales; family REEB80; genus REEB80. The sequence goes on along the minus strand of JAGWIG010000008.1, from coordinate 55,614 downwards.
GACCTTCATCGCCTCACCACTCTGACCCGCCTCAGCGTGAGCCTTGGCCAGTCCAATATATGCCGAGGAAGCCTTAAGAACCGAGTATTTTCCCAAGGCAATCGTTTGCTGAAACGCTTCACGCGCTACCGATACGTCCTTGCGTTTCAGGGCAATTTCCCCAATCCCCTTCTGCCTTTGAAGAACATTGGGGGACATCTCTGAAGCCCTTACCAGTATTTCCTGGGCGCGATCCAGATCACCCAGGATTTCATGGGTCTGCGCAAGCAGATCATATGCCTCAAGATAGGTTCGGGACTCTTCAATCACTTCCTCAAAAAAATGCCGGGCCTCGAGGTACTCCTTGTTCATGAAATGGATACGGCCGAGACCAGCCTTGGCCCAGGGAAGGCTGCGCTCCTCCAGTGCCCGTGTAAAAATATCCCGGGCTTCATCAAGTTTTCCAACCTGCAGGCACAACTGGGATTTCAGACGCAAAAGATCATAGGCATTAACCTCATCATCTTTCGCCTTGCTTTCACACAGGGCAATGGCCTGCTCGTACTCCTTGTTACGGATAGCTTTATCAATTTCCCTGAAAACGGCCTTGCGCAGAATGATTTTTTCAAGGCGGGTACGCAAGGCCCCTTCATTGATGGGTTTAATGATGTAATCATCAGGCTGGTATTCAGCCGCACCCATGACCATGTCCATGGTCTTTTCAGCAGTAATCATGATCCAGGCTGCATCGGTTGGAATATATCCCTTGATTTTAGCTTCCTCGAGGATATTCTGGCCACTCTTCCCATCTCCCAGATTATAGTCACAAAGGACGATGTCATAACGCTTGCGGCCTAGCAGGTTAAGCGCCTGGATACCATCACTCGCTGTATCAATGTCAAGCACACCAAATGCTTTGAGCATTTCCCGCAACATTGTGCGTATGCCCTGAAAATCATCAATGATGATCACTTTTTTATCGCGGAAATCGACATGATCGCCAACCGCACTGGAATTAAAGAATACACCAGCCATCTATGGATTTATCCCTGATTGTTATGGAAGAATGATGCGGAAACAGCCTCCACCAAAAGCACCGCCATTTTCTAGCCTGACTGTTCCGCAACGCCCCTTGTTCTGATGCACGTTAGCCACCATGGCTGCAAAACGTAAACCCAGACCAGTACTTCCGGTATGAAAATTCACACCACTTGCCACTTCTTTAACTTCGCCAACCAGGGTTTCGGGATATCCGGGTCCATCATCCTCGATGGAAATAACCAGGACACCCTCATCCTTCACTGCCCGAAGCATGATTTTTTGTCCGGCATAGCGGAAGGCGTTATTAAGCGCATTGTTCACGGCACTGCCAATCAGATCCTTCTCGACAAACCAGGTCAGGTCAGGTGAACAGTCCACATGAAGCTCGACATCCTTCAGCATGGCCTGGGCCTCAACCTGCATGGCCGTTTCAGAAAAGAGATCATAAATGCAACAAGGCACGATTTCTACCGGATACAGACGCCGTCCCATCTTGTATAACGTCAGAAGCTGCATGAGGTTTCCGCTTACCCGCCGGGTCTCATAGAGCATCTGTGTCATCTTGCGACAGGCTGGCAATTCGGGCTGGCCTATTTCTTTCAATAGTTCTTCCATGGATTGCATGAGCAGGGCAATCGAGTTTTTCATATCATGCACTGAAGACGCGAGTACAGCTGAAAAATCAGGACTTCCCTTGTTATCGGCCAACTCTTTCCCCCTAAATCCCCTTCAAGCGCATGTTAACCAAATTTTTCAAAATACAATATAGGCAAATTAAAAAAACTGCATATGGAAGAAGAATTAACCTATAGTAACATCTCACAGAAAAACTATCTGCCTGGATAAAGTTCTAGGCCAAACCAGGGATTCTTGGGATAATAAGTACTTGTGTCGTGATCACTTACCATAACAACAATATTATGCACCTGCGTCTTTGTACCTTCATTCTGGCTCTTTGCCTGCTCAACCTGCCTGAACTGGCCAGTGCATCTGGAGTCGCCCCCTACCCTGGCCCAACCCATGGGATCGTTTTTCTTACAAAAGGGTTCTACCGAATTACCTATGAAAATGTCCACATGCCAGATCATGACCCCAACATGGGCTTTGTTGGGCTAAATTACCTGGTCCATGTCACCCCGCGATTTTATCTGGGAGGAGCAGCCTACAGCGCACAACGCGGTATACGCGGAGGGTTTTTCACCGTTGGTCTTGAAGGAGGGTTCCAATATCCCCTGATGACCCGATTGATGTTCGATACCGGGATATTCATTGGCGGCGGCGGCGGCAGTGGTGGCCAGCAAGGGGGCGGTCTGATGCTCAGACCGCATGCCGGATTAATCTATCACTTCAAACCACTTGACCTGAGCCTCAATTACGATGAGATCCATTTTCCAAACGGACGGATTAATTCCAAAGAAGTCAGCCTGGGTGTTGATATTCCCTTCAAAACCATCATGGCTAATGGTAGCTATCGTGATCTCATGATAGGCTCACCCAATAACCTGCCACGATCACTTAGACATCATATTGCTTATGCAGGTGAAACCACTCTGTTTACTATCAGCCATTACCATCCAACACGATCAGGCGTCTCCCCGGGAGCCGTGCCTTTAAGTCACAGCATCAGCCTGGCCGGCTTCGAATTGCAAAAGGATCTTACCCCAAGAGCTTTTTTTATTCTTGAAGCTTCAGGGGCCGCCGGAGGAAATGCAGACGGCTATGCAGAACTTCTTATGGGATTGGGCTATAGGATAAGTCCCGATAGCTGGCCTGTCCAATTCAATGCCCACATGACTCTTGGAGGGGGAGGCGGCGGCCATATTGATACCGGGGGAGGCAGTATCCTCAAATGGGGACTAAATGCAGACTACCCGTTGGGACATCATTATATTGCCGGGCTGGACATCGGCGAACTGCATCCTATAGGGGGTAATTTTTCTGCACGAACCTTCAGTGTCGACTTAGGGTATGAAACGGATATGGCCCAATATAGCGGGGGATACCAACCTGCTCATGCTGATGATCGGCTAAAACTATCAGGTTACCGTATCCGTGCATCCACCGAAGAATACCTTCATACCCAGCATAAGGCAGGTTATAGTGGCGCCAATCGCATCGGGATGATCGCGATCAAGATCGACCGGTTCATTCAAAATGGATTTTATCTGACAGGTCAGGCCATGGGGGCCAACAGCGGGGGAGCAGGAGGCTATGCGGTAGGACTGGTAGGAGCAGGTTTTGAAACAGCTCCCCTCATCGGTTCCGTTGGCATGGATACGGAGTTACTCGTCGGGGCCAGTGGGGGGGGTGGTGTTGCTGTCGGAGGAGGCGCTATCATCCAGGCCATGGCAGGAGCCTATGCCAACATGGGCCATAATCTCAGTTTCAACTGCTCCATTGGAGAGGTCAAATCAATTAGGGGCACACTACAAAGCCCGCTCATTGATATTGGAATTGGCTATTCTTTCTCCAATATTGAACATTTGGCAACCTATTCCCAGCACTAGGCAAACACCTCTCTTATACAAGAATCATCTCCTTCGGAACGAAGCTCTGCCAATTCCGAAGAAAATTAACAACACAAACCATGACAAACCCATTGACTCTTATCAGGATACCAGATAAAAAGTCGATAGGGCGACTCCACTCTATAAGTAATCATTAATAAAAAATGACACCTAAAAAAAAGAACCGGCATTGGCACTGGCTCCTGTTATTACCCCTCATCAGTCTATGGGTTCCGTTTTACAACAGGGTAGAACCACAATGGGGAGGGTTCCCCTTTTTTTACTGGTATCAGCTTCTTTGGGTCCTCCTTAGCGCATTCATTACCGCACTGGTCTACTTTAAAACCCGTCACCGATAAATAAAAAACCATGAACTGGACTGCTCTGGCCGTTTTCTCCTTCTTTTTTCTCCTGATAACTTTTCTGGGCTTTCGGGCTTCGCACTGGCGTAGGGGCAACCTTAACCTGCTTGATGAATGGGGGCTCGGAGGGAGACGGTTCGGCACTGTCGTCACCTGGTTCCTGCTTGGCGGTGATCTCTACACTGCCTATACGTTTATCGCTGTACCGGCACTCATGTTCGGCAAAGGTGCAATCGGGTTTTTTGCCCTGCCCTACACCATCATAATCTACCCTTTCGTTTTCATGGTCTTCCCAAGACTGTGGGCCGTATCACACAAACATGGCTTTGTGACTTCCGCAGATTTCGTCCATGCCCGCTACGGCAGCAAATATCTGGCGCTCGCCATTGCTGTCACCGGCATTGTTGCCACCATGCCCTATATTGCCCTGCAACTGGTAGGCATCCAGGTCGTCATCGGGGCACTGGGGTTCAACACGACTGGCCTCACAGGTGATCTCCCCCTTATCATTGCTTTCGGGATTCTGGCCGCCTACACCTATAGCAGCGGTCTTCGCGCACCCGCCATGATAGCCATCGTCAAGGATCTTCTCATCTACATTACCATCCTGACTGCTATTTTCTACATTCCGGCCCGGCTTGGTGGCTATGCCCATATTTTTTCTGCCATCCCCATAGACAAACTCCTGCTTAAAGGGCCTTCTGGCGGCAGTCTCAATGGATTCAGTGCATACTCAACCCTGGCCCTGGGCTCCGCCCTGGCGCTATTTCTATACCCGCATTCCATTACTGCAGTACTAAGTGCCAACAGCGGCAATACCATCCGGCGTAATACTGCCCTGCTGCCTGCTTATTCCCTTTTGCTTGGACTTATCGCCCTGCTTGGATACATGGCTGTCGCCGCAGGGGTAAGCAAACTCCCCGAATACGGGATTTATTTTAAGCAATATGGCAGCAACTTTGCGGTTCCAGCCCTTTTTCTGCACCTGCTTCCGCCATGGTTCACAGGTTTTGCATTCGCGGCCATTGCGATCGGAGCCCTGGTGCCTGCCGCCATCATGTCCATCGCTGCAGCCAATCTATATACCCGCAATATTCACCGGCCATTCATCAATCCAGGGTGCAACGGGAAACACGAGACCCGCATGGCCAAGAACATTTCGCTTCTTGTCAAGCTAGGTGCCCTTGCGTTCATCATTTTTCTTCCCCAGCAATATGCAATACAGCTCCAGCTGTTAGGTGGAATCTGGATTATCCAGACCCTCCCGGCCATCATTTTTGGTCTTTATTCCCACTGGCTGGATTATCGGGCCCTGCTTGCTGGCTGGGCCATTGGCCTATTTACTGGCACAGGCATGGCGGCATCACTGCATTTTAAGTCTTCCATCTACCCGCTGCATGTGGGGTCTTTGACCTTCCCCGTATACGCTGCCCTGTATTCCCTCATCATCAATATCATTACCGTCGTCTTCCTCACCTACCTTGTCAGGAAACTGAGACTCAAACCTGGCAAGGATCAAACACAGGATTCAGACTACAATGATGCTGACAGGATAGAAAAAGGCGGGGAATTCAGTGAAATTGTCTGATCGCGCTTCACGCAACTGCCTGGCTTCATGACAGGCCGTATTTCCGGGCCCCAATAACCCAACCCACAGATCCTCAGCTGCAAGGGCTTTTCTTGAAAGCCATATAGGACTATAATTGTCCTATATATTACTGAACTGCTAACGGCGCACCCTTATGCTACGCATCAGCAAGCTGACGGACTATGGTACCATCGTACTGGCCCTCATGGCCAGGGATCCTCTTGAAATATACAGTGCAACTGACATTGCGCGACGAATCAACGTTGCCTTGCCTACCGTGGGAAAGGTACTCAAAACCCTGGCCCGTGCCGACATTGTCACCGCTACCCGGGGAAGCCACGGGGGTTACAGCCTGAGCCGCCTTCCCTCCACCATCTCGATAGCCCAGATTATCGATGCCATAGAAGAACAGCCTTTTGGTTTAACCGAATGCACAAGCATTGCAGGTTTATGCATGCAGGAAAACCACTGCCGGGTGCGCGCCAACTGGATGCGAATCAACCAGTCAGTCAGAATCGCTCTGGAAAACCTGACACTAGGCGATCTGGTTGCTGAGACAGTTCAAAGTACTGCAACCCAAATCCAGAAAGTGCCGCTACCAAAAATTGACGCCCAAAAGCTAGAGGAAAACCATGAACACGGCTGCTCATGAACTTGATACCCTAATCAACCGCGATTATGAATACGGATTTGAATCGGATATCGATTCTGACATGGCACCAAAAGGCCTGAGTGAAGAGACCATCCGTTTCATCTCAGAGCGAAAACAGGAGCCTGGATTCCTGCTCGAATGGCGGCTCAAGGCCTATCGTCACTGGTTGACCCTGAAGTCACCCAACTGGTCAAGCGTCCATTACCCTCCCATCAATTTTCAGGACATCATTTACTATTCTGCACCCAAATTGAGGGACAATGCTCCAAAAAGCCTGGAAGAAATCGATCCGGAACTTCTTCGAACCTATGACAAGCTTGGCATCCCACTCAAGGAACAGGAGCTGCTTGCCGGCGTCGCTGTAGATGCGGTATTTGACAGCGTGTCTGTTGCAACCACTTTCAAGGATCGCCTTGCCCGTGAAGGCATTGTGTTCTGCTCTTTTTCAGAAGCCGCCCGGCTTCATCCAGAACTGGTCAAACAATACATGGGATCGGTCGTATCCTATATGGATAATTTCTACGCTGCCCTCAATTCAGCCGTGTTCAGTGACGGGACATTCTGTTATATCCCTCCAGGTGTCAAATGTCCCATGGAACTGTCTACCTATTTTCGCATCAATGCGAAAAACAGCGGCCAGTTTGAACGAACGCTCATCATTGCCGACAAGGGCGCCAGTGTCAGTTATCTGGAAGGATGCACAGCACCCATGCGGGACGAAAACCAGCTGCATGCGGCAGTCGTCGAACTCATTGCACTGGAAGATGCACAGATTCGTTATTCCACCGTGCAAAACTGGTATCCAGGAGACAAAGATGGCAAAGGAGGCATTTTCAATTTTGTAACCAAAAGAGGAGACTGTCGCGGTTCGCGTTCACGGATATCCTGGACCCAGGTTGAAACCGGCTCAGCCATAACCTGGAAGTACCCAAGTGTTATCTTGCGCGGGGACGATTCTGTCGGTGAATTCTATTCAGTTGCCCTGACCAACAACTGCCAGCAAGCGGATACCGGCACCAAAATGCTGCATATCGGACGGAATACGCGCAGCACCATCGTCTCGAAAGGCATTTCAGCAGGGCGGGGGCAGAACGCCTATCGAGGACTCGTAAAAGTGCTCAAGGGGGCGGAAAATGCGCGCAACTATTCCCAGTGTGATTCGCTGCTGTTAGGAAACCGCTGTGCCGCCCATACTTTTCCATACATTGAAGTCAAAAATCCGACTGCGAAAGTCGAACATGAGGCCACTACTTCACGCATAGGTGAGGACCAGCTGTTTTACTGCATGCAGCGAGGCCTTTCTGCTGAAGACGCCGTATCCATGATCGTCAACGGGTTCTGCCGTGAAGTTTTCAAAAAACTACCAATGGAATTCGCTGTCGAAGCGCAAAAACTACTGGGTGTCAGCCTTGAAGGCAGCATCGGTTAAAGGAGAAAGTATGCTCGAAATCAGGAACCTGAATGTCTCGATTGGCGACAAGCCCATCCTCAAAGGCATCGATCTGCATGTAAAACCTGGTGAAATCCATGCCATCATGGGGCCGAATGGTTCCGGAAAAAGCACCCTGGCCCAGGTCCTTGCCGGGCGTGAGGGCTACACGGTCACTGAGGGAGAAATCCTTTTTGAGAACAAGAATCTGCTTGAACTTGCTCCAGAACTTCGCGCACGTGAAGGCATTTTTCTTGCTTTTCAGTATCCAGTCGAAATACCTGGTGTGGCCAATATTTACCTGCTCAAGGCGGCCATCAACGCCAGGCGTAAACACCAGGGCCTGCCTGAACTTGACGCCATGGATTTTCTTGAACTGACCAAGGAAAAGCTTCGCCTGGTTGGCATGGATGAGGCCCTGCTCTATCGCCCAGTCAATGAAGGATTTTCGGGAGGAGAAAAAAAACGTAACGAAATCCTTCAGATGGCTCTTCTAGAACCTAAGCTTGCCTTGCTGGATGAAACCGATTCCGGACTGGATATCGATGCACTGAAGACCGTTTCAGAAGGAGTCAATGCCCTCAAAAATCCGGATCGGGCGATAATTCTCATTACCCATTACCAGCGACTGCTTGACTACATTCATCCAGACAGGGTGCATGTGCTTGCCAACGGACGCATAATCCGTTCCGGTGGACCAGAACTGGCACTGACCCTGGAAGAAAGGGGCTATGGCTGGCTGGAAACGGCTGAAGGAATCCCGGCATGAGCACAATCCATAGTGAAGCTGCGGAACGCTGGTTAAAGGATTTTCAGAGCGACTTCTCGAAGTCCGCCCCTGAAAGCAGCTGGCTTCAGACATCACGCCGCCAGGCCATCGCAGCCTTTTCGACAAGGGGATTGCCCACCACACGCATGGAAAGCTGGAAATACACCAGCCTTTCACCCATGCTTGCAACCGGTTTTCGCCTGGCTCCACAAGTAGAGGACTCTGCTGCGCTTCCTTATATTGAAAAATCCCTCCCGGCAAACAGGATGGTATTCATCAATGGCCGTTATGCTCCTGGACTTTCAAATCTTCGCGATACAGAATCCCTGATTCTTATTCCCCTGACCGAGGCGATAAGCCGCTACCCCCAGGAACTGGAACAGTGCATGGTGAATCCTCATCTGGATAATGGATTTTCTGCCCTGAATGAAGCTTTCTGGCAAGACGGGGCTTACCTGCGTCTTGCCCCCCACGCCAAGCCTGACAGTCCGGTTTACCTGACATTCGTGACCCTGGCCGATCAGCCCTGTGTGACCCATCCACGTGTAATGCTCTTTATCGGTGAAAACGCGGCTCTAACCTTAGTCGAAAATTATGTCGGAAAAGGTCCTTATCTCACCAATACCCAAAGCGCGATACACCTCGAAAAAGAAGCCCGGCTTGACTATCTGCGACTCCAGTGCGAAAGCCCTGCTGCCCACCATATCGGTGAAGTCAGTGTCATTGCTGAAGCAGGCTCCAGTTTTCAATCCCATTCAATCGCACTGGGTGGAGTGCTGGCACGTGTTTCACTATCAACCCGTCTGAACGGAAACGGTGCTTCATGCAAACTCCATGGTCTCATGATTGGCCATGGCCATCAGCACCAGGATGAACATACCCATATCCAGCATGCCAAGCCTGATACCAGTAGTGAAGAACATTACCGCAGCATTCTCGATGATGCCTCACGAAGCGTATTCTGTGGGCGTGTCACTGTCGAGGAAGGCGCTTCCCAAAGCAAGGCACAGCAAGCAAGCCATAACCTCCTGCTTTCGCGTGAAGCAGAAGCGGATACCCTTCCCCAACTGGAAATATTCAATGATGATGTGCGCTGCAGCCACGGTGCTACCGTCGGACAACTCGATGAAACCGCCCTGTTTTATCTGAAATCCCGTGGAATCGGCCAGGGTGAAGCCATCACCATGCTCACACGTGCTTTTGCCCAGGTAATTCTCGACTCCATCATCAATCCTTTTCTTCAGGAAAAACTGGGCGCTCTCATCGGCGACAAGCTGGACAAACCGCAGGACGGAGGAGCAAAGCATGTCTTCTTTCATGGTTAAACGAGAAGAGAATGAATCCGTTCAATTTCCCGTAACTCAAATCCGCAAGGATTTCCCTATTCTTGATACCGAAATCCATGGCCGGAAACTCGTGTACCTCGACAACGCCGCCACAACCCAGAAACCGGTTGCAGTCCTCAATGCCCTGGCCTGGTATTACCAGCATGACAACGCCAATGTTCACCGGGGTGTTCACACCCTGTCCGAACAGGCGACCCGTGCCTTTGAGGCTGCACGCGAGACCGTACGCCATTTTATCGGTGCAGGCCATGCACAGGAAATCATCTTCGTGCGCAGCACGACTGAGGCCATCAACCTGGTCGCTCAAAGCTTTGCCAGACCCCGCTTAGGCCCAGGCGATGAAATCCTCATCACGGAAATGGAACACCATTCCAATATTGTTCCTTGGCAAATGATCCGCGACCAGACCGGGGCCACACTAAGAGTTGTCCCGATCAACAATAAGGGTGAACTGCTCATGGATGTCTTTGAGCAGATGGTCAGCTCCCGGACCAGACTGGTCGCAATCACCCAAGTCTCCAATGCACTGGGAACCCTCAACCCTCTTCGGGAAATCATCCACAAGGCCAAATCACATGGAGCCACAGTCCTGGTCGATGGCGCCCAGGCTGTTGCACACCTTCCCGTTAATGTCAGGGATCTCGACTGCGACTTCTATGCCTTTTCCGGTCACAAGCTTTATGGGCCCACGGGTATCGGCATTCTTTATGGCCGTGCTGATCTGCTTGAATCCATGCCGCCATGGCAAGGTGGAGGGGACATGATTCGCTCGGTGACCTTTGAGCACACGGAATATAATGACATCCCCTACAAGTTTGAAGCAGGTACCCCAGACATTGCCGGTGCCATTGGACTCGCCGCTGCAATCCATTATCTGGAAAGCCTGAACCTGGTCCAGGTCCATGCCCATGAACAGGCCCTGCTATCCTATGCTACAGAAAAACTGTCAGGTTTACCCAATCTGCGCATCATTGGAGAAGCACCCCGGAAATCCTCGCTTATCTCCTTTGTCGTTGATGGCATTCATCCCCATGATATTGGTACCATCCTTGACACACAGGGTATTGCCATCCGGACCGGGCACCATTGTGCCATGCCAATCATGAACCATTATGGTGTGGCAGCAACAGCCAGGGCTTCATTTGCACTCTACAACACCATGGAGGAAATCGATGTTTTGGAATCGGGCCTTCTCGAAGTCATGAAATGGTTCAAAAAATGAATGAATTAAGAGATCTGTACCAGGAAGTCATTCTGGATCACAATCACCGGCCCCGCAACTTCAGGCAGGTTGCCCCTGCAACCCACCATGCAAAAGGCTTCAACCCCTTATGCGGGGATCAGGTCGAAATCTGGCTCAATATCCAGGACGGGATCATTAAGGACATCGGATTTACGGGTAAAGGCTGTGCCATTTCTACCGCATCTGCCTCCTTGATGACTGAAGCCCTTCGAGGAAAATCTGTCAAGGAGGCTCTCGAACTGTTCGAAACAGTCAGAACCCTGGCTACCACGGATATTCCTCCCATGAATGCAGCCGGAAAACTCTCCGTGCTTGCTGGTGTCCGGCAGTTCCCGACACGGGTCAAATGTGCAACCCTTCCCTGGCATACCCTCACTGCCGCATTAAAAGAACAGGAAAAAACCATCAGCACGGAGGAAGAATGAGCGATTTTGACTTTCAGTCTGACACCCAGACCCAGCAGGATATTGATGTAGGCTATGATTTCATACCCATCCGCACAGAGATGATCGAAAAACTGAAAACTCTCTTTGATCCTGAAATCCCGGTCAACATCTATGATCTCGGTCTCATCTATCAGTTCGGATTTGCCAAAGACCATGGAGTCTGTATAAAAATGACTCTCACCACCCCCCACTGCCCCGTAGCCCAATCCTTACCCGTTGATGTCAAGACAGCCGTAGAAAGCGTACCCGGTGTCGCCTATGCGAAGGTGGATGTGGTCTGGGATCCTCCATGGTCCAGTGATCGGATGTCCGATGCTGCCAAGCTTCAACTCGGCATGCTGTAACACCCACTCTGGAAAGTGATGCAAGCCATCGACGAATACTTGTGCCCAGTGTTTGCCCTGCACATGCAGGGGTGTCCGCCCCTGGTTTCAACCCTGGTAATTCAGGCTCCCTGCCATTTCCAGTTACGGATTTCAGGCATGTCCTCACCATATTTCCGTGTATATTCCATATGATCCTGCAGCTTGTTATGCAGATACTGCTTGGCATAAGCCGCCCCCGAACTTAACCCGCCTACCCTGTCAATAACATCCATGACAAGATGAAAGCGATCCATTTCATTGAGCACCAGCATATCGAATGGCGTCGTAGTCGTTCCATTTTCCTTATAGCCACGGACATGGAAATTCTGATGGTTCGTACGCCTGTACGTTAGCCTGTGTATCAACCATGGATAACCATGAAATGCAAAAATAACCGGCTTGTTCCGGGTAAACAAATCATCGAAATCCTTGTCTTCCAATCCGTGTGGATGCTCGCTTCTGGGTTGCAGCGTCATTAGATCCACAATGTTGATGACCCGAATTTTCAGTTGTGTGAACAGCTGCCGGAGGATTTTTACCGCTGCCAGCGTCTCAAGTGTAGGCACATCCCCACAGCAGACCATCACCACATCCGGATCCGTGCCCGCGTCATTACTGGCCCATTCCCATATGCTGATTCCCGCGGAACAGTGCCGAATGGCCGCCTCCATATCCAGCCACTGCATTTCCATCTGCTTGCCAGCAACAATGACATTGATAAAATTGCGGCTACGCAGGCAATGATCGGTCACCGACAGAAGGGTATTGGCATCAGCGGGCAAATAGACGCGGATAATATCAGCCTTCTTGTTCACCACATGATCAATAAAACCCGGATCCTGGTGACTGAAGCCATTATGATCCTGTCGCCAGACATGTGAGGTCAGCAATAAATTCAATGAGGCAACCGGTCGACGCCAGGGGATCTGATTGGCCACCTTAATCCATTTTGCATACTGGTTGAACATTGAATCAACAATATGGATAAACGCTTCATAGCAGCTAAAAAAACCATGTCGACCTGTCAGCAAATACCCTTCAAGCCAACCCTGGCACTGATGTTCACTGAGCATCTCCATAACCCGTCCATCCCGGGAAACTTTTTCATCATCAGCAACGATCGAGGCCATTGAACAGCGTTCAGTCACCTCAAACAAGGCATTCCACCGATTAGAGGCAGTTTCATCAGGGCTGAATACCCTGAAATTTGCGGTTTCGGCATTAAGCTTCATGACATCCCGAATCAAGGCTCCCTGAACACGTGTAGCTTCAGCCTTTACTGAACCCGGTGACGGCACACTGACCGCATAGTCACGAAAATCCGGCAAGCGTAAATCCCGAAGCAACAGTCCCCCGTTCGCATGAGGGTTGGCTCCAAGCCTCCTGTCACCCTCTGGAGCCAATGCAGCCAGTTCGGGGATAAGCCGGCCTGTTTCACCAAAAAGGGTTTCAGGATGATAACTTTTCATCCAGCTTTCCAGAATTGATATGTGCTCTGGCTTTTGCACAAAATCTGTAACCGGAACCTGATGTGCACGGAAAGTTCCTTCTACCTGCTTGCCATCTACCCATTTCGGACCTGTCCAGCCTTTAGGAGAAACCAGAATAATCATCGGCCATCTGGGACGGAGGATTTCCTTTCCCGAACGGGCCTGCTTCTGGATTCGCTCAATAAGATGCAGGACTTCATCGAGGGTCGCTGCCATCTGCTGATGCATGAACTCAGGATCATCACCCTCAACAAAATAAGGAGTATAACCATACCCCTGAAAGAGCGACTCAAGCTCTTTTCTGCTAATACGGGCCAAAACGGTCGGACCTGCTATCTTGTACCCGTTGAGATGCAGAATTGGCAATACAGCTCCATCCCTGGCTGGATTAAGAAACTTGTTTGAATGCCAGCTTGTCGCCAGCGGACCTGTCTCGGCTTCGCCATCACCAACTACACAGACTGCCAGCAACCCCGGATTATCAAAAACCGCACCATAGGCATGGGAAAGTGAATAACCCAATTCCCCTCCCTCATTAATCGATCCAGGTGTTTCTGGTGCGGCATGGCTTGGCACGCCACCTGGAAATGAAAACTGGGTGAAAAGCTTCCTTAACCCCAGGCTGTCCCGGGAAATATCAGGATAAAGCTCACTATACGTTCCCTCAAGATAGGTATTGGCAACCAATGCAGGCCCTCCATGCCCTGGCCCTGCAATCAGTATCATGTCAAGATCATGCTCCTTGATAATCCGGTTAAGGTGAACATAGATAAAATTAATACCAGGTGTCGTACCCCAATGACCCAATAGCCTTGGCTTGATATGCTCAAGTTTCAGGGGTTCCTGTAGCAGGGGATTATCATAAAGATAGATTTGTCCGACCGAGAGGTAGTTGGCAGCCCGCCAGTATGCATCCATCCCCTGCAGTAGTTCAGGGGTAAGGGGATTGCGGGTGGTTTTCAGTCTGGCCTGCTTCATGGTTTACTTTCCTTCCCTATCAGTTTTCAATCGGTACAAGGTGGTTAGTCAACCCTGCTATCACCCTTTCTTCATCCGTTTGCATGACCCGCACCCTCACCTTGCTCTCTTTACTGGAAATGATTTCGGCGTGGGAACGGTTACGCTGTACGTCAATCTTTATTCCGAGATAATCAAGACCTTCACAAATTCCCGCCCGGACCGGATCTGAATGTTCCCCAATTCCTCCAGAAAATATCAGGATATCCAGACCATTTAATGCTGCAGAAAAAGCGCCTATCCACTTTCTGGCCTGATAGCAGAAAAAATCTATTGCCTCTTTGGCCCGGCTGTCCGTTTCCCGACGCCTGATCAGATCACGCATGTCGGAAGTGGTGCCAGACAGGCCAATCAACCCGGATTCATGATTGATGAGCTGATTTAACCTGTCAGTGGAAACTCCTTCGTGCTGGAGCAGATAGACAAGCACGCCTGGATCCAGATCACCAGGTCTTGTGCCCATGACAAGTCCACCAGCCGGTGTAAATCCCATACTGGTATCCAGGCACTGCCCATCCTTGACCGCAGCAAGACTTGCACCGTTTCCCAAATGGGCAAGAATGATACGGCCAGAAGCGGCTTCCTTTCCTTCCTTTTCCACCAGGGCTTCCATCAGGAAGGAATAGGACAAGCCATGAAAACCATATCGCCGGATACCCTGGGCATCAAATCGTCGTGGTAGCGGCAGCATTCTTGCTACCTGGGGGAGGTTCGCATGGAAGGCCGTGTCAAAACAGGCAATCTGGGGTATATGCGGAAAACGCTCTGAAATCGCCTCAACCATTTCAAGTTCAGCTGGCAGATGGTCTGGCGCATAACTGGCATTGCGCTTCAGTTCCTCAATAAGGATTGAATTCAGACGTAAAGGTTCACCATGACCCATGCCATGAACAATGCGATGACCGATGGCCCGGACTTGTCCAAAGACATCCCGGCTATCCAGCCACCTCGTTAACTCCCCGACCGCAGTTTTCTGGTCTTTGGCTTCCAGCCACATTTCCTTCTGGCTGGATTGCCTTGCTTCCTGGTAAGTCAACATGGATTTACCCACCCCGATGCGATCCAGTTTCCCGGATAGCCTGGGGAACACCATATCGTCCCTGCCATACATGGCAAACCTGAAACTGGATGAGCCTCCATTGATGACAAGTATCCCGGAGGGCAGTGCCGTCATGAATCATCCTTTCTTTTCATTCAGTGAAAGAACAAGGACTACTTCTGCCAAAGAATATCGGGTCTTTCAAGCGGTACCTTCACACCCCTGAAACAGGGGATAATCCGTGCAGTATAGTCTTCCGCAGGGCGTTGGGCCGGGACACGGGCACGATAGGTATAGATATTGGCAGCCGCTGAAAGCTTTCTCACCAACTCCATTCTCACCCGGGTAGGCAAAGCCCTGCCTGTTCCTTCGGCATAGAGCTCAACAACGACATGCCCGAGATCAAGGTTCTCCAGGTTGGCCTCCACCTCAATGACATGATCCGTGCCATCCGTCTGGATACATGTCTCGCCAAACCTCAAGGCAGACCATTTCTCAATGATATTCTGGCTCCATTTCTGGATTTCATTACCTAAAGCGGCCCCGTCCTTTTCACGTTCATGGTAGGATGCGGCCAGCGGGAGATAATATTTCTCCACATACTCACACACACTGCGATTGGTTGAAAAAAGGGGAGTAAGCCTTGCCATGCTCTCACGCATGCGTGCTACCCAGGCCAGGGAAATTCCGGCTTCATTGTGACTATAGAATTCAGGGATTACCTGGCTTTCAAGAAGATTATACAGAGCGGTGGCTTCAATCCCGTCCTGTACCGGATCATTACCGTATTCCCGACCATCACCCAGTGCCCAGCCTAGTTCTGGTGCAAAGGCTTCGGCCCACCAGCCATCCAGCTCGGAAAGATTGATCCCTCCGTTAACAAGCGCTTTCATCCCACTGGTACCGCTTGCCTCCCATGGACGTCTGGGTGTATTGAGCCAGACATCCGCACCCTGCACCAGATGCTCAGTCATAAGCATGTCACAGTCTTCCAGAAACACCACCCTTCTGCGTGCTTCAGGCCGATGGATAAATTCAATCCACTGCTGTACCAATGACTGGGCTTCCTGATCGGCAGGATGAGCCTTACCCGCAACGATAAGCTGCATCGGTCGGGTTGGATGATTCAAAAGGCGCAGTAACCTGTCCGGATCATTGAGCAGAAGGTTAGGGCGCTTGTATACGGCAAATCTTCTTGCAAAACCTACAGTCAGGATATCCGGATCAAGCAGTTGCTTCGAGATTTCAACCCCTTCGTGCGACTGTCCTAAAACTGCAAACTGTCGGTATAACCTCTTTCTGACATATTCAATAAGCAGTTTTCTGCTTTCAGTCCGAAATTGCCAGAGTATTTCATCCGGAATCTGGCGAATATCCCGTTCATGGGTCTCAACCCCTCCAAGCCACCGATCCTTTCCGCAGTAAGTCGTCCATAATTCATCCGCCTGAGCCGAATCCCAGCTTGGCATATGCACTCCGTTTGTCACATGGCCAACAGGGATTTCCTCCCGTGGCCAGCGGGGAAAAAGGGGCTCAAACAGCCTCCTGCTCACCTCGCCATGTAACCGGCTGACTGCATTGACAGCGCCACAGGTATGCATCGCCAGATATGCCATATTGAAATATTCCTGATCATCACTTCCCTTGCAACGTCCCAGTCCGAGGAATTTCTCAAAAGACAAGCCCAGCTCAATTTCTGCATAATCAATGAGACACTGCCTGACAAGATTAGGGGAAAAATGATCAAAACCGGCATCAACAGCCGTATGCGTCGTAAATAGATTTCCAGCACGAGTCACGGTTAGCGCACTCTCAAAGGAAAGCCCTGCCTCCTCCTTATAGCTTCGCGCCCGTTCCAGGGCTGCAAACGCGGCATGACCTTCATTAAGATGGCATACTTCAGGTTTAAGCTCCAAGGCCTCAATCAACCGCCAGCCTCCGATCCCCAGAACAATCTCCTGCATCAGCCGCAGATAGTCATCGCCCCCATAAAGTTCACTGGTAATGCCTCGATAGGGCGGGTAATTGGCGACATCGTTACTATCGAGCAGATACAATGTTACCCGGCCAACCCTGACTTTCCAGACACGAAGCCATATCGCCACACCCGGAAGATTAAGCTTGATTCTCAGCCATTCCCCATTTGGCCAGCGCATGGGTGTTACTGGCATCTGACCCGGATCATTATAGGGAAAAATGGCCTGCTGGCGTCCGTCCTTGTCAATTACCTGACGAAAATAGCCCTGCTGGTAGAGCAGTCCGATACCAGTCACGGGCACACCCAGGTCACTGGCTGCTTTCAGCTGATCCCCGGCCACATTTCCTAATCCACCTGAATAGATAGGCAATGCCTCACTCAACATGAATTCCATGCTGAAGTAGGCAATTCCGGATACCCCTGATGGATACTTCATTTGCTGGAACCAGCATTCCCGTTCCATTTCATGCTGTTTGAGCTTGAAAAGCGTATCAACCTGACTCCGGAATTCTGGATCTGCATCCAGCGCCTCAATCTTGTCATGAGAAACCGTCTGCAATACGCACCAGGGATTATGAGTCAGATGCCACAGATCCTCATCAAGCTTGATCCAGATTTCATCCGCGGCATGATTCCATGACCAACGCATATCCAGGGCCAGTTCACTCAAGGCCTCAAACACTTCGATTTTCCCGTCCGGGCGCAATTTGTCATTCATGCCAGTCCATCCTTTCTAGTGACACTGAACCCCTGAGTCAGATTCCAGTTTTACAACAAGCTCTTATCCCCTCATTCCAGCTTCTGCTGAGCAATGTCATCAAAGACCTCGCCCACCAGAATCCCTGCTTCGCAAATCAGCTCCTGCAAATGCTTTTCATCCCGAAAGCTTTCTGCATAAATCTTGTACAGATCCTCTGTACCCGAAGGCCGTGCCGCAAACCAGCCGTGCTCTGCAATAACCTTGACTCCCCCAAGCCTTGCTCCATTTGAGGGTGCCCGGGTCAACACGGACTGAATGGGTTCACTGGCAAGGGTTCTGTGCTGGATAGAGCCGGGTTCAAGGCCGGCGAGCTTTTTCTTCTGCTCGCCTGTTGCCGGAGCATCAATGCGGGCATAGACAAAATGACCCAGATCTGCTTCCAGCCCCCGGTAATATTCTCCCGGATCCTTCCCATTCTTTGCAGTCAGCTCTGCAGCCAGCAAAGATGGAATGAATCCATCCTTGTCTGTCGTCCAGGCATGGCCATTGAATCGAAGGAAGGAAGCTCCTGCGCTCTCTTCTCCGGCAAATCCGATCTGTCCCTGGGACAGGCCTGGCACAAACCATTTAAATCCTACCGGCGTTTCATAAAGTTCACGATTCAGTCTTTTGGCGACCCGATCAATCATTGCACTGCTGACCATGGTCTTGCCAATGGCTGCCTTTGCAGGATAATCAGGCCGGTTCCGAAACAGGTAATCCACTGCAACGGCAAGATAATGGTTGGGAGGAAGCAGGCCTGCGGACCGGGTGACAATCCCGTGACGATCATGATCCGTATCACAGGCAAAGGCGATATCATAATCCTCCTTCAATGCCAGCAGTCTTTTCATGGCAAAGGGAGAAGAGGGATCCATCCTGATTTTGCCATCCCAGTCGAGAGTCATAAAACGAAAAGTTGGATCAATTTCAGTATTGACCAGGGTCAGATCCAAACCATAGCGATCAGCGATGGCTGGCCAGTAACCCACACCGGCACCCCCAAGCGGATCCACAGCCATCTTCAGGTTCGAAGCCTTGACAAGATCCATGTTAATGACCTGGGCCAGATCTTCAACATACTTTTCCAAATAATCGTAGCGATGGGAAGTGGAAGCCTGTTTTGCCCGATCAAACGGGATTCGCTTGACGGTCTTGAGCTGGTTCCTGAGTATGGTGTTGGCCCTGGATTCAATCCAGCCGGTCACATCACTGTCAGCAGGACCACCGTCAACCGCATTGTATTTAAACCCTCCCTGCTCAGGAGGATTATGCGAAGGGGTGATGACTATCCCATCTGCAAGCCCATCATTACGAAGATGGTTATAAACAAGAATAGCATGAGAAATGACCGGGGTTGGCGTATAGTCTCCCTCTTTGGCCAGCATCACGTCCACGTGATTGGCTGCAAGCACCTCAAGGGCACTGGCATAGGCGGGAATGGAAAGCGCATGCGTATCCACACCCAGAAACAGGGGCCCATGAATACCGGTCTTCATGCGATAGTCACAAATTGCCTGGGTCATCGCCAGAACGTGCCATTCATTGAAACTACGTGCAAAGGCTGAACCGCGGTGACCCGAGGTGCCAAAAACGACTCGCTCGGCAGGTTCAGAATAATCAGGTATTTCAGTAAAATAGGCCGTAATGAGATGAGGGATATTTACCAGTTTTTTGGGATCTGCCGGATTTCCTGCATCAGGACTCAACCTGCTTACAGAGACAGCTAAATAATCAGATTTCATGGCACTTCCGTTCAGGATTAATCAAATAAACCAGAGCCTGCAGGAAACGTTCAGGATCCAAAAGCTGCCAGTTTCTCCCGCATGCTGCGCTTCAACTGCAAAAATACCAGATGCTCTTAACCCGCTTGCTGCATTAGATCAAAAAAATTCCGATGTGTTGCTTATCCTGCCAAATAAAAACAAGAATGGAATCATTGGCCATGATTCCTTGCAGGAAAAATGTCACAGCCGGTAAGATAGATCCCTGCCCGTCTTTTCCCGGCTATTCACAAGGCTTAGTTCATGACCCTAATTCGCAACCCTGCCCGTCATTTCAGCCGCCGGCTAATCATCCCTATGATAATCGGATTATCCGTCCTCCTCATTTCAGCCATACTATGGATGGCCACGCATCCGAACTGGATGAAACCTTATATCAACAGAACTGAAAGTCGAAAACTGGGCCGCAAATTTCAGATTGGTGGCAATCTGGCGATCGACTGGTCCCTGACTCCCCGCATCGATATGAAAGATGTGACCCTGGCCAATGCCCCCTGGGCCAAACCCTTACCCATGCTGCAGATAGAAGAAGTCACATTCGATCTGGATCTTCCCGCGCTTATACGGGGTCAAACCATCTTGCCCAAAATCCAGCTTACCAATCCGCGCCTCTTACTGGAAAAGAACACGAAAGACCAGGGCAACTGGGTCATGGGCAATGGAAAAGGGGCATCCGTCAAGATTGGAAAAATCATTATCCATGGAGGTCATCTTGAATACCGCTCTTCCTTTGACGGAACCGATGTGCTGGCAAGCGTTGACACCGAGCAGACCGCAGGAACACCCTCAATACTGATCCATGCCACAGGTCAGCTTCATCATGAACCGTTAAATCTGAATGGTAAAGGGGGCACGCTTTTAACCCTTCGTAACCAGAATACTCCTTACCCCATGAATTTTTCAGGTCATGTCGGACCAAACCAGATCCACGCCTCAGGCACCCTTACCGATCCCCTCCACCTCAGAGGCCTCAATGTAGTGCTTACGCTGTCTGGAGAGGATCTCGCCGGACTCTACCCCATTCTCGGGCTTCCCTTTCCAACCACCTCTGCATACCACGTGACCGGCAATCTCGTCCATCGGCCCCATTACTGGGCATTGAACAATTTTTCAGGCCAGGTAGGGAAAAGCGATCTGGAAGGCAACCTTTCAGTCACTTTGCATTCCCCACGGAATTTCCTAAAAGCAGACCTCACTTCCAGACATCTGGTCTTCAAGGATCTCGCAGGCTTTATCGGAGGAAGCAAGAAAGGGGCACAAAACACCCCTCGCATCCACGCTCACAATGGACGCATTCTCCCGAATACCCCATACAACCCTGACAAGCTCAACGCCATGGATGCCAATATCCGTTTTAGCGGTGAACAGGTTATCTCCCCATCTCTGCCTATTGAGAACCTGGTGGCCCATGCACAGATCAGGAAGGGCATCCTGACCTTGAATCCCCTCAATTTTGGTGTCGCACATGGGACTCTGGCCACACAGTTGACCTTGAATGCCCAAAACCGGACCATGCAAACGAAGGTGCGCATTCATATTGAACATCTTCAGCTCAAACCCCTTCTCGGTCATTCCAGATTCGCACAAACCAGTGCCGGAAGCCTCAATGGATCAGGTCTTCTTGACATGAAAGGAAATTCCATCGCCTCAATGCTCGCTCACGCCAATGGACGCGTCATGGCCGACATGGCAGGAGGAAAAATAAGCGCTCTTCTAATCAAACTGTCTGGCATTGATCTTTCAGGATCCCTGCCCTATCTTTTTAAGGACAAAAATGAAAAAATTCGTTGTGCCGTCGCCGCAGGAGGAATCCACGATGGCTTGATGCAGGTACATGAACTCCTGCTCTCGACTTCTGATTCGGATGTAGCGGGAACAGGACAGATCGATTTTGGCAAAGAGCATCTCCATCTTGCAATGCTTGGGCAACCCCATCATTTCAGTCTGATTCGGCCCCGCACTCCCTTTGAGGTTACAGGATCATTTGAACATCCCAGAATACAGGTCAAGAAATTCCCCCTCATTCTACGTGCCGGAGCCGCGGTAACACTCGGGGTCCTGTTTGCACCAGCAGGCGCTCTTTTAGCGACTATCGGGGTAGGAAACAGCTCAGAGGCGAATTGTCCCGCGCTCCTCAATCAGGCCAACAACTATGTATCCAGATAACAGGTTGGCGAACCGGAAAATTATCGATATGATGTTCAAAACCTGAATACTGGAGAACTGACATGACCCAGCCTGTTATTGCACAAAAACTACCCTTCGCAGTTGACCTGGAGGCGGGAGACTACTTCTGGTGCCGGTGTGGCCGCTCAAATAACCAGCCCTTCTGTGATGGATCCCATAAGGGAACTGTTTTTGCTCCAGTAAAGTTCACGCTGGCAGAAAAAAAGAAAGTCTGGTTGTGCGGATGCAAACATACAGGTTCAATGCCATTTTGCGATGGAACACACAGCCACCTCTAACCCGGGGGAATGACTTCAGCAAACACGCCTTGATTCAACAGGGCACAGGTTTCATCACGACAATCCTTACCTGCCCACACGGACTTCCTGCAGACAGATTCCATACCGGATCCGATCCTTGCCAGTCAGGTTTTTCATGCCCAAACATAATCCACACACGGGGAAACTGACCATACTGCTGAATAACTCCTGACATTCCACCAGGAGATAACCTCTCCGGGTATTTGCCGGTAAACCCGGCACGGAAGAACCCTGCAATCATTCAAACCCCGCTTTCCTGGGAATGTGCACCCTTACAACACTATGATAAAATCATGCAAACCCAGAAGTATCCAGTCACAAAACAGCCATTAAACTTGTCCGCCTACCTATCCTAAGGAGCCAGAATTGAAACTTTATTATTCACAAGGTGCCTGTTCCCTTTCTCCCCATATCGCCTTGCTCGAAGCAGGCCTGCCTTTTGATCTGGT
The DNA here is from genome assembly GCA_028873515.1 of Pseudomonadota bacterium. Classification (GTDB taxonomy): domain Bacteria; phylum Pseudomonadota; class Gammaproteobacteria; order Burkholderiales; family REEB80; genus REEB80. Next base: position 32,905 of record JAGWIG010000008.1, on the reverse strand, counting down.
CAAGGTGGATCTCAAAGCCAAACAAACTGAAAAGGGTGAAAATTTTCTTGAAATCAATGCCAAAGGCTACGTTCCTGTACTTGGTCTGGATGATGGCACTGTTCTGACAGAAGGTCCGGCCATCCTGCAGTACATAGCAGATCTAAAACCCAGCCTTCATCTTGCCCCGCCTGCAGGCAGCCGGGCTCGCTATGCCCTACAGGAATGGCTCAATTTCATCACTTCCGAATTGCATAAACCCATTGGTTCGCTTTTTAACCAGAACATGCCGGATAGCTGGCGCCATAGTGTCAACGAACTTGTTGGTAGACGGCTGGACTGGGTTTCTAGCCAGCTTGGAGAAAAACCCTACCTCATGAATGAATTCGGTGTGGCAGACTGCTATCTTTTCACTGTTCTACGCTGGACCCGATATGTTGGCATTAAATTGAACCCCTGGCCGAACCTTGTTGCCTACATGGACCGGATGCAGGAAAGATCCGGAGTCACCCATGCCCTGAAAACGGAAGGAATCCTCAAATAACATAAGAACAATATTGTTTAGCGGGTTTCCCATGGCCAAAACACCTCAGGAGCCTGCCAGGAGCCGGCTAAATTTCGTTCAATCACATAATGCCTTTTAAGGAATGCTCGTAATGATGACTCGCAAGCTGATTGCTGCAGCCTTTTTAGGTTTCATCTGGTCTTTATCCGCCAGCGCGCAGGATTTACAGATAAGCCATGCATGGATCCGGCTGCTTCCCGAGCAGCTTCCTGCAGCAGGATATTTTAAACTGCTTAATCATTCAGGCCATGTGTTCGTCCTTGTAGGCGCTTCCAGCCCAGACTATGCTCGCGCCATGATGCATCAGAGCATGACCATGAACGGCATGGAAGAAATGCTGCCCCTGAAGACCATAATAATCCCGGCACATGGCCAGATTTCGTTTGCACCTGACGGGGATCACCTCATGCTGGAAGGGGCGAAAAAAACATTGAAGCCTGGCGAGACCGTGCCCATTACCCTGCACTTCTCTGGTGGCAGAGAAGTTGTTATCCGGTTTATCGTCAAGGGCCCTGCAGGTTAGGTTCTTTCAACTCTCAAGGCTTCATGGATCCGCTCGTCATGACGTACCATCATCCTCAGAACCGCAAGTGAACCAATGGCACTCATCATGCTTGAGGGAATCCAGGTAATCAGGCCGCCCAAGTGCTGATCCACAATCGGATTAATATTGAACGCCCGGCCACAAAGCGCATAGGAGGGATACAGATCAACCGGGGACAGGGCAATGACTGCGCCCAAGGCTATTTGCGGCAGCATGATTGCCCACAGGATAAGAATCCGGCGCCCAAAAGCAATACGAGATACCGGATAGGGCCTTGGATCGCACATTAGAAACCAGAACAGGAGCCCGTCAAAGGCCATGCTCCAGTTCATGATATTATATAGGTGAAGATTGATCATCGCATCGAAATGCAAGGCTGGCCAGAGCCAGAAATAAATAATCCCAACAAACAGTACCGGGCTGACAAATGGGTGCTGAAGAAAATTGAAGGTCCTTTTCATGATGTGATTCTGCTGGATTCGGGGTAACCAGCGGCTTGAAATGAATGAGGGCATGCCGGCTTTCAAAACCTGCTGAGGCCAGGACAGGGCCATTAAAAATGGAGCAAGATGATGCAAAACCATATGTTGAAGACGATGCATAAAAAACACGTGTTGCGCATAATAATCGAATCTTGTCTGCAACATCCCATAAAACAGGCCCAGGGAAAGCCAGAAAGAAAGAGGCTTCCAAAAACCCCTGGGCAAACCCTGTCGTCGCAGCACACCCATGCCACGAGCATAAGAGAAACCACAGAATATGGTCAGGCAAAATATAAACGGTGAAAAATTCCAGGGCAAAAGAAAATTTCTCATGCCAGAAGGAACGAAATCCAGGAAAATCACTGCCAGAAGAATCAGGATGATCGGAATATTTGGCCTGAACAATCGTAACCTGGGAGAGAGCGCATTCATAATCAATTAACAACCCTGTCAGCTGCAATCAAACCTTACCAGGCAGACTCACAAACTGGAAAATAAAACATGAAAAAAGCAAACGTGTGGCTATTTCTCACCCGATTGACTCTTCCACTCCTTGTCGCCTCGATGCTTACCAGCTGTCATTCAGCGGCTAAACCCTGGCATCTCAAGGATGTTTCCGGGCTTGTTGCACCGCTGAATTTTACACTTAAGGGCGAGAACGGCCAAATATTCACCCAGAAAAATTTCACCGGGAAAGTGGTCCTGCTTTACTTTGGCTACACCCATTGCCCAGACTTCTGCCCTGACACCCTTGCAAAGCTTGCCGTTGCCATGAAAAAACTGGGTCCTGCAGCCAGGGATACACAGGTAATCTTCGTCACGGTCGATCCAAAACGGGATACTCCGGCCCTGCTCAAAAACTATGTCAGCGCATTCAACCCTCAATTTATCGGGCTTCAACCCAGCCATTCCGAGCTTAGAACCCTGGCTGAACGCTACCGGGTCACCTATACCCCTCTTACGGCTGATGCTTCAGGAAATTATACGATCTCCCATAGCATCGGTGTTTTCGTGTTTGACAAAGAGGGTAAGGCACGACTCATAGCCCTGCCAGACGACACTTCTGCCGAGATAGCTGCAGACGTAAAACGTCTGGTTGAACAAAAGGATTAACAAGGCAAACAAAGATAATAAAGTGGCAGAAAACCAGCTCCTGAAACTTCAGGACAAACCAAACAGGGAAGAAAAACAGGATAAACCATGCCATAATAGAAAAAAAGGAAAACAACATGGCTCGAACCCGTGTTACCAACCCTTCAGGTATTGTCTTATCAGGGCTTTCACAAATTCACGATAACGGTTAATCTTGCAAACAAGCTGTTCATGGGAGTATATAAGTGTTTCAGCACCATTTTAGAACCTATCTTGCTTTTCCTTTATTTCTTGTACTGGCTTGTCTGTATGTAAATGCCCAGGCCGAGCTCGTTTATGGCCATGATTATCTCGATGTTCCGGGCTATCAAAAGCCAAATGAACACAAGATTCCGGTCATGGAATTTTTCTGGTATCAGAGCGACAAGTGTTTCGAACTGGATAGCCTTCTCAATTCATGGGCACATTACCACAAAAATGAAGTCAGGCTCATTCATGTACCTATCCCTTTCGGGAATGAAGAACCCGCCGCCCGAATCTATTACACACTTCAAGCCAGCGGCTATGGTGAACGCTTTCACCTCCTCATTTACCATAGCATCCACATCAACAACCTGGATCTCGGTAATGGGGACGCACTTGTAGCCTGGTTGACCAACCATGGTGTGCAAATGGCGACGTTCGAAGCCAAAATCCATTCCAGGGTTGTCGATCAGCATCTGAAAAAAGCTGCAGAACTCGCAAGACGGTACTCGGTTCTGGAGCTGCCAACCCTGGTTGTTGATCGTCGTTATGTAACCAACATGGGATTTGCGGGTAGCCCAGACAGGCTCTATATCATTCTTGACAAGCTGCTTGCCAAGGCACAGGCTGACAAACGCGCCGGTCATTAGGCCAGCCTGTTACAGAATCCCATCCTGCTGACTCCTGATGAAAACACCTGGGCTCTTCCATGACTGGCTGCCTAATCCATAATGATTCCAGTCGCACTGGCTAACACCGGTGCAGATTGATAAAGCAGCATCATGCCCACAGCGTGACTACATCTCATTTCTACATTTTTTAAACGTTACCAGTCAGAATCTGCGAAGGATAAGGAGCATCCTGATTGAAATCCTGCGTGGAAAACACCATACTAGGAACTCATCACGATGGAGAAGCACGATATGCCGGATACGACCGGAACATCCCAACGCAAGACTGATCTCCTTGCAAAGTTCAAACGCGTAGAAAACCAGATGAAATCATTGCAAAAACTCATGGTGAGTGATGCAGACTACAGCAAAATCGCAACCCAGCTAGCCCAAAGCCGACGTACCCTGGATAAGGCTTACCATGAGCTTTTTGGAGGCCTGATACGTGAAACGGTTGCAGATCCAAAGAAAAGCTGGGAACTGTTAAAGGAGGAAGCTGAGCTGATCGCCGAAGCGCTCGCCCGTTTTGGTTGAAGGTATTTTCAGGGTAAGACTGGAAACCTTAATCACAAACTGCCCGACCTTCCTTGAAATCTTCCCCATCTTCCCCCCATCGTGGAAAGCTTCTGGGCAAGCTGCCGCAACAGGAAACCTCACCTAAGGAGCACATTCATGAGCCGTGCTTTCGTCAAGGAAGAAACCTCATCATCACCTCTTGATGTTGTTGCTGAAAGACAGGTCAGCCCCTATCCCAACTACATGACAGAAGAAGGGTTTAATCAGCTTAAACGGAAAGTTGAAAACCTTTCAAATGCCCGGCTGGATACAATTTCCGCAGAGGATGATCATGCAAAACACGAGAAAGCCCTTCTTGAGCGGGATCTGCGCTATTATCAGGCCCGTCTTCAGTCAGCCATCGTTGTTGGTGATGAGGAGCGCCAGAAAGATGTTGTCCGTTTCGGGGCATGGGTGACTCTTGAAGATGATTCAGGTAAAAAGTTCCGTTTTCGCCTGGTCGGAGAAGATGAAGCAGACGCAACACAGGGGATGATAAGCTGGGTCTCGCCCTTGGCAAGTCAACTCCTTGGCAAACAGGCAGGAAACCGCATCATCTGGTTACGTGAAAACAAAGCCACACCCGTCGAAATTATGCAAATCACGTACGCGGTCTGATTCCAGTATCCAGTAACCTGCGCTTTTGGAGCGCATATTTCAGCTCATCCGGATCCCCCATATGATACTTCTGTATCACAAGACGTGGTATTTCATGGCGATAAACCCAGAGTTTGCCTGGATCAGGATGCACAATTGTACTGACAACCTGTTCCGCGGAATCAAATTCAGCAAACGCACTCCACCCCTGCATGGACATAAAAGACAACCGTTCAGAATCAACCGGCTCTACCCTGTAACCCTTGCTTAGGGCGACATCAACAAACCCGGATCGTTCAACCCAGTCCGGATCAAAGGTTTTAGTCCTGTGAGTAAAATCCGAATAATCGATCATGTCTTCCATAGGTGCATATACTTTTCCCTGATACTCAAACATCCCAGATCCTCCTGAAAGCTGGTTATCTTCTGTCAGTATACACGCTGAAGAAATTCATGAAGGCATTGCGCCGGCCAGGGCCGGCGCAAAAAGGTTCATTTATTTCGGAGCATAGGCAAGACACCAGCCATTGGGGCTGATTGATCCTGCTACAACCTTGCATGTCCCATTTCCACCACCGCTACCCGGTATGAACTGGATACAGGTTGAACAATGTGCGCTCCCATTCGGGGTATCCTGATAATGCATTGCTGCCTTGGAAACTTTCGCATCGGCCAGGGCATTACGGCTGAAAGCAGCAAGTGGAATCGCAGTGCCCGCAGCAAGAAACATGGCCCCTTTCAGAAATGAACGCCGTGAAATCTTTTTATCATCATCCATCATTCAGACTCCTGAATCAGTTTGTAAAAATATCTCGAAATTACCGCAAAAACAGTTTATTAAATAAACAGCTTCATACATAACCTGATCACAGACCCCTAACCTACCAGCTTATATCCCTGCCTGGATAAGGAAGAGTGTCTTTACGAATTCTGTACGGGCCTGCAAAGGTCTCTTAAAAAGAGGATCTAACCTCCTCATAGCCTTGAAGTCTCAAGCCCAACCACTGAATATTCTGCTCCGACCTGAAGAATTAGACAAGGGCAAGAAATTTTCAACCCGTTTTTTTAGCCTTAATCCCTTACACCAGAACAACAGATATCAGGATTACAGGTTCATCAAAACCAGGCAGAACCAACGTATTTGCCTTTTTCTGGGAACCAGATGGATCTGTAATGCGAAACCGGATTAAAACCAGAGCACAAATGGACTACAGTCCACCAGGATGCAACGGATAACAGCGTGACTCTTTTTCAGGACATAAAATAAAAAAAGCCGGTTCAACCACCCGGCCATCCAGAAAGAACACTTACTCTGGTTCAGTATCTACCCCTGAACCTTATCCACCAAAATAATCCTTCAGGATTTTGAAGTGGGAAGAAGGGGGATTATGTTCTGCCAACACGGAATCGCGGGTAACAACTATTTCTCCAGCCATCGCAGCCCCATAACCATGTATGCCTTTATTCATGACCGGTGCAACCATGTTGTGATAAACCTTCTCAAGGTGGGCATGAACAGAACAGTAATACATATAAATACCGGGCTTCTTGAAACTGACGGTATAGGTTGAAACAGGATGACCATAACCAGGTGTGCCATTAACCACGCCATTAATCTGCCTGTCAGGCTTCCCGGTTACCTGGTTATACCCCCGAATGGTGTGATTGCCAGTATCTTCATTGACAAACACAACTTTCTGCCCGGGTTTCACCACCACTATCGATTCCAGAAAATCATTCGCGCCATTGGTATGTACATAAACTGGACTCCCAACCCCTGCGGCGTGAGCAACAGGCAGTGCCGAGGCCAATGCAAAACCTAGTGATACCATCATGACCTTCATATTAAAACGTGCCATCACAGATACTCTCCTAATTGGTTCAGTTTTATTAATTCCAATAAAAAAACACCCCTAAAAACTTGAAGATGTTAACAGAGTGTACAGAGTCCGTAAACAAGACTGAATCCAATTATCATACTAGGCCCAGGTTCTTGACCTGATTTGAATCCATAAAGCCGGTTTCAGGTAAAAACCTCACTTTTATGGTGCTGAATTGAATTATTCTTACAATCCATAGAATGGAAAGGAATAAAATCTAGGCTTTAAAATTCCGGAAAACATCAGAGCGTCAGTAAAAGATACCAGCAAACCATGCCGGTCTGGTTATGCAAATACGGCTAAGTAAACCCTGACAGGAAAAAAATTCAAACAGCCTGGACAATACCGGACTGGCCGCGCTGCTGGAATTATCACCCAGCACTTTTTATGAACTTCTTGAATGGGACTGATTACCCTTGCTTAACTGGAAACGCTTCAGTCCTGGTCATATTTTTTTCTCCATTCCGCATCCCGTTTGGAATCAAAAGTTCCAGGCTTGGGCAAATAATTCTTGTCCCGGCTCAAACGCTGACCCCGCCGATAAAGAGAATAAAACACCAGTACAACCAGTAAAAAGACAATGATGATGGCGATGGCATTTTTCATTCGATGCGCCCCCTAAACATCCAGAAACCAGTATTTACCGGCACGAGAAAACAATGCCTGTCATTGACATCCAAATACAGTGGCAATGTAAGGCTACGCCCAGAAATTTACAATGGACGTAGCCAGTATTAATGCCTTAACCCGTCGTTACTGTAACGCCTGTCTTTTGCGAGCGGCCCTGAACGGCGGATCTGGCTACAGCAGGCCGCCTTTCATTCCGCTTGAAACCGGGTCGATCACCCTGGCGGGCCACTCCAGCCTGATGGCGGGTCCGCCCTTCGGGTTTGCTCTGGCGCACAAGTTGCCGACGTGGCTCCATTCCGGGAACAACATGGGTTTTTATACGTTGCCCAATATAGCGTTCGATTCTTCGAACCAGATCCTGATCCTTGACCGAAACAAATGAAATTGCCATTCCTGAGGCCCCCGCACGACCTGTACGGCCAATGCGATGAACATAATTCTCAGTATCCCGGGGCAAATCAAAATTAATGACATGCGAAATATTCTGGACATCAATGCCGCGTGCTGCAACATCCGTCGCCACCAGTACCTTCAATACTCCCCGGCGCAGATTAAGCAGTGTCCGGTTTCGCATGGACTGATTCATGTCTCCATGCAGGGCTGCGGCAGAAAACCCTTCTGACTTGAGCTTACCTGCAAGATCATCCGCATCACGCTTTGTGGCAGTAAAAACAACTGCCTGCCGAAGTTCAGTGGCACTCAGAAAATGCTGTAGCAAGCGATTTTTATGGGCGTAATCGTCCGAATAAAATAACTGCTGCTCAATATTTTCATGGCGCTCGGTAACGGCTGTGGCCTGGATAAGTTTTGGCTTCTTGAGAAGCTGGTTTGCAAGCACACCAGTCTGACCATCCAGCGTTGCAGAAAAAAGAAGAGTCTGGCGGGTTTCAGGCGTTGCTGCGGCAATACGCCGCACATCGTCAATAAAACCCATATCCAGCATCCGGTCTGCTTCATCCAGCACCATCACTTCCAGACGGGTAAAGTCTATCCGGCCACGCGCCATCTGATCGATTAAACGTCCAGGCGTTGCAACCATGATATCGACTGGCTTGGCAAGAATCTGGTTCTGCTTGTAATAAGACATCCCTCCAAGCAGGCTCATGACTGATAGTCTGAGGTATTTTCCATACGTTCTGGCAGCTTCTGCAACCTGGGTGGCAAGTTCACGGGTCGGGGTCAATACCAGGATTCGTGGGCCACGAGAACGCAGGACTGAAGGCTTGCAAAGCCGGTTCAGCGAGGGCAGCATGAAAGCCGCCGTCTTTCCGGTTCCGGTTTGTGCCGAAGCCATCAAATCATGTCCTGCTAAAATTTCAGGAATAGCCATTGCCTGAATAGGAGTCGGCTCCGTATAGCCACTGTCAGACAGGGCTTTCAAAAGGGTTGGGGCTAGCCCCAGTTGCTCAAAAGTCATTTAAATTTTCCATAGGTAATCAAAAATGCGCGAGCAGGAAAAGGCTTCCCTTTTGCCGAAGCCAAGGAAGGCGCAGCAACTGCTGGCGCTAACAATCATCATCGCCAACCGGAACTTGCTGCTGAGGTCTCGATATCGAGATAAAATCAGAGAGAAGGCAGGGGAAGATGTACTATACATGAAACCCCCTCAATCATCATGAAAGGGTTTGCATGAATGCATTATAGCACAGAATACCGAGTTCTGCAGTCCAGCAATTAAATAAGCTCCGTTTTGCGCCCCGGGGAACCTACCTCTTGTTGGCACTTGTCTTTGGAAACAGGCCTCGGCATCATGTCAATAAACAAACTCCCTAGAACATTTGACTGGCTTCAAGGATCTGGATCATGAAAACAATGGCTGCTGTTGCATTAAAAAGTGGAGCCCCTCTCCTCATTGAGGAGGTTGACCTGGAAGGCCCAAAAAGCGGTGAAGTACTGATCGAAATCAAGGCAACGGGCATTTGTCATACAGACTATTACACATTGTCCGGTGCCGATCCTGAAGGTGTTTTTCCATCCATCCTGGGCCATGAAGGTGCTGGAATTGTTGTCGACACAGGCCCGGGTGTGACTAGCGTCCGCCAGGGCGACCATGTCATTCCCCTTTATACTCCGGAATGCCGTCAATGCAAATTCTGCCTGTCCAGAAAGACCAACCTTTGCCAGGCCATACGGACAACCCAGGGACGAGGTCTAATGCCAGACGGAACTTCACGATTCAGCATGAATGGAAAAACCTTATTCCACTACATGGGGACGTCCACCTTTTCACATTATACGGTTCTCCCCGAAATCGCCGTTGCAAAAATCAGGGATGATGCTCCATTTGATACCGCCTGCTATATTGGCTGTGGAGTCACGACCGGAATAGGAGCAGTCGTCTTTTCAGCAAAAATGGAAGCCGGAGCCAATGTCGCCATTTTCGGGCTCGGCGGCATAGGTCTCAATGTCATTCAGGGCGCAAAAATGGTGGGTGCCGACAAAATTATCGGTATTGACATCAACCCTTCCCGTGAAGCACTCGCCAGGCAGTTTGGTGCCACTCACTTTATCAATCCCGGTAAAGTCGATAATGTGATTGAACAGATCATTAGTCTCACGGATGGAGGTGTCGATTACAGTTTTGAGTGTATCGGAAATACACAGACCATGCGCCAGGCTCTCGAATGCTGCCACAAAGGATGGGGGCAGTCGTTTATCATCGGTGTTGCAGCAGCAGGCGAAGAAATTCGCACCCGCCCCTTTCAGCTGGTTACAGGGCGGCAATGGCGCGGCTCCGCATTCGGCGGGGCAAGGGGGCGCACGGATGTACCCCGGATTGTGGATTGGTATATGGAAGGTAAAATCAATATTGATGACCTCATCACCCACCGGCTCAGTCTCGAACAGATCAACGAAGGGTTTGATCTCATGAAAGCAGGCCAATCCATTCGCTCAGTCATCCTGTTTGATTAATCTCGAGCCTGCCCTGAAATCAGACTGACTTTATCCCATCACGCCTCCTCCCGCCAATGCTAGCCGGAGGCCAACAATCTCCAGTTTTTTTATTGGCTGCAAGCCATGGGGTTCCCGGATCTGATTACTGCTTTCGTGCCAGACCAGAAGGCCTCCTGTTCCGGAAAAGCCAGAGCCCAGTTAGACCTGTTCGTTCTTAACAACCTTCCAGGCCTGAGAACCAAGCTAATAAACGCAGCCCAGGATTTTTACGACACTAGCCAACCCAAAATAAACCACCAAAAAAAGCGACAGGAAATTGGCTAGAGCTATTGACCAAAACCTGTCCTGATCCTAATCTGGAGACAATGTACCGTCAGGAGAATAAAGCATGCTGAAATGGGCGTTGTTTTTCTTTATCATTTCCATCATAGCCGGGCTGTTCGGGTTCACGGGAATCGCTGCAGGGGCTGCTGCCCTTGCCAAAATCCTGTTCTTCATTTTCATTGTCATTTTCCTCTTCTTTCTTGTACTGGGATTGATGGCCGGATCCGCCCTGTTTTAACCCGCATTTCAGTTGCTCATAGCAATGAGGACAGGTTTCGTCCTCATTTTCTTCGCACATCAATCCCGATGTTTTTGACTGAAGTCAAACCGACCAAAAACCATATAAGGCTAAAATGACTGAAGCAGAAGCATCCTGGCAAGAAATTTAAACTGGTGAGATGAATTGTCTGCAGAATCACAAACCCGAAAATGGATTTAATCTTTCTGAGACGAATTAAGAGGCCATCATGAAACAGCTTTTCGTCAGTTTAATAATTTTGGGCGGTTTCCTCATCACAGTCCCAAGCCATGCGCAGATGGGGTACATGCAAGGAAGAACCGTGACAGACATGTCAAGAATTCGACACCAGTATGTCATGAGAAATGGTCTTGATCCCCGTTATGCCTCAAGAATAAACCCCTTGAAGGCAACCTCTGGAAATATCAAGGCAGGAAAACAGCTCTACGATCAGAACTGTGCACTTTGTCATGGCGCAGCAGGCCTTGGAAATGGAGCGGCAGGACAAAATCTGAATCCCCCGGCTACAGATATTGCAGTATTCAGCAAAACCCCCATGGCCACGGATGGATACTTGTTCTGGACGATCTCGGAAGGAGGGGTACCCCTGGGCACGGCCATGCCCCCTTTTAAAAACACCCTGAGCGAAGAGGATATATGGAAAATAATCCTATATCTTCGTCAACTTTAATCAGGAACTGGCATCCAGTACCAATCCAGATCTAGCCCAGCCCCTTAATTCAGAAAGGAATATCATCCGAAAAATCCTCAAAATCCGGCTGCTTGCCAGAGTTCGTACGACCAGCGCCTTTATCCTGGGCCGGCTCTTCTCGACCATCCCAATCTCCTGCAGCCTTTGTATCACTCCTTCGTGATTCAGGGCCTGATGCTTCGGTTCCCCCTGATGCGCGCCCGCCGAGCATCTGCATGCGATCAGCCACAACTTCAGTCGTATAGCGATCCTGGCCATCCTGACCCTGCCATTTACGGGTTTGCAAACGCCCCTCAATATAGACCTGACTTCCCTTTTTTAGATATTGCGAGACGATTTCTGCCTGCTTGCCAAAAAACACAACCCGATGCCATTCGGTTTTTTCCTGTTTTTCGCCACTCTTGTCCTTCCATTGTTCCGACGTGGCAATGGTGATATTGGCAATTGCATCACCGCTTGGTGCATAGCGTACCTCTGGATCCCGTCCCAGATTGCCAACCAGAATAACTTTATTTACCGATGCCATAGACTTTATCCCCTATTTTTTACTGGTGTCAGTTTTGACCTTTATGGATTATGGAAGTCGCTCCAGTTTCATCATACCCTGATCTGAGCACTTTCAAATAGGCTACCTGCTCATCGGGCAACACTACGGCTTCCACCACTCCAGCAAGCCCTTGAAGGGCCGCCTGCAGCCGTTTTGTATCTGAACGTTCAAACTTGTACTGCATACTGAAAACCAGGGTTCGTGTGGGGGGAGGAACACGCATTGTAACAGCCAGTAAAAACCATACCGCAATGAGGGCGCCACTAAAAATGAATACCGCTTCCGATCCGAAATGCTGGGCAAGTATTCCCCCTATAGCTCCACCCATAAAAATTCCCAGTGACTGGCCTGTGTTATAAACCCCTATTGCCGTACCTTTGGCAGCAATCGGGGCTATCTTGGAAATCAGGGAAGGCAGGGACGCTTCCAGAACATTAAACGCAATATAAAACAGGACAAGATAAGCAAGAACACCCAAAAAGCTGTTTGTAAATGCCCCTAACAAAAACTGGGCGACAAGCAGGGTCAGGATCGCGCCACAGAAAACCTCTTTAAGCCGGTTCTTTTTTTCACCATAAATAATGAACGGCACCATCAGCAAGAATGCAACTACCATTACAGGAAGATAGATTTTCCAGTGTTCATTAACTGGCATACCGCTTGTACGCTCAATTGCAAATGGGATGACAACAAACAGAGCCATCTGGGCAGCCTGCAAACTGAAAATCCCAAAATCGAGACGAAGAAGTTCACGATTGGCCAATATATCCTTCAGGCTCAATGTAGAAACTTCCGCATCGCTATGAAAGTGACTTACTTCAGGATCCGGAACATATTTAGCGACCACACCCATCGCGCCAATCGCACAGATCCCGGTCAGAATGAACATGCCTGGCACGCCAATGTAATTATACAGGGCAGGTCCTAGCACCAGCGAAAGAGCGAAGGTCAGTCCAATGGACATTCCCACTACAGCAAAAGCCTTGGTACGGTGTTCCTCGCGCGTCAAATCTGCAAGCAAAGCCATAATGGCAGCAGAAATCGCACCAGATCCCTGTACTGCCCGGCCAAGGATAATCCACCAGATATTATTCGACGCCCCTGCAATAAAACTCCCTGCGGCAAACAGGGCCAAACCCAGATACATGATTTTCTTACGGCCATATCGATCCGAAAGCATTCCAAAAGGAAGCTGCAGAATGGCTTGGGTCAAGCCGTAAGCACCTAGAGCAAGCCCTACCAGAGTCCGACTGACATGACCCTGCAAATGACTTGCGTAAATCGCAAAAACCGGAAGGATCAAAAACAACCCAAACATGCGCAATCCATAAATCCCGGCCAAACCGAATATTGCCCGTTGTTCACGGGGCTCCATCTTTTCTCGAGGTTGCATAGTCTCTGACAAAAAGTTTATAGTTAAGGGTTACATTAAATCATGGCAGAAGCATGGACTTTATCCGAATTCGAGGCGCGCGCACGCATAACCTCAAAAATATCAGTCTCGATCTCCCCCGCAATCAGTTGATCGTAATTACCGGTCTATCAGGTTCAGGCAAGTCTTCACTTGCCTTTGACACTCTCTATGCCGAAGGACAAAGGCGTTATGTCGAGTCGTTGTCGGCCTACGCGCGCCAATTTTTACAGTTAATGGAAAAACCGGATGTAGACCTGATAGAAGGACTTTCACCTGCCATATCCATTGAACAGAAAGCAACTTCACATAATCCCCGTTCAACGGTCGGAACCGTTACGGAAATTCATGATTATTTGCGCCTTCTCTTCGCCCGGGCTGGAGATCCCTATTGCCCGGAACACCATGTCCGGCTTGAAGCTCAAACAGTGAGCCAGATGGTGGATCATATCATGCAACTACCCGAAGACACCAAAATCATGATTTTGGCACCTTTGGTAGCCAACCGCAAGGGTGAGCAGGTTGATCTCTTTGACGACATGCGCGCACAAGGGTTTGTACGATTGCGGATCGATGGAGAAATCCACGACATTGATACCCTGCCCAAGCTGGATAAAAACCGGAAACATTCCGTTGATGTCGTCATTGATCGGGTACGCCTGCGATCCGATCTGACACAAAGACTTGCAGAATCCTTTGAAACAGCCCTGAGAATTGCTGAAGGACGAGCCCTCGCCATGGAAATGGATTCCGGAAAATCTTATCTGTTTTCTGCCCGTTTCGCCTGCCCACAATGCAATTATTCACTTGCCGAACTTGAGCCCAGGCTTTTTTCCTTCAACAACCCCATGGGAGCATGCAGCCGTTGTGATGGGCTCGGCTCCATCACATTTTTTGATCCAAAGCGCATCATTGCGTTTCCACACATGTCCCTTGCCAATGGTGCGATCAAGGGGTGGGATCGACGCAACCAGTACTATTTCCAGCTGCTCTCGGATCTCGCACAATATTATGGATTCGATCTCGATCAACCTTTTGAGGTTTTACCCGAACAGATTCAACAGGTCATACTTTATGGTTCAGGTAAAAACATTATTCCCTTCCATTACGTGACTGACAGAGGATCTTCCCAGATTCGCAGCTACCCTTTTGAAGGAGTGATCAACAACCTCGAGCGACGTTACCGTGAAACCGATTCACTGACCGTCAAAGAAGAACTGTCAAAATACCTCAACAGTCAGCCCTGTACCAGCTGTCACGGAACAAGGCTCCGCATTGAGGCGAGAAATGTGCTAATCGGAGATCTGACCATCCATGAACTCTCAGGCATGCCTCTTGCTGAAGTACTCGCATTTTTCAGAACCGTAAAAATGACTGGCCAGAAGGCGGCCGTTGCCGAAAGAATCATTCAGGAAGTCATCTCCCGTCTGCAATTTCTCATTAATGTCGGGTTAGACTATCTGAGCCTTAACCGGTCAGCTGAAACCTTATCTGGTGGTGAAGCGCAACGAATCAGACTGGCTTCTCAAATCGGATCGGGGCTTACCGGAGTCATGTATGTCCTCGATGAACCTTCTATCGGTCTTCACCAAAGAGATAATGACAGGCTGATTGAAACCCTTAAACACCTGCGTGATCTTGGAAACACGGTCATTGTTGTTGAACATGATGAAGATGCCATCCTAAGCGCCGACCATGTCGTAGATATGGGTCCGGGCGCAGGAGAACATGGCGGATTTATTGTTGCTCAAGGAACCCCGAAAGACATTCATAATCACCCTGCCTCACTGACAGGACAGTACTTAAGCGGAAAATGCAGGATTGAAGTGCCCTCAAGTCGTCATATACCAGACGGGGAAAGATTTCTCAGCCTAAAAGGCTGCAGGGGAAACAACCTAAAAAATGTCAGCCTCAATCTTCCAGTTGGCCTTTTTACTGCGGTAACAGGCGTTTCCGGTTCCGGTAAATCCACCCTGATCAACGATACGCTCTACCATGCTGCTGCACGTCATCTGTATGGCAGCAACCTTGAACCTGCAGCCTATGATGAGGTGAATGGTCTGGAACACTATGATAAAGTCATCGATGTAGATCAAAGCCCGATTGGAAGAACACCTCGCTCAAACCCCGCAACGTACACCGGTCTTTTTACTCCCATCCGCGAGCTTTTTTCCAGCACCCCGGCTGCACGTGAGCGTGGATATGGTCCAGGCCGTTTTTCATTCAATGTAAAGGGGGGGCGCTGCGAAGCCTGCCAGGGAGACGGGCTCATCAAGGTTGAAATGCACTTTCTTCCCGACATCTACGTGCCCTGTGATGTATGCAAGGGCAAACGCTATAACAGGGAAACACTTGAAGTAGCGTACAAGGGAAAAAACATCCATGAAGTTCTCGACATGACAGTCGAGCAAGCCCGTTCTTTTTTCACAGCGGTACCTTCTGTAGCACGTAAACTGCAGACCTTACTCGATGTAGGACTCGGTTATATCACCCTAGGGCAATCTGCGACCACTCTTTCTGGAGGAGAGGCCCAGCGTGTCAAGCTTGCGCTTGAACTTTCCAAACGGGATACCGGGCGCACGCTCTATATTCTCGATGAACCTACTACAGGCCTGCATTTCCATGATATTGAGCTTCTACTCGGCGTTTTGCACAAACTAAGCGACAACGGAAATACTATTGTTGTAATTGAACATAATCTTGATGTCATCAAAACTGCTGACTGGATTATTGACCTGGGTCCGGAAGGAGGGGGCGGGGGCGGACAGATCATTGCTACAGGAACTCCAGAAGAAATCGCCGCGAATCCTCAATCCATTACGGGCCGTTACCTGGCTCCTGCACTGGAAACAGCAAAAAAACACAACAGGGTCGCGTGAACACCTCTAGAAAAGTGTTTCCTGAACCTCGAAATTGCGAAGAAACAACAAGGTTTCTTCTGCAAGCAGGGGTTTTGAATATAAATAGCCCTGAATCTCGTCGCAGCCTTCCATAATCAACAATTGAAGCTGCTCGAGATTTTCAACGCCTTCTGCAATAACCCGCAGTTTCAGGCTATGACCCAGACGAATCACAGCCTGGGTAATTGCGGCATCACTAGGATTAAGATGACAATTCATGATAAAGGAACGATCAATCTTGATTGCATCAATTGGAAAAAGCTTCAGATACTCAAGACTTGAATACCCCGTTCCAAAATCATCAATTTGTACACCAACACCCAGCTCCCTTAACTGTTTCACAACCTCGATTGCATCATTAGCATTCGACATGACTGCAGATTCTGTCAATTCAAGTTCAAGATAACCTGGAGTTAATCCAGTCTGATGCAGAATATGTCGAATAGTCTTGATAAGTCCACGATCCCGGAACTGGCGGGGCGAAAGATTAACAGCAATAGACATCCCCGGAAAACCGTGTGAATGCCAAATCCTGCATTGACGACTTGCTTCTGCAAGCACCCACTCGCCCATGGCCAGGATAAGGCCAGTCTCTTCAGCAAGTGCAATAAAACTTTCCGGCTCCAGTAATCCATGCTGGGAATGATTCCAGCGAAGGAGGGCCTCAAACCCCCTGATCTTCCGGGTTTGAAGGTCTACCCTTGGCTGATAGCACAGCTGAAGCTCATGCCGTTTCAGCGCGCCTCGCAAAGCACTCTCAAGGGACAGGTGTTCTAGAATATTTCCGGTCATGTCCGGGCTATAGAAACGCCAGGAATTACGTCCTTCTGTTTTCACTTCATACATGGCAATATCACTGTATTTCACCAGCGTATGAGCATCATCACAATCATCCGGAAAGAGACTGATGCCGATGGACGGCGTTAGAACCAGCTCATGTCCATCGATAAAAAATGGCCTTGATAAACTTGTACAGACCTTCCTTGCGACCGTTTCAACATCCTTTATTTCATTGAAATGTTCCAGAATAATTGTAAATTCATCCCCTCCGAACCTGGAAACAGCATCAGCATCTCTCAGGCTATCACGCAATCTACCCGCAACCCGTACTAGAATTTCATCTCCCACAGGGTGACCCAGCGCATCATTGATCCGCTTGAACTGGTCCAGATCAATGAAAAGCAGGGCTACCCGGTTTTTATGGCGCCGGGCACGAGTAAGTGCAGCTTCAAGATTACCTTCAAAAAATGCCCGGTTTGGCAATTGCGTCAGCGTATCATGCGTAGCAAGGTACCTGATGTTTGCCTCCTGCGCCTTCTTTTGTGTAAAATCTGTCAAAACAATGACATGATGCTCAGGTTCTCCCGCCTCATTTGGAACGACTGTAATGCTGACATAACCTGGGAAAACCGTGCCATCATCCCGTTTGATGTTTACCTCTCCTTCCCAGTGCCCGGATTCAGCAAGCTTTGTCAAGGCAAGTTCACTTATGGTCGTGTCGTGCAGCAGAAAATTAAAGTTCTTTCCGACTGAAGCAGAAAAGTTGTAACCAGTTAACCGGCTAAAAGCCGCATTCACCCATAATATGATATGGTGGATATCAAGCGCCATAACCCCTTCTGCGGTATGCTCCATCATCTTGTATGTCAGTTGCAGCCGACCTTCTGCCTGCTCCCGCACAAAGATTTCCTGCTTAAGATTGATATTCACCTGCTTAGTCTCTTCCATCTGGGTTTTCAGGGTCTCAATCAAGTCGAGATTCCTGAATCGATAGAGCAGGGACTCAATAATCGTACGCTGGGTATTCACGGCAAAAAAGAACATGACCACCATAAAAGCGAATAAAAGCATTCCAAGGTCAAACGTGACAGCCCCACCCGGAGTACTCAGGTTATTACCTACTATCAAGCGCAGGGCAAAGGGTAATCCCGTTGTAAAGGAAAACGCCATATAAGCAGGCATATAGACTGCAAGGGAGCTTACCGAACCTGCAAGCAGGCCACAGATAATCAATATGAGATAGGTCTGGTACAAAAGGGAACCAGGCACATACAGGCAATAAGAAGCTGAGGCCCAGATGACACCCGAAACAAAACAGCCAAATACCATACGCCTTCCCCAGGCCCGGGATGCTTCAGGATTAGGAGAAGCTCGCCAATAAGAAAGACTTAACCCCCACCGAAGCAGGGTAAGGAGCAGAAATGAGCCACCCCAGATGGCGAGTACAGGATGAGAAATTGTATTGCGAAGAAGAAAAACAGTAAGTAACAGACCAAACAGGCCGCCAAGATAAATTCCGGGACTGCTCCGATAAAGTAGGCGTATTTGTTCAGCGCGCACTTCCAGAATCTGGTTCGGAAAGTTAACTGAACTGATAGACCGATAATTCGCTGCCATTCCTTTCTATTTTTTTTTGCCTGTATGGAATGCTCGGGTGCTCAACACTTGCCATATTCAAATAGATAATCTTGTTACAAGAACAGTCTATCATCATTTTGATTATTGAAAACATCAGGATACATAAAAATATAGAAATGACAGGCCTTATTCTGCAGAAAAACTGGTTTTCAAGAGAAAAAAGGCCGCGTCTATTTGACGCGGCCTTTCCTGTAATTCATCTAACGACCTTAAAAACCTGGCCGCTTTATTCAGTCTTTGCCTGTTGTTCTTTTTCTGCTTCCGGCTCTTCACGACGATCAACAAGCTCAACCAAAGCGATTGGGGCATTGTCTCCAACGCGAAACCCACATTTCAGAATACGTAGATAACCCCCGTTACGGGAGGCAAAGCGCGGACCAAGATCATCAAACAGTTTCACAACCATTTCCCGATCCCTCAGGCGGTCAAAGGCTAGCCGACGATTGGCAAGAGTCGGTTTTTTCCCCAAGGTAATCAATGGCTCTGCAACACGGCGCAATTCTTTGGCTTTGGGTAGGGTGGTCTTTATGATCTCGTGACGCAGGAGCGCATTAGCCATATTACGCAACATTGCCAGTCGATGGCTGCTCGTCCGGTTCAGTTTGCGATTTGATAAGCGGTGACGCATGATTACCCTTTCTTACGCCTTTTCAACTCCAGCAGGCGGCCAGTTTTCCAGTTTCATGCCCAGCGTAAGCCCTTTTGAGGCAAGGACATCCTTGATTTCATTCAGTGATTTACGACCCAGGTTCGGAGTCTTCAGGAGCTCTGTTTCAGAACGTTGGATTAGATCACCAATATAATAAATATTCTCTGCCTTAAGGCAGTTTGCCGAGCGGACGGTCAACTCAAGATCATCTACAGGTCTCATCAGGATCGGATCAACCTGGGCAGCTTTCGGTACCTCAACTTCTTGTGGCGTGCCCTTCAGGTCTGCAAACACGGAGAGTTGATCGACTAGAATGCGTGCAGCATAGCGCACAGCCTCTTCAGGTTCGATAATCCCGTTTGTTTCAATGTCCATGATAAGCTTGTCAAGATCAGTACGTTGCTCGACACGGGCACTTTCAACCGAATAGCTAACCCGGCGGACAGGTGAAAAAGATGCATCAAGCATGATCGCACCAATTTGGCGTGATTCCGTTTCCATTTTCCGTACCGGCACAGGTTGGTATCCACGCCCTTTTTCGACTTTCAGCTCCATATCAAGGCGACCGCCCTTGGTCAGATGCGCAATCACATGATCAGGGTTCACGATTTCAATATCTGCGCCACTCTTGATATCTGCTGCTGTCGCAAGCCCTTCACCTTCTACGGTCAAGGTCAGCAATGCTTCATCACGATTGTGCAGTTTAAGGGCAACACCCTTGAGATTAAGAAGCAGGTCAACTACATCTTCCTGCACCCCCTCAATCGTTGAATACTCATGGACGACACCTGAAATCTTTACCTGCGTAATGGCATAACCTGGCATGGAAGACAGAAGGATGCGACGAAGCGCATTGCCCAGGGTATGCCCATAGCCACGCTCGAAGGGCTCCATGACAATTCGTGCGCGCACGGACGACATGCCTTCGACATCGACCACACGGGGTTTAAGAAAATCTGCGCTGGTATGCATGAATTTGTCCTCTGACTTATCGCTCACCGGTTACTTCGAATAGAGCTCGACCACCAGATGCTCGTTGATAGTTGGGGGCAGGTCGGCACGAGCCGGCTTAGCCTTGTAAGTACCCTTGAGTGCCTTGGCATCGACTTCAATCCAATCAGGATATCCTCGGGCAGCCGCAGCTTCCACTGCAGCCTTGATACGCAAATGGAGCTTTGCCTTTTCCGTGATTTCCACCACATCACCGGCACGCACCTGGAAAGAAGGAATATTTACACGGCGGCCATTCACCAATACACCATTATGGCGCACTATCTGACGTGCTTCCGTGCGCGAACCGCCAAAACCCATACGATAGGCGACATTATCCAGACGTGACTCAAGAAGCTGGAGCAGGCGCTCGCCGGTCACCCCTTTACCACGATCTGCTGCCACGTAATAACCCTTGAACTGTCCTTCAAGAATGCCATAGATACGACGTAACTTCTGTTTCTCACGTAATTGAGCGCCGTAATCCGACAAGCGGCCAGACTGCTTCTGTCCATGCTGACCCGGTGCATAGTTCCTGCGCTCTACAGCACATTTATCAGTAAAACACTTCTCCGCCTTGAGAAATAACTTTTCGCCTTCACGGCGGCACTGGCGACATTTGGGATCGAGGTTGCGAGCCAAAATCACTCTCCTGAAATTAAATGCGGCGTTTCTTGGGAGGACGGCACCCGTTATGCGGGATAGGCGTCACATCGGAAATGCCCGTAATCTTGAATCCGACTGAGTTCAGCGCACGTACCGCCGACTCGCGACCGGGACCCGGACCCTTGATTTTGACTTCGAGATTCTTGACACCATATTCCTGGGCAGCCTTGCCTGCAGCTTCTGCTGCCATCTGAGCTGCAAAAGGGGTGCTTTTACGAGAGCCGCGGAAACCCGCGCCACCCGAAGTTGCCCAAGCCAGGGCATTACCCTGTCTATCGGTAATGGTCACGATAGTGTTGTTGAAGGAAGCATGAATGTGGGCAATACCTTCAGCCACATTCTTTTTTACCTTCTTACGCACCCGTACATTAGTTTTTGCCATAAATCATGATTCCTTTACTTGGCGATTGCCGCTCGGATCGCTTTACGCGGTCCCTTGCGGGTGCGGGCATTAGTCCGCGTACGCTGGCCACGCACAGGCAAGCCTCGACGATGCCTGAGACCGCGATAGCAACCCAGATCAATGAGTCGCTTGATGTTCATGGTCACTTCCCGGCGCAAATCACCTTCAACGGTGAATTTTGCTACCGCATCACGAAGCCTTTCCATCGCAGCATCATCAAGATCCTTGATTTTCTTCGAGGGCTCAATTCCCGCATCAGCACAAATAAGGCGGGCACGAGTACGTCCGATGCCATAAATAGCAGTCAGCGCAATTTCGGTATGTTGATGATTGGGGATATTCACCCCGGCTATGCGGGCCATGCTCTACTCCCAGCAGCAATAATTATTAAAAACTCGAAATTCTATCATTGTAATAGCCTGATATCAACCTTGGCGCTGCTTATGCCTAGGATCAGAACAAATTACCCTAAGCACACCCTGCCGTTTGACCATTTTGCAATGACGGCACATTTTTTTGATAGCTGCACGAACCTTCATATTACCTCCTTCAATCACCGGACTAAACATTCATCCAGTGAACCCAACGGTTATTTCGCGCGGAAAGTAATCCGTGCACGAGTCAGATCATACGGCGTCAACTCAACAGTCACCTTGTCACCAGGCAAAATACGGATATAGTGCATCCGCATCTTGCCCGAAATATAGCCCAGCACGACATGGCCGTTTTCAAGCTTGACGCGAAACGTTGCATTCGGCAGGGTTTCCAGAACTTCTCCCTGCATTTCAATCGTATCTTCCTTTGCCATTTTTCGTCCAGTTAACTTTATCAGCGTGGCGTCATGCCGCCCTTGAAATTTGCGCGGCGGAGCAGGCTCTCATACTGGCGAGACATCAGATAGGCCTGTATCTGGGCCATAAAATCCATAACTACCACAACGATAATCAGCAAAGATGTTCCCCCGAAATAAAAAGGGACGTTCAATTCCACAATCAGAAATTCCGGCAACAGGCATACAAGCGTAACATATACCGCCCCTGCCAGCGTCAGCCGTGTCATGATTTTGTCGATATACCGCGCAGTCTGATCGCCAGGCCGTATGCCAGGAATAAAGGCACCACTTTTTTTCAGGTTATCCGCCGTTTC
This sequence comes from Pseudomonadota bacterium, assembly GCA_028873515.1. Taxonomy (GTDB): domain Bacteria; phylum Pseudomonadota; class Gammaproteobacteria; order Burkholderiales; family REEB80; genus REEB80. The sequence goes on along the minus strand of JAGWIG010000008.1, from coordinate 10,368 downwards.
CTTCGGATTAAAAACCAGAGCCGTATAAAAGAAACAGAAAAATACAATGGCTGCGGTATAAATAATGACATAGAGCGGCTGTCCTGGAGAGAGTGCTCCACTAATATCCCTAAGCCAGTACAGCTTGTCATTCGAGCCGAACCATCCCGCCAATGTCGCCGGAAAAAGAATGATGCTGGAAGCAAAGATCGGTGGTATAACCCCAGACATATTAATCTTCAAGGGCAAATGAGAACTTTGTCCGCCATAAAGCTTGTTACCCACCTGGCGTTTTGCATAATTGACCAGGATTTTACGCTGCCCCCGCTCAACAAAGACTACAAAAGCAGTCACGGCTATCGTGCCAACAAAGAGCAACAGAACGATTGGAATGGAAAATGCACCAGTCTGCGCCAATTCCAGCGTGCCCCCCACCGCGTGCGGCAGCCCGGCAACAATCCCCGCAAATATAATCAGGGAGATTCCATTCCCTACTCCACGCTCAGTAATCTGTTCTCCCAGCCACATCAGGAACATCGTTCCAGTCACGAGTGAAACCACAGCAATAAGCCTGAAACCAAAGCCAGGATTAAGAACCAGATGAGGCTGATGCTCAAGGGCAATAGCAATACCCAATGCCTGGAACAGGGCTAGAACAACCGTTCCCCAGCGGGTATATTTGGTAATGGTCTTACGGCCCGCTTCACCCTCTTTTTTCAATGCTTCCATCTTGGGTGAAACAGTCGTCATCAACTGCATGATAATCGATGAGGATATGTAAGGCATGATCCCCAGGGCAAAAATCGAAAATCTTCTTAAAGCCCCACCAGAAAACATGTTAAACATACCCAGGATCCCGTTTTGCTGGGATCGAAAAAGCTGTTCAAGTACGATCGGGTCTATTCCCGGCACCGGAATAAACGTGCCAATACGATAGACGATCAGCGCCCCAAGCACAAACAGCAAACGCCGTCTTAGCTCGCCCATCTTGTTTGCACCAGGTATAGAAGTCTGTTTGGCCAATGTTGGAATTACCCTTCAACCGTGCCGCCAGCAGATTCAATCGCTGCTTTGGCACCTTTGGTTACAGCCAGACCCCCCGCAAGAATCACTTTCCTTCCGATGGTTCCAGAGAGAAATATCTTAGCCGCTCTCGCCCCATGCGGAACAATTCCAGCCTGCTTGAGTACCAGCATATCAATGCGTTCGACCGGAAGCTTGTCCAGCGCTGACAAACGGACCTGCACAGTGTCTGACGCAGTCAAGGACACAAATCCACGTTTGGGCAGCCGGCGCTGCAATGGCATCTGTCCACCTTCAAAGCCTACTTTATGAAATCCTCCAGCCCGTGATTTCTGACCCTTATGCCCACGACCGGCAGTTTTTCCCAAACCAGAACCTATACCTCGGGCAACACGACGTTTTTCGCGTTTGGCTCCCAAAGCAGGTTTAATCGTATTCAGTTGCATCTTTCAACCCTCGCATTTCACCAGATGGCGGACCTTGTTTATCATCCCGCGAATTTCTGGTGTATTCCGAACTTCAACCGTCTGATGCATGCGACGGATACCCAATCCCCGCACGGTAGCCCGCTGCGATTCGATCGCACCAATGACACTCTTGACGAGCGTCACCCGAAGATTCGCTACCGATTGTTCCTTTTTCTTAGGCATGGTGGGCTACTCCAGAATTTCTTCAACCGTCTTGCCGCGTTTTGCTGCGACTTCAGACGGGGTATTCATGGCCTGAAGGCCATTGAGTGTAGCGCGAACCATATTATAGGGATTTCGCGACCCATAACTTTTAGCAAGAATATTATGCACACCCATCACATCAAATATAGCGCGCATTGGTCCTCCGGCAATAATGCCAGTTCCGTCCGAGGCGGGCTGCATATGCACACGCGCCGCACCATGTTCACCATTAACCGAATGATGGAGCGTACCATTCTTGAGCGAGATCTTAACCATGTTGCGACGGGCTTCATCCATCGCTTTTTGCACAGCAACAGGAACTTCCTTTGCCTTGCCTTTACCCATTCCGATCCCACCGTCGCCATCACCTACTACAACCAGTGCTGCAAAGCCCATGATACGTCCACCCTTGACCACTTTCGTCACCCGGTTGACCGCAATCATCTTTTCCCGCAGACCGTCGCCGCGTTCTTCCATATCTGTTTTTGCCATAATTACCTCGTCAGAATACCAGCCCGTTTTCACGGGCGGCATCGGCTAATGCCTTGATGCGTCCGTGGTATTTAAATCCGGAACGATCAAATGCAACCTGCTCAATACCCGCACTTTTTGCCTTTTCAGCAATACGCTTGCCTACAATGACCGCAGCTGAAATATTACCGCCATTTGTCAAATCCTTGCGTACTTCAGTTTCGGCAGTTGAAGCCGAAACCAGGACACGCCCACCCGATGCATCAACAATCTGTGCATAGATATGACAATTACTGCGATGCACAGTCAAACGTGCGACCTTAAGCTGCGCAATCTTTGCACGGGTTTTACGTGCACGACGCAGTCTAGCTTCTTTCTTGTCCATGACAATTACCCTTATTTCTTCTTGGTCTCTTTGATGATTACCACTTCATCTGCATATCGAACACCTTTGCCTTTATAGGGTTCGGGGCGACGATATGCCCGAACTTCAGCAGCCACCTGACCAACCTTCTGCTTATCAATGCCCTTGATAACAATTTCTGTCTGCGTGGGCGTTTCTACCTTGATACCTTCTGGCATCTTATGTTCAATGGGATGAGAATAACCCAGGGCCAGTGATAACACATCACCTTTCGCCTGGGCACGATAGCCCACGCCGACCAGAGTCAATTTTTTCATGAATCCTACCGACACACCCTTGATCATGTTGGCAAGAAGTGCACGCATAGTGCCACTCATGGCATTAGCCTCTATCGAGTCTCCTACTGCAGCACAGCGAAGTTCCTTACCTTCCTGCACAACGCTTACATTGGAAGACAGGGCCTGGCGTGCCTCACCGAGGGGTCCCTTGACCACAATATCCTTTTCCCCCAGCACCACCTGAACACTACCAGGTAACGGGACGGGGTATTTAGCAATTCTTGACATGTTCTACCCTTCCGTTATGCCACATAACACAGGATTTCACCGCCAACGCCAGCTGCACGCGCTCCACGGTCCGTCATGACGCCACGGGATGTAGACATGATGGTAATTCCCAGCCCCCCCATGACCCGCGGAATCTCACTGGAACCCTTATAAATCCTGAGCCCGGGTCGTGAAACGCGCTCGATTTTTTCAATAACTGGACGTCCGGCATAGTATTTAAGACCTAATTCGAGTACTGGCTTGCCTTCGGCTTCATGCACAGTAACAGATTCAAGATAGCCTTCTGCCTTCAGCACGTTTGCAATGGCTACTTTAAGCTTTGACGAAGGCATCGAGACGCTTACCTTGTCAGCCCGCTGGCCATTGCGGATACGCGTCAGCATATCGGCGATAGGATCACTCATGCTCATCTTCTATCGTCTCCTTAATTACCAGCTGGCTTTGATAATGCCAGGAATTTCGCCCTTCATGGCGAACTCCCGAACCTTGGACCGTGAAAGACCGAACTTACGAAACGTGCCTCGTGGGCGACCGGTCAAAGCGCATCGATTACGCAAACGAACCGGACTGGAATCTCGTGGAAGGGCCTGGAATTTAATCCGGGCAGCCTGGCGTACCTCATCGGTCAATCCCGGGTTACGGATAACAGCGAGAAGACTGGCACGCTGCGTTGCATACTTGGCAACAGTCGCACGCCGCTTCAGGTCACGGTTAATCAGTGAAATTTTTGCCATACTGCCCTCAATTCTTGAACGGAAAATTAAAAGCGGCCAGAAGCGCGCGGGCTTCCTCATCCGTTTTGGCCGTTGTCGTGATGGTTATGTTCATACCCCGGAGTTTATCAATCTTGTCATACTCAATTTCAGGGAAAATGATCTGTTCGCGGACACCCATGTTGTAATTACCACGACCATCGAAAGATTTACCCGAGACCCCCCGAAAATCACGGATACGGGGAATAGCCACGGAAATAAGCCGATCCAGAAACTCATACATGCGATCACGACGGAGCGTAACTTTGCATCCTATCGGGTACCCTTCACGAATCTTGAAACCGGCTATGGATTTGCGGGCCTTGGTAACCACTGCCTTTTGGCCTGATATTTTCTCCATATCTGATACGGCATGATCCATGACTTTCTTGTCAGCCACCGCATCTCCCACACCCATATTAAGTGTGATTTTTTCAATTCGTGGCACTTCCATCGCCGAAGAATAACCAAATTTTTCGGTCAGTTGAAGCACTACTTTTTCTCTGTAAAATTCTTTCAGTCGTGCCATTGTTCCACCCTCACGCATCGATGACTTCGCCATTTGACTTGAAAACCCGCACTTTTCGTCCGTCCTCAAGTGTCTTGAAACCGACGCGGTCACCCTTGCCGGCCACTGAATTCCATAGCGCTACATTAGAAACATGAACAGCAGCCTCACGCTCGACAATTCCGCCATTTATATTCTTGATCGGATTGGGCCGAACATGTTTTTTTACACGGTTTATCCCCTCAACAACCAGCTTTTCACCCTTGTCAACGACTCTCAATACCACTCCTCGCCGACCTTTATCTTTGCCTGTTGTCACAATCACTTCATCACCTTTGCGAATTTTGCGCATCACTCCTCCTTACAGCACTTCTGGCGCGAGCGAGACGATTTTCATGAAACGCTCTGTGCGCAGTTCACGGGTGACCGGACCAAATATACGGGTACCTATGGGTTCAAGTTTGGCATTGAGCAATACAGCGGCATTGGAGTCAAACTTAACGAGAGATCCATCCTGACGACGAACGCCCTTGGCAGTACGAACCACCACGGCATTGTATACTTCACCTTTCTTGACCCGACCACGCGGGGCCGCATCCTTGATGGACACCTTGATAATATCGCCGATACCGGCATAACGACGCTTGGAGCCGCCTAATACCTTGATGCACATGACAGTACGTGCACCAGTATTGTCAGCAACCTCCAGCTGGGATTGCATCTGAATCATTTATCTTCTCCAACTTAATCCGCCCGAGCAGTACGGCCCTATAAAAAACGCGGCTCGACGGTCAGTTTTGGCCCGCCTACGATGCCCGCAGGCAGTCACGTAAAAAGCGAACATCCTACCGTAGATTACGGTATCTAGCAAGCAATTAAACCAAACGGCTTTTTTCAACCAGACGGGCTACTGCCCATGCCTTGGTCTTAGCGACAGGACGCGTCTCGACAATCTCTACAATATCACCCTCGTGGAACTCGTTTTTCGCATCATGGACATGATATTTTTTAGAACGCCGTATAACCTTGCCATAAAGCGGATGCTTGACTTTGTGCTCGACAAGAACAGTAACGGTCTTGTCCATCTTGTCGCTAACCACCCGCCCGGTAAGGGTCGGCTTATGGATGCTATGTTCACTCATGCGGATTTTACCTTTTCAGTAATCAATGTGCGGACCCTGGCTACATCCCGCCGCACTTTCCCAACCTGATCCACCTTCGTATTCTGCTGGGTGGCAATTTGCATACGTAATGAAAACTGCGCACGCAACAAATCCTTCAGTTCAGCTTTAAGTTCATCCACCGATTTTTTTCTCAGCTCACTGGCTTTCATTTTCTACCCCAATCGCTTCGTCACGAAGGTCGTCGCAAATGGAAGCTTAGCTGCAGCCAGCCGGAAAGCTTCCCGAGCCAACGCTTCATCCACACCATCCATTTCATACAAAACCTTCCCTGGAACAATCTCTGCAACCCAGAATTCCGGGTTGCCCTTACCGTTCCCCATCCGGACTTCTGCTGGCTTAGATGAAATAGGCTTGTCCGGGAAAACGCGGATCCAGATTTGTCCTCCGCGCTTAATATGACGGGTCATCGCACGACGCGCCGCCTCAATCTGGCGTGCTGTCAAACGTCCACGGCTAACCGCCTTGAGTCCATATTCACCAAAACTTACCTCGGCACCCCGGGTCGCAACACCCTTGTTCCGACCTTTCTGCTGTTTGCGGAACTTACTTCTAGCTGGCTGCAGCATGTTTAACTCCTGGCTTTCTGACCTTCTTTTCGGGTTGCGGCTCAGCGACCGGCTCCGAACGGGCAGCAGTCTCACCCTTATAGATCCAAACCTTGATACCAATCACACCAAAGGTAGTCTTGGCTTCCGCTGTCGCATAATCAATATCTGCCCTTAGGGTGTGCAAGGGTACGCGTCCCTCACGATACCATTCAGTACGGGCAATTTCTATACCATTCAAGCGACCGGCACATTCAATCTTGATACCTTGGGCACCTATGCGCATGGCATTAGTAATGGCGCGTTTCATGGCACGGCGGAACATTATCCGCTTTACCAACTGGTTTGCGATACTTTCTGCAACCAGTTGTGCATCGATCTCTGGCTTGCGTACTTCCTCAATGTCAAGATGCACAGGAACTTTCATCATGACCTGCAATTCCCGCTTGAGCAATTCGATATCTTCGCCCTTCTTGCCTATGACGACACCTGGTCGAGCCGAATGTATCGTGATACGTGCCGTTCTGGCTGGGCGCTCAATGATAATTTTGGATACCGATGCATTGGCAAGCCTCTTTTTCAGAAAGCCACGCACCTTAATGTCATCCAGAAGCATCCCTGGAAAATTCTTGCTATTAGCATACCAGCGAGATGCCCAGTTCTTGTTTACGGCAAGTCTAAAGCCCGCCGGATTGATTTTCTGTCCCATAAGTCTTCCTTTAGTCGCCGACTATCACGGTAATGTGACAGGTGGGCTTGAGTATTTTTGCTCCCCGCCCCTTTGCCCTTGCCCGAAACCGTTTGAGCGTTGCCCCTTCATCGACAAGAATTGTCGCCACCTTAAGCTCATCAATATCAGCTCCGGCATTATGTTCCGCATTGGCAATTGCAGATTCGAGCACCTTCTTGATGATCACAGCCCCTTTTTTGGGTGTAAACGTCAGAATATCCAGGGCACGCCCAACAGGCAGCCCGCGTATCATGTCAGCAACAAGACGGCCTTTCTGGGCGGAAAGACGGGTGCCACGCAACTTGGCAGAAACTTGCATCCTATCCTCCTATTTTTTAGCCTTCTTGTCCGCGGCATGTCCCTTGAAGGTACGTGTCATAGCGAACTCACCGAGCTTATGCCCGACCATGTTTTCAGTAATGTACACTGGCACATGCTGCTTGCCATTGTGAACGCCGATAGTAAGTCCAACAAAATCAGGCAACACCGTCGAACGGCGTGACCAGGTCTTGATCGGACGTTTGTCACTCGTTGCACGAACCGCATCCACCTTCTTAAGAAGATGCAAATCAACGAATGGGCCTTTTTTAATTGAACGTGCCATATGCATTACCTCTTATTCGATGGACGACGACGAACAATCATACCGGTCGTACGCTTGTTCCGTCGCGTGCGATAACCCTTGGTTGGTGTCCCCCAAGGGGATACCGGATGACGTCCGGCAGCAGTCTTGCCTTCGCCTCCACCATGCGGGTGATCGATTGGGTTCATCGCTACACCCCGGACAGTGGGGCGAATCCCACGCCAGCGCTGCGCACCGGCCTTCCCTATTGAACGCAGATTATGCTCACTGTTGCCAACTTCACCGATGGTCGCCTTGCAATCCACATGCACCCGTCTGATTTCACCAGAACGCAGCCTGAGCTGCGCATAGATCCCTTCACGGGCCAGCAACTGCACGGATGTTCCAGCTGATCGTGCAAGCTGCGCTCCTTTGCCTGGCATCATTTCAACACAGTGTATGGTTGTTCCGACCGGGATATTCCGCAAGGGTAATGCGTTACCTGGCTTGATTGGGGCATCGGAACCCGAATACAGCTGCGCTCCTTCCGCAATCCCTTTTGGCGCAATAATATAGCGTCGCTCACCATCGGAATAACATAAAAGGGCAATATGTGCTGAACGGTTTGGGTCATACTCAATTCGTTCAACATGGGCCTCGATGCTATCCTTGTTACGGCGAAAATCAATGAGACGGTAATGCTGCTTGTGCCCTCCACCCTGATGGCGGGTCGTAATATGGCCATGATGGTTCCGGCCGGCTTTCTTCGTTTGTTTCTCCACGAGTGAGGCAACAGGTGCCCCCTTATGCAGATTTGGCGTAACCACCTTGATCACTCCGCGACGACCAGCGGAGGTTGGCTTTACTTTGACTATAGACATCTATCCCTCCTACTCGCCCGCGGCAAAATTGATTTCCTGGCCAGGCTTCAATCCTACATAAGCCTTTTTCCAGTCCTTGCGACGGCCTAAATTCCGACCAAATCGCTTATTTTTACCCTTCACATTAAGCATTTGCACAGATTCAACCTGAACCTTGAACAATAACTCAACGGCAGCCTTAACTTCAGTTTTAGTTGCATCCACGACTACCCGAAAGGCTACCTGTTCATGCTTTTCAGCAATAAAAGTACTTTTTTCCGAGACTTGTGGTGCAAGGATGACCTGAAGCAGCCGGTCTTCACTTATCTTCTTGTTCATCCCAGCATCTCCTCAAATTTCTGTACCGCTTTCTTCGTCAACAGAACGCGATCAAAACGAATTAGGTTGACTGGGTCAGCATGCTGCGCCTCCACGACCAGAACATTTGGAAGATTACGCATAGAAAGATACAGGTTTTCATCAAGATCATCAGTGACAATGAGGATGCTTTCGGAAACCCCCAACCCTTTGAGTTTCACAACCGCCTCACGTGTTTTAGGAGAGTCAACCTTAAACTCATCCACAACAGCAAGCCGATCCTGGCGAACCAACTCGGATAATATTGCGCATATACCAATACGGTACATTTTCTTGTTAATTTTATGGGCAAAATTTTCATCTGGACTGCTCGGGAAAGTTTTACCCCCTCCACGCCAAATAGGGCTTGATGCCATCCCCGCACGGGCGCGACCCGTGCCTTTTTGCCGCCATGGCTTCCGGGTGCTCTTGGCTATATCTGAACGGCCTTTCTGAGCACGGGTGGCGGTACGCGAATTAGCCTGGTATGCCACCACCACCTGATGCACGAGGGCTTCGTTAAAGTCACGTCCAAACAGATTGTCGGAAGCCTGAACGGTTTCCTTGGAAGTCTTGCCCTTTGCAGTAATCAACTTGAGTTCCATCATGCACCTGCCTTCACACTTGGACGAACCAGCACGTGACCATCCTTGGCACCTGGAACAGCACCTTTAACCCACAGAAGCTGACGTTCAGGATCAATACGAACAACCTCGAGATTCTGAGAGGTACAGGTCACATTCCCATACTGCCCAGCCATGCGCTTGCCTGGGAAAACACGGCCAGGATCCTGCGCCTGTCCAATCGATCCGGGAGAATTATGGGAACGGGAATTACCATGGCTTGCCCGATTTGAGCTGAAATTATGCCTCTTGATGGCACCAGAAAACCCTTTTCCATGAGTTGTGCCCGTGATATCCACCTTCTGACCAACTGAGAATATTTCAGCAGAAAGACTCGCTCCGGGAACCAGAGAGGAAAGAGCCTGTGCATCCAGGCGGAATTCAGCAAGCATTTTCGGTGCTTCAACACCTGCTTTGGCATAATGTCCCGCCAAAGGGCGCGTAACCCGACTGGCACGTCGAGTACCAAAACCTACCTGAACAGCATCATAGCCATCGGTGGCATCCGTTTTAATCTGGGTCACTCGGTTACTGGACAAATCTAGAACGGTTACTGGAACGGATGATCCGTCATCAGTAAACAATCGTGTCATGCCCACCTTACGACCAATTAGGCCTAGGCTCATCATTGTTTTCCTTTACATACATCCGGTTACGATTGACCGGCACGTTTGCGGCAAAAAAATCGCCGCCCATTTCTAAGCTTGTTTCAAAGCTTGATTTCTACATCCACGCCAGCCGGCAGTTCCAGCTTCATCAAAGCGTCAACAGTTTTGTCTGTAGGATCAACAATATCCATCAGACGAAGATGAGTACGGATTTCAAGCTGATCGCGGCTCGTCTTGTTAACATGTGGCGAACGCAGGATGTCAAACCGTTCAATACGCGTAGGCAGGGGAACAGGCCCCCTGACCACAGCTCCAGTACGTTTTGCGGTATCCACAATCTGAAGCGCAGACTGATCGATAAGACGATAATCAAACGCTTTTAGGCGAATACGTATTTTCTGGGTTTGCATGATTTTACCTTACTCGATTACTTTAGCGACGACACCTGCGCCGACAGTGCGCCCCCCTTCGCGTATCGCGAAACGAAGCCCCTCTTCCATCGCGATCGGTGCAATCAGATTCACCGTAATCGCCACATTATCTCCCGGCATCACCATTTCCGTGC
>JAGWIG010000115.1 GCA_028873515.1 Pseudomonadota bacterium | reverse complement strand
TAATCCGGCTAATCAGACCCCATCAATAGGCCATCATCGCACTGCATCCACCTGCATGGAAGGATGATTATCCAGTCCCATAATAAACCAGCTTAATATAACGGGGCTTGCCCAAACCATTTCTTGTACTACAATGAATCCAGGTTAATACCGCTGTGATCAAAAGGAAAAGTAAATATGATAGCGTTAGGTAACAAAATCAAACTGAATGATAATGAAGTCAGGTTATTCAAGCAGGATACTGGATTAAGTACCGTCCCGGATACAGTTGAAGAGTACAATAATCATCTACAGGCAGCAGCAGACTTCTGGGGAGCAGAAGCTCAAAACGACCCCGCTGCCAGACTACTGGTAAAACTCATAGAAGCTGATAAATTCACCCAAAAGCCATCTCGAACCAAAGCGTCCGGACGATAAAACCGGGGCGCATACCCTGCTGAACCTCATGAAATACCTGAGACTGCAATGGGACAATTGTTTCAGCCCTCATGCTTTACGGGTTTAGCTTCTGATAATATGCCTTCATCAAACGGGAAATCCTCAGCCGGCAGGTGTGGCACCAGTTCAAGATAACAAGTCACCAGCATTTGCCTTCTATCCGATTTCTCCAGACCTGCTTCATAATAACTGGCGACAACCCCGACGCACCTTTTCAGGAACAACCGATCCACGTGATTCTCAACCAGATTGTATGCTTTATACATCACGACCTCCGGCTCGAGGGGAGGTAGTCCCAGACATCTCCTCCCTTCTATCATCAGACGCATGACCGAATAATAAAACTTTCGATTTTGGTGCCCCTTTTTATATCCTCTTATGTCCTGGCTGGGATTATGCTTACAGCAATAGCGGTTACTGAATCCTTTGGAACGGAATTTATGATTCCTGAATAATGACAGACCTTCAGCATCATTACTCGATGCTTTTACAAGACGTAATTTTTCAAGCTCAAGCTCAGTTTTGACGTGGCACAATTCACAATAGGGTATGTGGTCGAACAGCAGGTACCAGGGAAGTTTCCCTGCTATCTGCTTCCCTTCACCCCGACTCCTTTTCCCCCGGACTCGAAATGCAAATCCCGTTTCATCTTCAGTAACATCCTGGGTGTCCCAGGCGCTTCTGGATTGACACAGCATCACCATATTGATGATCGTATCCAAGGTGCGGGCGACCCGCTGTTCAGGCTTGCAGCCCTTTTCCTGACATTGAGCCTCATATTTCCTCCACAAACTGGACCAGTACTGGTACGCATCCTGTTCTTTCGAAGTCAGCAACTCGGAAAAAGGCGGCGGCTGGGACACAAAAGCCGCCCTTCTACAGAAATCAACGACTGCTTCATCAAGCCGCTTCTTTGCCAGGCCCTGTAGTGAATATTTCTTTGAGACGAGGGAATGAGAGGGGGATATCTCCCTGAGAAACTCCTCTACTGCAACAGCCACGGCCACATCACACCCCGATTCAATCGAACCAAAAGCAGCTCGCGTCAATTCCAGAATTTCAATCTTTTTCTTCATGCCGCCCGGGAAATTTTGTCGTTAAAGCCAAAAATCAGTTGATCCACAATCAGGTTACATCAAGTTTACCATTAGAAGGAGCAACTTCATGGAACCTACAACCCCTTTTATTACACCAAAACAGAACACATCAAAAAGACCTGAGAAAAAAATTAAAACATTAAGAGTCAGAATGGCTGAGGACGAGCAATTCTTACCCCTTTTCCGCCTGGCCAAAGATCGAGGTCTTACCGTCAGTGAAATCGTGCGATCGCTGATTGCCCGGGAAATCCAGACCTGTTCACAACAGCAATCCACCATTCAAAAATGAATTCAACCCAATTGCTGAAAATAAAATTGAAATCAAAGACAGGCTTGAACAGATCTGAAAACCAGACAGATTCCAGACCATGAAAACCTCCAAAGGAAATTCGGGACAAATCCTTCTTCAGCCGCGTGTCATCAGGGCCGGCGATGCGCCCACCTACCTGGGCATGGATCGAAACCGGTTCAACCGGTACGTAAAGCCGCATCTGGTTTCAGTTCCCATCGGGATCCAGGGTGTTGGATATGACCGACTTGATCTCGACCGGTGGTGGGAGCAATATAAGAGTCGCAATGGAACACCCGGCGCTCTTATGAGGAAAGGAAAAGAGCAATGGGAAAAAGAATGGCAGGACTCCGCCGCAGGCCGGACAGGCCGGGTGGAACATGGCACATCAACAAGGTGTACCACGGTCGCACAATTTGCGAAAGTTGTGGAACAAGTGACGCAGAAGAAGCGCAGCGGTATCTAGCACACAGACTGGAAGGAATTCGCAATGCAGAAATCTATGGAATCCGTCCGGACAGGATTTTCCGGGAAGCTGCCGCAAAATTCCTGCGTGAGAACCAGCATAAAGCCTCAATCAGTTCGGATGCCTATATGCTGAAATCACTCGACCCCCACATTGGGGAGACACCAGTCAGCAAGGTGCACGATGGCACGCTCCATCCTTATGTCATGGCTCGCAAGTCGGCCGGCATCAGGCACAAGAGCATTAACAATGCCCTGGGCACAGTGCGGCGGATACTGAATCTGGCAGCAAGAAGATGGCGTGACGAAAACGGGCTGACATGGCTTGAGCAGGCACCGCTGTTAACCATGCTGCCTCTCACAGATGCGCGCAGGCCCTATCCGCTGTCATGGGAAGAACAGACACAGTTGTTTCATGAACTGCCCGCGCACCTCGCAAGAATGGCGATATTTAAGGTCAATACCGGGACACGGGAGCAGGAAGTCTGCCAGCTTCGATGGGATTGGGAAATCCTGGTACCCGAACTGGACACCAGCGTATTCCTGATACCCGAAAACTTTGGCGGGCGACATGCAAACTCCGGGGTCAAGAATCGCGAGGAACGACTGGTCGTCCTGAATGACACGGCACGGTCGGTGATTGAAAGTTGCCGGGGTGATCATCCTGAACGGGTATTTACCTTCAGGGGCAAACCGGTAAATACCATGCACAACACCGCCTGGGACAATGCACGAATCAAGGCCGCGATGAATATCTACCTGGAAACCGGCAGAATCCTGCCGGAAGGATTGGCTCGCAAAGGCCAGCGCGGCACCCTGGTTACCGGGGAGTTGCGTGATTATCTGGTCTCAGTGTTGCCAGGACTGGCTAATGTCCGGGTTCATGACCTCAAGCATACTTATGGAAGAAGACTAAGGGCAGAGGGGGTATCGCTGGAGACCCGCAAGGTTCTGCTGGGACATAAGAACGGGGACATCACTTCGCACTACTCGGCACCGGAACTGGCCGAGTTGCTCGAAGCGTCCAATCGCGTAGGTGCCAGCAGGTCGGGCAAAAGTCGGGCATTGACTCTGCTGAAAAGAAAAATCGCCTAGCAAACTGTCGCCAGGCGATTGATCTAAATATGGATTTTGGCGCGCCCGGCAGGATTTGAACCCACGACCCCCTGGTTCGTAGCCGAATAATTAATTTTTAATATTATATTTATCAATGACTTGTTGTTGACCGTTGCAAACCAACTGCACAGTAAAGTCTTACAATGCATAGTTGAGTCGCGCAAAAGTCGCGCACTTTTGCTAACCTGCACTAAATAAAAAACTAACTTTAGGATTCACAATGAAGTCTATATCAGATTGAAGCATTCCGGGATATTTCCAGAGAATACCCACCTTTTCCCAAACCATATGCAAAAACACAGGTTTTTTTGTCAATTTTTGCCTATGATCTGGGCATGGTAGCCCTTCAACACTTCACAGACCCTTGGCTTATCCAAGAGTCCCCCTACCTGTCAAGAAAAACAAAACAAATGTACTTTTTATAAATCAATCAACAAAAATATTAGTAATGACATATGAATAAATTGCTGGCTAAAAATTTCCTGCTGATTTTACATTCCAAGACACGATCCCATTCTCAGGCGTTACCTCAATGAACATTCCTTCCCAGCAATATCCAGCGCCTATTTCCTAAATTTGGCCTCATGGGCATAACGTGTTCTCCCCATTCTGATCCTGCTTGTCTCAGACACGCGTAGGTCCCATGGCAACCCAAGTCCAATAACGCATAACACTGGGGTAGAAAGATGCAGTTAACCCAAAAAAAATGACTCAGATAGAGGACAGCCGCTCTACTGTATCAGGATAACGTTCCACCATACGGATTAAAACGGCAGCCTGTGCATTCGGACGGGCACGACCCTGCTCCCAGTTTTCCAGGGTACGCTCATTCGTGCGCAGGAACCTTGCAAACACGGTTCGTGACAAATGGAGTCGTTCACGAAGGCTTAATAATTCTGCCGGAGTTATGGTGGGGGCAGCCTTTCTTTCCACAACATGATGTCTTAGGGTAAGTTTGTTCGTCCGCGCTGATTCCAGCGCATCAAAACCTTCTTTCAACTCATCGAACAGATTACGTTTCATTTGATTTTCCTTGCTTCCAGCTCACACTTGAGCAATTCCTTCAGAATCTTACGTTGCGCAGCAGTCAGATCATTCATCTCATTTTTGTTATAGACGGTAAATAACCAGCACTCCTTACCCAACATCCACCAGTAGTAAATTACACGAAGGCCACCCCGTTTTCCTTTACCACGCTTCTCATCTGCATGGCGTACCTTGCGTAATCCACCCGTACCTTCAATGAGATCCCCTGCCTCCGGATTATCCATCAGAACATTCTGAAGTAAGCGGAAACTCTCGTCGCTCAAATAGTCACGCCGATGCCGCTCGAAAGAAGGCAATTCAATGAATGTGGCTTTCATGACATAACTATACGCAAGTTACGTAGCATGTCAAGATGCAGTGTTTCCTCAACAAACTATAATATTACCTATTCCTATTGAAATTTGCTCTACAAAAAAAAATATAAACAGCGTGCAAGACTTGCAAGAATTCCTGCTTTGTTCCCGCATAATTCTCTGCCACCCATCCTCCCCACCGCCGAAATCACCCACCCAAAGAAGAAGGAGAAGAACAATGATTCCATCAAGTTGATCATCCAAAACCGGGGATTGTTACTTTGCAACTTTTGGGGATTATTAACTTACCATTGACAAAAACACAAGGCAGGTCTACTCCATCAGGAAACGGAGCAGAAAAATTGAACAGGTGGCCCCCTTTTCAATTGATGACCTAACACCAAAGTGGGTCCC